>NZ_JBFALJ010000005.1:0-341483 GCF_040660195.1 Streptomyces sp. NPDC050147 | reverse complement strand
GCGGGCCGCCGCCCGCCGTGGACGAGGGGCGCGATGTCGAGGACGGGTATGCGGCCGGTGAGGGGGGCGGCCAGGGTGGGAGAGGGGGCCGCCCCCGCCCCGCTGTCCGTACGCCCTCAGCCGTCCAGCTGCTGAAGCGTCGCGTTCGACGGGCCGCGCCGCGACTGCTCGTCGCGTGCCACGTCTTCCGCCGCGCCCAGGACGCGGACCGCGTTCTGCCACGTCAGCTTGGCCAGGTCCGGCTTCGACCAGCCACGGGTCAGGAGCTCCGCGATCAGGTTCGGATAGCCGGAGACGTCGTCGAGGCCGTCCGGCGTGAACGCCGTGCCGTCGTAGTCGCCGCCGATGCCGATGTGGTCGATGCCCGCCACCTCGCGCATGTGGTCGAGGTGGTCGGCGACCGTCGCGGCCGTGGCGACGGGGCGCGGGGTGGTCTCCTCGAAGGCCGCGTGGACCTTCATCGCCTCCGGCGTCGTGTCCAGGTGGTGGAAGCCGTGCGCCCGCATGTTCTCGTCGGCCGCCGCCGTCCAGTCGACCGCCGCCTGCAGAACGAACTTCGGGACGAACGTGGCCATCGCGACACCGCCGTTGACGGGCAGGCGCTCCAGGACGTCGTCCGGGATGTTGCGCGGATGGTCGCAGACCGCGCGCGCCGAGGAGTGCGAGAAGATCACCGGCGCCACCGAGGTGTCCAGGGCCGCCCGCATCGTCGTCGCCGCCACGTGGGAGAGGTCCACGAGCATGCCGCTGCGGTTCATCTCGCGTACGACCTCATGGCCGAAGGCGGAGAGTCCGCCGACGCCGGGCTCGTCCGTCGCCGAGTCGGCCCAC
This sequence comes from Streptomyces sp. NPDC050147, assembly GCF_040660195.1. NCBI lineage: Bacteria > Bacillati > Actinomycetota > Actinomycetes > Kitasatosporales > Streptomycetaceae > Streptomyces > Streptomyces sp. NPDC050147. Next base: position 340,652 of record NZ_JBFALJ010000005.1, on the reverse strand, counting down.
GCGATGTTGTCGTTGTGCGTCAGCGTCATGTAGCGGACGCCGAGCGCGTGCAACGCCCGCAGTGTCGCGAGGGAGTTGTTGATGGAGTGGCCGCCCTCGGCGCCCATCAGGGAGGCGATACGGCCCTGTGCCCGTGCCTCCTCCATGTCCGCAGCCGTCAGCGCGCGCCGCAGGTCATCCGGGTAGCGTGTGAGCAACTGGTCGACACAGTCGACCTGTTCGAGCGTGGCGCTCACCGCCGCGTCGCCCGTCAGGTCGGTGCGGACGTACACCGACCAGAACTGCGCGCCGACTCCGCCCGCCCGCAGGCGCGTGATGTCCGTGTGGAGGTTGCCCGTCTGGTCGGTCGCGATGTCGAGGCGGTCGATGTCGTACCCCGCCTTCTCGCGCAGGGCCCAGGGCAGGTCGTTGTGGCCGTCGACGACCGGGAAGTCGGCGAGGAAGGCACGGGCGTCCGTCAGGGCGGCGCTGTCCGGTGAGGTCATGCCGCTCACTTTCCCGAGCCGAAACCGAAGCCGGAGCCCGCGCCTTCGACCTTGGTGCGAAGGCGCTTGCCCTTCTCCGTGGCCTGTTCGTTCAGCTCCTGCTGGAACTCCCGCATACGGCCGAGGAGTTCGGGGTCGTGCGCGGCCAGGATGCGCGCCGCGAGGAGGCCCGCGTTGCGCGCGCCGCCCACCGAGACCGTCGCCACGGGCACACCCGCGGGCATCTGCACGATGGACAGGAGCGAGTCCATGCCGTCGAGGTACTTGAGCGGTACGGGCACGCCGATCACCGGCAGCGGTGTCACCGACGCCAGCATGCCCGGCAGGTGCGCGGCGCCGCCGGCCCCCGCGATGATCGCCTTGAGGCCGCGGTCCGCCGCCTCCTCGCCGTACGCGACCATCTCGCGGGGCATGCGGTGCGCCGAGACGACGTCGACCTCGTAGGGGATCTCGAACTCGTCGAGGGCCTTGGCCGCGGCCTCCATGACCGGCCAGTCGGAGTCGGACCCCATGACGATGCCGACTACAGGTGCTACCGGTGCTACAGGTGCGGTCATTGCGTGATCGTTCCTCTGAGGTAGTCGGCCGCGTGACGCGCGCGCTCCAGCACGTCGTCCAGGTCGTCGCCGTAGGTGTTGACGTGACCGACCTTGCGTCCGGGCTTCACGTCCTTGCCGTACATGTGGATCTTCAACTGCGGGTCGTGCGCCATGCAGTGCAGGTACGCCTGGTACATGTCCGGGTAGTCGCCGCCCAGGACATTGGCCATGACCGTCCACTTCGCCCGCGGGCGCGGGTCGCCCAGAGGCAGGTCGAGCACCGCGCGCACGTGATTGGTGAACTGGGACGTGATCGCCCCGTCCTGCGTCCAGTGGCCCGAGTTGTGCGGGCGCATCGCCAGTTCGTTGACCAGGATGCGGCCGTCGCGCGTCTCGAAGAGCTCGACCGCCAGATGGCCGACCACGTCGAGTTCCTTCGCGACCCGAAGGGCCAGTTCCTGGGCCCGGCCCGCGAGGCCCTCCGAGAGGCCGGGGGCGGGCGCGATGACCGTGTCGCAGACGCCGTCGACCTGCCGCGACTCGACGACGGGGTAGGCCACGGCCTGGCCGTGCGGCGAGCGGACGACGTTCGCCGCGAGCTCCCGTACGAAGTCGACCTTCTCCTCGGCGAGCACGGGGACACCGGCCCGGAAGGGGTCTTCGGCGTCCTCGACGGAACGTACGAACCACACCCCCTTTCCGTCATAGCCGCCACGCACCGTCTTGAGGATCACGGGGAAGCCGTCGCCGTCCGAAGAGCCTTCGGCAAGGCCTTCGGCCGCGAAGGCCGCCACGTCGGCCGGATCGCGCACGATCCGGTGGCGTGGACACGGCACGCCGATCTCCGTGAGCTTCTCGCGCATCACGCCCTTGTCCTGGGCGTGCACCAGCGCGTCGGGCCCCGGACGCACGGCGATGCCGTCCGCCTCCAGGGCCCGTAGATGCTCGGTGGGTACGTGTTCGTGATCAAAAGTGATCACGTCGCAGCCCCTCGCGAACTCGCGCAGCGTGTCGAGGTCGCGATAATCGCCGATGACGACATCGCCGACGACCTGCGCCGCGGAGTCCTGAGGGGTGTCACTGAGGAGCTTGAATTTCAGGCCGAGGGGGATACCCGCCTCGTGGGTCATGCGGGCGAGCTGACCGCCGCCGACCATGCCGACTACCGGGAACGTCACACCCCCAGGGTATCGGCCTGTATCGGCCACCTCCGAACGGCCGGTTTCCGTGCACCGCACGGGCTCTGTCGTCACAGAGCCGCCACAGTGTGGAGGCGTCCCCGAGCGGCGGGCGGGGGTCGCTGGTTAGCATGGCTGGGTTGACGCGACCGAATCACCACATACGTCGACGAGGACGAGACCGAACGAATCGACGACGGGGGTTGGGGCGACCACCATGACGGAACGTGGCGCACTACGGGTGCGACTGGAGCAGCTCGCGCGCGAAGTGGCCAAGTTCGGAGCCGTGGGGGCGCTGGGCACGCTGGTGAACTTCAGCGTCTCCAACCTGCTGTGGCACACCACCGACCTCCAGGCCGTGCGGGCGAACGTGATCGCCACCGTCGTCGCCATCGCCTTCAACTACGTGGGGTTCCGTTACTTCACGTACAAGGACCGCGACAAGAGCTCACGCACCAAGGAGCTCACGCTGTTCCTGATCTTCAGCGCGGTCGGCCTGGTGATCGAGAACGGCGTCCTGTACGCGGCGATCTACGGCTTCGACTGGGACAGCCCGCTCCAGCGCAACATCTTCAAGTTCGTGGGCATCGGCATCGCCACCTGCTTCCGCTTCTGGTCCTACCGCACCTGGGTCTTCAAGGCGCTGCCCGCGACCGTCGCCCATGCGGAATCGTTCCTGGAGCCCGAGTCCGGGACGAAGGCCGGGACGAAGTCCGTGCCGACCGACGAGAAGCGCCCCGCCGGGCGAGGCACCCGCTAGCGCCTAGCCCCTACCGCCTAGCGCACCGTCTCCTCGTGCTCGCGGTTCCGCTTCTGTGGCGGCGTACGCGAGAGGAACAGGCCGAAGACCGGTGGCTTGGTCTGCAGCATTTCCAGGCGGCCACCGTCCGCCTCGGCCAGGTCCCGGGCCACCGCGAGGCCGATACCCGTCGAGTTGCGGCCGCTGATGGTGCGCTCGAAGATCCGTGCGCCCAGGTCGGCGGGGACGCCGGGGCCGTCGTCGGTGACCTCGATGACCGTCTGGTTTCCCGTGACGCGGGTCCGCAGGGCCACGGTGCCGCCGCCGTGCATGAGCGAGTTCTCGATGAGCGCGGCGAGGACCTGGGCGACCGCCCCCGGTGTGCCCACGGCCCGCAGATGCTGTTTGCCCGAGCTGACGATGGCGCGGCCCGCGCTGCGGTAGGCCGGGCGCCACTCCTCCAGCTGCTGCTTGATGACCTCGTCCAGGTCGAAGGAGACGGCGGAGCCGGTGCGCGGGTCGCGTGAGTTCGTGAGCAGCCGCTGCACGACGTCGGTGAGGCGCTCGACCTGCGCGAGCGCGATCGTGGCCTCCTCCTTCACCGTGTCCAGGTCCTCGGTGACGGTGATCTCCTCGAGCCGCATGGACAGAGCCGTCAGAGGCGTACGGAGCTGGTGCGAGGCGTCCGCCGCCAGCCGGCGCTCGGCGGTCAGCATGCGGGCGATCCGCTCGGCACTGCTGTCAAGGACGTCCGCGACCCGGTCGAGCTCCGGCACCCCGTACCGCTTGTGGCGGGGCCTCGGGTCGCCCGAGCCGAGGCGCTCGGCGGTCTCCGCGAGGTCGGTGAGGGGCGAGGCCAGGCGGTTGGCCTGACGTACGGCGAGGAGTACGGCGGCGATGATCGCCAGCAGGGCCACGGCGCCGATGATCAGCAGGGTGCGGCCGACCTCCTGGGTGACCGCGGTGCGCGGTTCCTCGACGGTGACCTTCTCGCCCTCCTCGCCCATGGCCGTGTCCCGGATGACGTCGCCGGTGGGGCGGGTGCCGATCTCGATGGGGGCGCGGCCGGGGATCTCGATGAGGGCGTAGCGGTCGGTGTCGACCGCGGCCACGTCCCGGAGGATCTCGGCGCTGATCCGCTCGTCGCTGATGAGCCTGCTGTCGACGACGCTGGCCAGGCGGAACGCCTCGCTGGTCACTCGCTCCTGGGCGCTGCTGCTGATGGTCCTCGTCTCTACGATCACCAGACTCACGCCGAAGACGGCGATGACGACGAGGACCACGGCCAGCGTGGAGTTAATGAGGCGACGGCGCATGCCCCCAGTGTCCCGGATCGCAAACCGGCGGGGGCCCCGTCAGGGGCGCCGCTAGCTTTTCTCGAAGCGGAAGCCGACGCCCCGCACAGTGGCGATGTACCGCGGGTTCGCCGCGTCGTCGCCCAGCTTCTTGCGCAGCCAGGAGATGTGCATGTCCAGCGTCTTGGTGGACGACCACCACGTGGTGTCCCAGACCTCACGCATCAGCTGGTCGCGGGTGACCACCCGGCCCGCGTCACGGACCAGGACCCGGAGCAGGTCGAACTCCTTGGCCGTGAGCTGGAGCTCCTCCTCGCCCATCCAGGCGCGGTGCGACTCGACGTCGATCCGCACGCCGTGCGTGGCCGGAGCCTGCTGCGGTTCGGCCGCGCCGCGCCGGAGCAGGGCCCGGACCCGGGCGAGGAGTTCGGCGAGGCGGAAGGGCTTGGTGACGTAGTCGTCGGCGCCCGCGTCCAGACCGACGACGGTGTCCACCTCGTCGGCACGGGCGGTCAGGATGAGGATCGGCGCCGTGTGCCCCCCGGCGCGGAGGCGGCGGGCCACCTCCAGGCCGTCCATCCCGGGCAGCCCCAGGTCGAGTACGACGAGGTCGACGCTGCCCCGCAGCCCGGCGTCGAGGGCGGTCGGGCCGTCCTCACGCACTTCGACCTCGTACCCCTCCCTGCGCAGGGCACGGGCCAGCGGCTCCGAGATGGACGCGTCGTCCTCGGCGAGCAGTACACGGGTCATGGGGTGATGGTAGTCCGCGCCGGAGGACTGCCGTGGGGTGATCGCCCGCTGTCGGTCGGCCCCTGCGGCTATGGGGTGCGATCCTGGGGATCACCTTCGAATATGGGTCGGCGGTTCCACCGTAACCTGTGATCCATCTCTCAAGTCCTTCCATATGCCGCACTGTCGTGGCGTATGGTGACCCAACGCCTGATGCACTATGCAAGGACCTTTGGCCCGCTGTGCGGCCTTAGGTCTCTTTTATGTGCGGGCTGGCTTGTGCCAGCCTTGAAAGGAATGACCTGTGGTCGGGCCCTGCGCGTGACGATGCGCCCAGGGCGTGGATCTCGGAGTCCCCGTCCTGCGCCTTCCCCGAAAAGGGGCGCGAACACTCCCCGGGCGTGGGGGTGAGGCCGGTGCGACCCCGGTGCCGACCGCCCCCCACCGGGCGCGCACACGCTCTTGCCGCGCGTCCCGAACCACGAGGATCGACCCATGGCGTCCAGCCTGACGAAGGACTCCGCCGGTACCCCTGGCTCCGAGAAGACCTTCTTCGGCCACCCCCGCGGACTGGCCACTCTGTTCATGACCGAGATGTGGGAGCGCTTCTCCTACTACGGCATGCGCGCCCTGCTCGTGCTCTACCTGGTCTCCGGCGGCGCAGACGCGGCCACCGGCAGCCAGGGCGGCGGCCTCGCGTACACCGCGGCGGCTGCCACGGCCATCTACTCCGTCTACGTGGCCATGGTCTATCTCATGGCCATGCCCGGAGGCTGGATCGGCGACCGCATCTGGGGCGCCCGCAAGACCGTGGCCATCGCGAGCATCGTGATCGTCGCCGGTCACGTGTGCCTGGCCCTGCCGAGCTCGGCGATGTTCTTCGTCGGTCTCGCCCTGGTCGCGGTCGGCTCGGGTCTGCTGAAGGCCAACATCTCGACGATGGTCGGCCAGCTCTACCGCGACCCGAAGGACCTCCGTCGCGACGGCGGCTTCACGATCTTCTACATGGGCATCAACCTCGGTGCCTTCGCCGCGCCCTTCGCCATCGGCATCCTCGGTGAGAAGGTCAACTGGCACCTGGGCTTCGGCCTGGCCGCGGTCGGCATGGCGCTCGGCGCGATCCAGTTCATGCTCGGTTCCCGCCACTTGTCCGCGGAGAGCAGCCTGGTCCCGAACCCGCTGTCGGCCGAGGAGAAGCGCGGCGTCATCGTCAAGACCCTCGGGGCCGTCGCCGTCATCGCGGCGTTCTACCTCCTCGTGGCCTTCACCGACGTCTACCGGCTCACCCTCAACTGGGCGCTGCTCCCGATCACCGTGGCCGGTCTGCTGATCCCCGTCGCGGTCCTGGTCAAGATCAAGCGGGACAAGGAGCTCAACAACGAAGAGCAGACCAAGATGACGGCGTTCATCTGGTTCTTCGTGGCCGCCGCGATCTTCTGGATGATCTTCGACCAGGGCGCGTCGACGCTGTCCCTCTTCGGTGACTCCCACACCTCCCGGGACATCTTCGGCTGGGAGATGCCGAACACCCTGTTCCAGTCGCTGAACCCGGGCTTCATCATGCTGCTCGCCCCGGTCTTCGCCGCCCTGTGGATCAAGATGGCCCGCAGCAACCGCGAGCCCAGCACCATCGTGAAGTTCTCCTTCGCCCTGGTGATGGCCGGCGCCTCGTTCTTCGTGTTCCTCGTCCCGATGGGCATGGCCACCGGCGACACGAAGGTCACCATGTGGTGGCTGGTGCTGATCTTCCTGATGCACACGGTCGCCGAGCTGTGCCTGTCCCCGGTGGGCCTGTCGCTGACCACGAAGATGGCGCCCGCGAAGTACGCCTCCCAGATGATGGGAGTCTTCTTCCTCGCCGTCACCGCGGGTGACAGCGTGACCGGCATGCTCGCCATCGCCGGTGTGGACCTCAACGGCCAGGGCATGGTCGCCCTGGAGGCCGCGGCCGCGGTGCTCGCCGGCTTCTCGGTCTACATGGCCCGCAACAAGGTGCGCGCGCTCATGGGTGACGTGCGCTGATCCGCACACCCCCACGCTCGAACTGAGGGCCGCCGCACCACCCGGTGCGGCGGCCCTCGCCGTTCGTCCACTCGTGCGAACAGAGGATCGTTCACTAACCCGTGGCGGTGACGCGGAACGTTTCCGTGCCGGTGACGGGGCCGGGCGGTGAAGCATCTGGCCATGCGTCGTACGTTGCCGACCCTCGCCCTCTGCGTGGCGTTGCTGTCGTCCAGTGCCGCCGTCGAGGCCGTGCCCGAACCGCCGCCCGACCTCTCCGTCGAGGCCGTTCCCGAACCGCCGCCCGGTCTCACCGTCGAGGGCGCGCCCGGACCGCCGCCCGGCCGGACCTTCTCGTACGGGGGGCACGCGCGCCAGAAGATCACCGTGTACGGCGACCGGTCCGGGCGCCCGGCCCTGATGATCCTGCACGGCGGTTCCTGGGTGCGGGACACCGACTGGAGCGGGCGGGCGCGGTGGTTCGCGGAGCGCGGGTTCACCGTGTACGACACCGACTACCGCCTCGCCACCGACGCCGCCTGGCCCGCGCAGCGCGACGACGTGCTCGCTGCCCTGCGGTGGGTGAAGCGGCGCGGCGGCGGCACGCCCGTGGTGCTCGGGTCGTCCGCCGGCGGTCATCTCGCCGTCAGCGCGGGGGCCTACGGCGCCGGGCGCGAGCGGGTGCGCGGCGTGGTGGCGCTCTCCCCCGTCGCATCGCCCTACCGCGCCTGGAAGGACGGCGGGACGCGCGCGGCCTCGGCGGCCCGGCGCAAGCTGCGGCTGACGTCGGAGCTGCTCGCGGGGTGTGCGCCGGACCGGGCCTCCGGGCCGTGCTGGAAGAAGTGGGTCGACCTGGTGGCCAAGTCGCGCGCCTCCGGCAAGAACGACGCGCCCCTGTACCTCACGCACTCGGCGGCGGACTTCGTCCCGGTCGCCCACTCCACGGACCTCGCGCAGGCGCAGAGGGCGGCGGGGCTGCGGGACGTTGCGGTGCGCATCGAGCCGGGTTCGGCCCACGGGGGCGAGCTCCTGAGGGACCCGGGTTTCGCCCAGGCGGTCCTGCGGTGGCTGCGGGAGCACGCCTGAGCGGCGGCGTCCCTTTAGGGGCGCGGGGAACTGCGCGAGCAACCCATGACGACCCGCACCCGCCGGACGGGCCGCCGCAGGCAGACCCGTCTGCGAGAGGCGCGCCATCGGCCGGTGCGGGTCGTCTCTGGTTGCTCGCGCAGTTCCCCGCGCCCCTGGCGGGGCTTCAGCGGAGGCCACTCCTTCGCCCGGGGAGGAACGTGAAGACCGCGCCGCCCAGCAGAATCACTGTTCCGGCGACGAGGCCGAGGGCGCGCAAGGCCCCGTCGCTCTCGGCGCCGGTCTCGGCGAGGTCGCCACCACCGCCTGCGGCGGAGCCACCGCCGGTTGTGGAGCCCCCCGCGGAACCGTCGCCGGAACCGCCGGCGCCGCCCGGCTGCGCCGCCGTGTCGAGTTCCAGCGAGACCTCGGCCTTGGTCGGCGTACAGGTCGTCGTCGTACCGAGCGCCTTGACCGTGAGGACGCCCGGCGAGAGCGTCGACTTGCCGTCCGCGCCCGGCTTGTACGTGCCGGTCAGGTCAGGGATCGTCATCGGGTCACCCGACTTGATGGGCTCCTTGTTGGTGGGGCCCTCGACGTGCACCGTGCCCTTGTCCGCGCCGCCCAGTTTGACCTCCATCGACGGTTTCACCGAGTCCGCGGGGATGTCGGCGGGGCTGTCCATGACGGACTTCTTGAACTCGACGGTGAGGCCGTAACTCCCGCCGTCCTTCTTGGCGTTGATCTGGACGGGCGACGTGGCGTCCTTGTCGCCGATGGGCGTCTTGCACTTGTAGGGAGTCTGGACTTCCTTGCCGGGGAAGTCCGTCTTGCCGCCGTCGTCGCCACCGCTACCGCCACTGGTGGAACCGCCGGTGTCGCCACCCGTGTCGCCGCCCGTGTCGCCGCCGGTGCCACCACCCGTGTCGCCGCCGCCGGTGCCGCCGGTGCCGCCGGTGCCGCCGGTGCCGCCGGTGCCGCCGGTGCCGCCGGTGCCGCCGCCTGACGTGCTGCCGCCCGAGGCCGCGCCGCCCGAACTTCCGCCGCCCTCCGTCACCTTGATGGTCGCGCCCGCCTTGACCTCTTCCTTCGGCGTGCACTTCGTGTCCGTCGACATCGGCTTGCTGACGTTGATGTTGTACGCGCCCGGGGTGAGCGTGATGTCGCCCGCCTTGGTCAGCTTCAGCTTGCCCTTCATGTCGGACAGGATCATCGGGCTGTTCTTCTTGATCGGCGGATTGACCCGCTCGCCCGCCACCGCCAGGTCACCGGTCTGGCCGCCGCCCAGCTTGATGGTGCCGGTCGGCTTCACCGTGTCCTTGTCCAGGTCGAGGATGTCCGGGTTCTTGGACGCGGCCTCCGTGGTCTTCCATACGACCTCGACCTCGTCGCCCACCTTCGCGGTGGCCGGCGCGGTGATCTCCACCTTGGTGGTGCCCTGCACCGGCGGCAGCCCCGATATCGACGGCGGAATGCACTCCGTCTTGTACGCCACCTCGGCCGCCTGCGCGGGACCCGCGCCCAGCAGGATGCCCGCCCCGCCGAGCAGCAGCGAGACCGAGGCCGCGCCCGCTCTCCGTCGTGTGCTGTTCACGTGTTTCCCTTCGTCGTCGGGCTGTTCTCTGACGGTGCGGAGAGCTGTCCGGCGGCGGGTGCGGTACCGGCGCCGGGGTCTGTGTCAGGGGTGAACCACGGGAGGGTCCCCGTGTTCGTGGCCGCGCCCTTGCCCGAGCCGCCGGACTTGCCGGGCTCGCGGGGTTCGCGGGACGGCTTCGTACGTGGTGTACGGGCCGCCTCGTCCGCCGCGACCGCCCCCTGGGAGAGCCGCAACTTCGGCAGCCGGTCGGTGAGTTCGGCGATCCTGCCGGTACGGTGGCGTCCCGCCGGGCGGCTGCTGCGGCGGCGCCGGTTGGGACGGAGCCTGTCCACGACCGCCATGCCGATGCGGAAGACGGCGGCGGGCACGACGACGCAGAGCAGGACCCAGAAGACGGTGACGCCCCACGGGCGGCCGACGCCCCAGGGCTGCTCGGCGAGGACCTTGTCGCCGAACTTCAGGGAGACGAGGTAGTTGCCGTGCGCCCCGGCCGAGAGCTCGACCGGCAGCGTGATCTGGGCCTTCTTGCCGGGGGCTATGATGCCGCGCCACTGCTGTTCCTCCCACTGCGGTGCGAACACGCCGTGGGAGGTGCCCACTTGGAAGACCGGATCCTTGACGGGGGCCGAGCCGACGTTGCCCACGGTGAAGACGAACTTGCGGGACGGCGGCGCGCCGAACCAGGTCAGGACACCGCTCGATCCCTCAAGACGCGTATCGGTGAGGACGGAGAGCTTCCCGCCGCCCTGCTGCCTGGGCAAGGGTTCGACGGGGTGCCCCGCCACCTTGAAGGCGGCGTCCGCCTGGGCCTTGTCGCCCGTCACCGTGGCCACGTGGACCACGCAGGGGCAGGGCTTGGGCGGCTCGGCCACGGGGAGCTTCTTGCTGAAGGTTCCCTCGCCGTCCGTCGTGACGGCGCGGCCGGTGTCGTTGGCGCAGGAGTTCGTGCCGCCGGGCACGCCGTCGCCCGGGGTGGACTGGCCGCAGATAAACATCATGAGCAGGGCGTTCCTCCGCCACCCCGCACCCTTGACGGTGATGTCGCCGCCCTTGCCCGCCTCGGCCTTGGAGAGGGTGACCTCAGGCTTCTCGGCGGCTGCGGCCTGGCCTGCGGCTGCCGGGAGCAGCAGCGCCGCCAGTACCGCCAGCACGGCGGCCGCGGCCATGTACCGCTTGCCGCCTCGTCCACCGGTGCCCGGCAGTGGGGTGCCGTTCCCACCCTTCCCCGGGCTCCCGGCCCCGCTTGTGCAGGGGAGACCTCGATCGCCCCGCGGAACGCCTGCCCACAACAGGTGGCCGCTCACAACTGGTCGCCCCTTCCCGTACTGGATGCCGCCAACTCCCGCCCCGCGAGGCCCTGTTCAGGCTCGCCGAGCGGTGGATCCGCCACCGCCGCCCTGCGTCTGCGTTCGCGTACGAACCAGACGCTCGCCGCGACCAGACCGAGCACCCCGGCCCCCGCCCCCGCCACAGCTCCCCACGGCACGAAACGGGCCGATGCCGTCGCCTTGCCGTGGGCCCCGCCCGATGCCGTCACCGTGAGCGTCACCTCGACGGAGTCGAGCGCGGGGGCGTCCGCCCACGGTTCCGTCAGGGTGACCCTGCGGCCGGGAAGGAGTTCCACCGGCAGCGTGCGAGGGCCCCGGTCGAGCAGCGGACCGAAGAGGCCCTCCGCGTGGACCTTCAACTTCGGGGTCAGGACCGTGTTGCCGCGGTTGACGACGTCGTACGAGATGCGCTCGCCCTCGGTCCTCACGCGCTCGACCGTGAGCGCGGAGAGCGTCGGACCGCTCACCCGCAGATGCACGCGGACCCCGGCGTCGCGGCCGCCCTCCCGCGCCACGACCGCCCCGGGGTGGTCGCCGGGCACCGCGCTCTCGGGGATGCTCACGCTGAACGGCACCTCGGCCCGCGTGCGCGGCGGGACCTTCACCTCGCGCTCGGCGAAAGTGATCCAGGAGCCGGTGTCCTTCGGCTTGCCCCGCTCCAGAGAGAACGCGCCGCCCTTGGTGTTGCCCGCGTCCGCGCCGCTCAGCTCCACCGTGCGCGGCTTCGACCCCGGATTGGTGACCGTCACCGTGTCCTCAAGGACGGAGCCCGGCGTGCCCTCCACGTAGAAGTAGGGCCGCCCGTCCTTGGCCGGCCGGGTCCCTCCTCCCGCAAAGGGCGCGATCGACCACGCTCCGGCGTCGTCGGCGAACACCGGCGTCGTCGGCACCAGGCCCGTCACCAGTAAGGCCACGGACACGGCGAGAGCGCGGGCAACGGACAGCAGAGACGGCATCGGCGGCTCCTGGATCTACGTACGCTGAGTACACGTCGTACGAGTCGTACGATCCGTACGGTTCGTACGCGGGGTCGGACGGGGCGCGCGCGGCCACCGCGTCCCCGCGACGCCGCGCACCGCGCCCAGGTCTGTCCGGGCTAGCGCGACCGGGCCGCCTGGTTCCTGCGGGTCAGCCAGAGCGCGCCCGCCGCGCCCGCGAGCAGCACCGTGCCGCCGAGGGTGCCGAGCGCGATCGCCGAGTCGGCGGGCCCGGTCTGCGGGAGTTCCTCGCCGCCCGAGGGGGCACTGGCCGCACCGCCGGAGCCGCTGTCCTCACTGGTTCCGCCGGAGCCGTCGTCCGTCGTTCCGCCGCCGCCCGACCCCTTCACGTCCAGCGAGAGCGCGGGCTTGGGGCTGTTGGACGGGGTGCACGTCGTCGTCGTGCCGAGCGCCTTGATCGTCAGGACACCCGCCGTGAAGGTGACCTTGCCGCTCTTCTTGGGCGTGTACGTTCCGGACAGGTCGCTGATCTTGATGGGGGTGTTGGCGGGGATCGCCTTGTCGTTGGGCGCTCCGGACACCGGCACCGTGCCGCTCTCGGCGCCGCCCAGCTTGATGAGCGCGCTCGGCTTCATCGCGCCCTTGCCCAGCTCCACGGGGCTGGAGGAGACGCCCTTCTGGAAGGACATGGTGAGTTTGTAGCCGCTACCGCTCTTCACGCTCTTGATGTCGATCGGCGAGACCGCGCCCTTGTTGCCGATGGGCGTCTTGCACTGGTAGTTGACGTCCTGGACCTCGGCCTGCGCGGCGGGGGCGGCCATCAGCACCGCCGAGCCGCCGGCCAAGGCCGTGGCAAGCGCGAGCGCGACCCTATGTTTTTGGTACGACACCTCGAGTTCCCCTCATGCCGGTCGTGGCTGTGCCGCGGTGCGGATTTACTGACGGCACATCAGATTGGGCGCTCAAGGTACGCCCGGGGCCTTGCCGAGGGAAGACAAAGAACGCGCCGGATCTCAGTGATCCGGCGCGCGTACGAACCGTGGGTAACCCAAGGGGGAACTGAGTGGGCACTGCGCAAGCGCGCGGCCCTGGCCCTACACGGGCGCGCTCAGCTCCGCCCACACCGTCTTGCCCGACACCCCCGGGGTGCGGACGACCCCCCAGTCCAGGCAGAGCCGCTGGACTATGAACATCCCGTGGCCGCCGGGGCGCCCCGCGCGGTGCGGGGTACGAGGCGTCGGCTGACCGGCGCCGCGGTCGGACACCTCTATCCGCAGCACCTTGCTGTCCGAGGAGAGCCAGAGCTCGTCGGGGCCCTCCGCGTGCAGGCACGCGTTGGTCACCAGCTCCGACACCACGAGGAGGACGTCCTCAGCGGCGGCACGCTGATCGGCGCCCGCCGCGGGCAGCCAACCCCACGCCTGCAGCGCCTGGCGGGCGAAGTCCCGGGCGAGCGGCACGATGCCGCTGGCGCCGTTCAGGCTCAGCCTGCGGACCTGGCGCCCCTGACGGACCGTGGCCGCCGGGACGGCCTGGTCCGCGGGGACGGCCGCGACAGCGACCTCGGGCTCCGGGCCGCGGTCGCCCGGCGAGTAAGGCCGGGTGGTGCTCATCAGCGCTTCACCTCACCGACAAGGGGACTCTGGACAAGGAACTGGACAAGAAGCAGGGCTCCAGGAGGTTCATCGGCTGCTCGACCGTTCCTGCTGTTGTTTTGGCAACGATTGCTACGCGGACCGCTGGCTACGTATCCAGGGTGTCTCCTGCCCGGCCGAACCGTGAGAACACCCACTTATTCGACGCGACCCGTGTGACACTCGTAACTCAGTGATCACATAGAGACAACGGGCGCGCAACTCTTGAGCACGCTCCGTCAGCGGACCACTCGGTCAGTCGGACGACAAGGCCTCCGCGAGGGTTTCGTGGACACTGAAGACCGCCTCGGCTCCGGTGATCTCGAAGACCCTGGCCACCACGGGCAGCATCCCTGCCAGATGCACCCCACCCCCCGCCGCCTCGGCCTTGAGCCGAGCCCCCAGTAGGACGTTGAGTCCGGTGGAGTCCATGAACTCCAGTCGCGAACAGTCGACGACCAGACGCGAGAAGCCGTCGTCGAGGCACGCCTCGAGTGGCTCACGCAACAAATCGGCGGTGTGGTGATCCAACTCACCCGCCGGAGTAACGACGACGCTCGGGCCTTCCGCCCGGACTTCGACCAGAAGCCGGCCCCGATGCGCGCTACCGACTGTCCCGCGGTCCATTCCGTCACTCACTTCCGACCGTCGTGGCTGTTGATGACGCCCCTGAACATTACGCCTTCCTCGCGCTCTCGGGTACCCGAACATCCCCCAGAATTCGGACATTTAGTAACACAACGCACTTGCGACCGGGCTGTGGAAACGGGTAGGGGTAGAAGAGACAGTAATCAACACTGACGGCTTTGGAGGCGCCGCACACCGCAGTGCACGTATTGGCATCGGCAGCCATATGCCGAGAACGATGGAGGACACCATGTCACCCCGGCTCGACGAATCGCGCACTGACCGAGCGACGTCGACACTCCCGCCGAACCGTATCGAGACCGAGATCCCGGGTCCCCGCACGGAAGCCATGCCCGGCGAACTCCCGGACCTGACGTCCGTACCGGAGGCGGAAGCCCTGGAGGGGCTCGCCGACCTGCCCGAGATCCCGCCGTTCGACGAGGTGGGGCCGCTGGATGCGAGGGCTCTGTCCAAGACCCTCTTCGAACGCCTCGAATCACTCGAGGAAGGGACGCACGAGTACGCGTACGTCCGCAACACACTCGTCGAACTGAACCTCGCCCTGGTCAAGTTCGCCGCCTCCCGGTTCCGCTCCCGCAGCGAGCCGATGGAGGACATCATCCAGGTCGGCACCATCGGCCTGATCAAGGCGATCGACCGCTTCGAGCTCAGCCGAGGCGTCGAGTTCCCGACCTTCGCGATGCCGACCATCGTCGGCGAGATCAAGCGCTTCTTCCGCGACACGAGTTGGTCGGTGCGCGTGCCGCGCCGCCTTCAGGAACTCCGACTGGACCTCGCCAAGGCGGGCGACGAACTCGCCCAGCAATTCGATCGCGCCCCCACGGTGGGCGAGCTCGCCGAGCGCCTGGGCATCTCCAACGACGAGGTTGTCGAGGGCATGGCCGCGTCCAACGCCTACACGGCCAGCTCGCTGGACGCGCAGCCCGAGGAGGACGACTCCGAAGGCGCGCTCGCGGACCGGATCGGCTACGAGGACCACGGACTCGAAGGCATCGAGTACGTCGAGTCGTTGAAGCCGCTGATCGCCGAACTGCCGCCGCGCGACCGGAAGATCCTCTCGCTGCGCTTCGTCGCCAACATGACGCAGTCGGAGATAGGCGAAGAGCTGGGCATCTCGCAGATGCACGTCTCGCGACTGCTGTCGCGCACTCTCGTCAAGCTCCGCAAGGGACTGACTGTCGACGAGTGAGGGGGCTCGCCGCTCGGCGTTTTTGCGGGCTTGTCGATTGCCGCTTCTCCCACCCACCCACCCGTTTGCCCCGCAGTCCGGGGTAGGCGGGTGGGTTGCTTGCTGGCTGCTCGCTGACTGCTTGGCTGCTTGCTCTACGGCGCCGGCTCCACCGCCATCCGCACCGCCGCCTCCGCATGCAGCCTCGTCGTCGGGTAGACCGGCACCGGGCTGTGCTCCTGCCCGATGAGAAGCTCAATCTCGGTGCACCCCAGAATCACTCCCTCCGCCCCCTTCCGTACGAGATCGCCGATAACCCCCTGGTACCCCACACGTGACTCGTCACGCACCAGACCTCGGCACAACTCCTCGTAGATCACACGGTGCACGAGCGCGCGCCCTTCCGCGTCCGGCACGATCACGTCGAGCCCGTGCGCGGCGAGCCGCTCCCGGTAGAAGTCCTGCTCCATGGTGAACGCGGTACCGAGCAGCCCCACGCGCCGTACGCCGTCCCGCAGCACGGCCTCGGCGGTGGCGTCCGCGAGGTGCAGAAGAGGCACGGACAGGGCGTCCTGGACCTGCCCGGCGACCTTGTGCATGGTGTTGGTGCAGATCAGCACAAGCTCGGCGCCGGCCGCCTCGACTCCCTTGGCGGCACCGGCGAGCACCTCCCCCGCCCGCTCCCACTCCCCCGCGGCCTGAAGCTGCTCGATCTCGGCGAAGTCGACGGAGTACAGCACGCAACGAGCGGAGTGCAGCCCGCCGAGCCGCTCCCGTACGAGCTCGTTGAGCAGCCGGTAGTACTCGGCGCTGGACTCCCAGCTCATGCCGCCGATGAGGCCGATGGTCTTCATGGGGTTCATGGCGTTCAGGATCGCACCCGGGGGTCCGTGGGCAGGCCCCTCAGGCGGCACGGCAGTAGGGCCGCGTGAGAGGGATGGCGCTGACCTCGATGGGGCGGTCTTCGGCGACCTCACGCGCGTACGGGCTGCGGGGTCGAGGGTCGGTCCGGGCTGCCGTCAGCCTCAGCGGGAGCACTTCTGTGGTGACGGGAGCGCGGCGTGCGCCCGTACCGGGCAGGAGCCGGACGAGCAGGCGGGCGAGCAGACGGGCCAGAAGCCCGACGAGCAGGCGGTGCGCCACCTAGCCCTCCCCCAGTTCGCACCAGACGGTCTTGCTGTCCGGCCCCAGCTCCACGCCCCAGCGCAGCGAGACCGCGTCGAGCAGGGCCAGACCACGCCCCGTCTCGTCGTCCCCGCCGGCCAGGCGGAGCAGGGGCCAGGCGCGCGGGTCGGGGTCGGTCACCGCCACGCGGATCCGTCCGGAGCCGCCGGTGACTCTCACCTTCACGGGGGTTCCCTCGCCGAGGTGCGGCCCCGCTGCCACACCTCGCTCACCAACGGAACCTCCGGACGGTACGCCAGGTGGACGTGGCTCGGGGCATCCAGGAGCGCCAGGTCCGCGCGGGCACCTTCCCGCACGAAACCGACGTCCGTGCGGTGCAGAGCCGCCGCCCGCTGGCGCAAGAGCAGCTACAGCAACGGCACCGGCGGCGACTGCGTCGAGGTAGCCGACGGCCTTCCCGGTGTCGTCCCCGTTCGGGACTCCAAAGTCACGAGCGGGCCCGCCCTCGTGATCCCCGCCAACGCGTGGGCCCCTTTCGTCGCCACCGTCACGCAGGGCGAACTCGCCGCCTGAGAAGGCAGCGCGTCGCAGAAAAGTCCCACTGCCAGGCCACGATCCGTGGCTGTCGGCGGGACTTTCCTGCAACGCCCCTCCGCGAGCAAGGACCGTCAGCGCACCCGGACGCCCCGCTGCCACACCTCGCTCACCAACGGAACCCCCGGACGGTACGCCAGGTGGACGTGGCTCGGGGCATCCAGGAGCGCCAGGTCCGCGCGGGCACCTTCCCGTACGAAACCGACGTCCGTGCGGCGCAGAGCCGCCGCGCCGCCCGCCGTCGCCGACCAGATCGCCTCGTCCGGGGTCATGCCCATGTCCCGTACCGCCAGGGCGATGCAGAACGGGACCGACGAGGTGAAGGACGAGCCCGGGTTGCAGTCCGTGGAGAGGGCCACCGTCGCGCCCGCGTCCAGGATGCGGCGGGCGTCGGGCCACTCCGCTCGGGTGGAGAACTCGGCGCCGGGGAGGAGCGTGGCCACCGTGTTGCCCTGGGCCAGCGCGTCGACGTCCGCGTCCGTCAGGTGCGTGCAGTGGTCCGCCGATGCCGCGTCCAGTTCCACGGCGAGCTGTACGCCGGGGCCGTACGAGAGCTGGTTCGCGTGGATGCGGGGGTGCAGTCCCTTCGCCTTGCCCGCCGTCAGGATCGCGCGGGCCTGGTCGCCGTCGAACGCGCCCTTCTCGCAGAAGACGTCGATCCAGCGGGCGTGGGGGGCGCAGGCCTCCAGCATCTCGCCGGTCACCAGGTCTACGTACGCCGCCGGGTCCTCGGCGTAGTCCGGGGAGACGATGTGTGCGCCCAGGTACGTCACCTCGTCGGTGTGCCGGGACGCGATGCGCAGGGCGCGGGCCTCGTCCTCGGTGTTGAGGCCGTAGCCCGACTTCGTCTCGAACGTGGTCGTGCCCTGGCGGAGGGCCTCCGCCAAGTAGTGCGTGAGGTTCGCCTCCAGCTCGGCGTCCGTGGCTGCCCGGGTCGCCGCCACCGTCGTGCGGATGCCTCCCGCGGAGTACGCGCGGCCCGACATGCGGGCGTTGAACTCCTGGGTGCGGTCGCCCGCGAAGACGAGGTGGCTGTGGGAGTCGACGAAGCCGGGGATGGCGGCTCGGCCCTGTGCGTCGTACGCCTCGTCCGCCGACGGAGCTTTGTCCGTGGGGCCCACCCAGGCGATGCGGTCACCGTCCAGGACTACTGCGGCGTCCTCGATGAGGCCCAGGCGGCTTCCGTCTCCCTGGGCGGGGTCGTTGGTGACGAGGCTGGCGATGTTCGTGATGAGGGTGGTGGTCATGGGGTCCTCTGCGGGTGAGTGGGGGCGGGCGTCTTGCCTCCGGCGGTTCTTTCCCCGATCCCGCCCCTTCCCGAAATCGCGGCTCCGCCGCCCGGGGCTCGGGAGATCGCGCTTGCGCGCTCGTCCTCAAACGCCGGACGGGCTGAACTGACTTCGCCGGGGGTGGGTGGGCAACTGCCGGGCAAACGGGTGGGCGGGCGGGAAAAACCACCGCGAAGCGGCGGTCCAACCACAACCCTCCACCCGCAGAAAGACCCCGCCAGAAGTGGCTGGACAGCCGCCGGGCAAACGGGTGGGCGGGTGGGGGGAAAGTCACCGCGAAGCGGCAGTTCAGTCAGGACCCGCTGCCCTGAAGTGCGTCAATCTCTCAGCGCCGCCACCGCCTCCGCCAACGCCCCCGCCACGTCCGGCACCAAGGTGTGGGCTCCGTCCCGTACGACGTGGCGGCCCCCCACCACCGTGTGCCGCACATCCGCCGACGTCGCCGCGAACACCGCCGTCTCCGCCGCCAGGCGCGGCAGCGGGCCCGCCGTGCGGACCGAGTCGAGCGCGATCGTGGCGAAGTCGGCGAGGGCGCCCGGCTCGATCACGCCCGCGTCCGACCAGCCCAGCGCCGCATGGCCGTCGACGGAAGCCGCTCGCAGCAGCGCCGCCGCCGTCCAGTGGCCCCGTGTGTGCGAGCGCAGGCGCTCGTTCAGTTCCATGGCCCGCGCCTCTTCGAGGATGTCGATCACCGCGTGGCTGTCGCTGCCCAGGGAGAGGGGGCTGCCCGCCCGCTGGAGGCGGACCGCCGGGCCGATGCCGTCCGCCAGGTCGCGCTCCGTCGTCGGGCACATGCACGTGCCCGTCGTCGTGCGGCCGAGCAGGGCGATGTCCTCGTCCGTGAGGTGGGTGTTGTGTACGCCCGTCGTGCGGGGGCCCAGGACCCCGTGGTCCGCCAAGAGGCGCGTCGGAGTGCGGCCGTGTACCGCCTGGCACGCCTCGTTCTCCGCCGTCTGCTCGGACAGGTGCACGTGGAGGGGCGCCTCGCGGGCCGACGCCCACTGCGCCACCGTGCCCAACTGCCGCGCGGGCACCGCTCGTACGGAGTGGATGGCAGCGCCGATCCGGGCGTGAGCACGGTCCTTGAGGGCTGACGCCCGCTCCGCCCACGCCTCCGTCGTGCCGTCGGAGAAGCTGAGCTGGTGGCGGTTGGGGGGTTCGCCGCGTGACTCCGTCAAGAGGCCCGAAGCCACGTACGCCGTGTCCAGAAGCGTGATGCGGATGCCCGCGTCCGCCGCCGCCTCGATCAGCGCCTCGCCCATCGCGTTGGGGTCCGCATAAGCCACTCCGCCCGGCGCGTGGTGCAGGTAGTGGAACTCGCCCACCACGGTGATGCCCGCGAGGGCCATCTCCGCGTACACCGCGCGGGCCAGCGCGTGGTACGACTCCGGCGTCAGGCGGTCCGCCACCGCGTACATGACCTCGCGCCACGTCCAGAACGTGCCGGAGCCCACCTGGACCGTGCCGCGCAGGGCACGGTGGAAGGCATGGGAGTGGGCGTTGGCGAGGCCCGGGACCGTCAGGCCGCGCAGTACCGTCGCGCCGGGGGGCGGGGTCTCTACGCCCTTGCGGACGGCCGTGATCCGGTCGCCCGTCACCTCCACCGCTACGCCCGGCTCCACCGTCGGGTCGAGCCAGGCCTGCTCCAGCCAGTAAGTCTCCGTCGTCACCTGCACGCCAGCCCTTCCAGTACGTCGGCCAGTGCGGTCACCCCGGCCACGCAGTCGTCCTCGGCGGCGAACTCGGCCGGGGAGTGTGAGATGCCCGTGGGGTTCCGTACGAACAGCATGGCGGTGGGGATCGAGCCGGACAAAATACCCGCGTCGTGTCCCGCGCCCGTTCCCAGAACGGGCAGCTCTCTGCCGGTCCCGGCGCCGAGGATCGTGCCCAGCTCGTCCCGCAGGGCGTGCGCGAACTCGACCACCGGGGTGAACGACTCGCGGACCACGTCCAGGTCGATGCCGTGCCGGTCCGCGTACTCGCGGGCCGCCTTCTCGATGCCCGTCACGACCGTGTCGAGGGTGGACTGGTCGGCCGCGCGGGAGTCCAGCCAGCCCCTGACCAGGGACGGGATCGCGTTGACGCCGTTCGGTTCGACGGAGATCTTGCCGAACGTCGCCACCGCGCCCGCCAGTTCGGCCTCCCTGCGGGCCGCGAGGACCGTCTCCGCGTACGACAGCATCGGGTCGCGGCGGTCCACCAGGCGGGTGGTGCCCGCGTGGTTGGCCTCGCCCCGGAAGTCGAAGCGCCAGCGTCCGTGCGGCCAGATGGCGGACGCGATGCCCACGGGGTCGCCGGTCAGGTCGAGCGCGCGGCCCTGTTCGACGTGCAGTTCCACGAACGCGCCGATTCGGGACAGGCGTTCAGGGTCGGGGCCGATGGCGGACGGGTCGTATCCCGCCGCCTCCATCGCCTGCGGGAGCGTGATGCCGTCCGTGTCCGTCAACTCGTACGCCTTCTCGCGTGTGAGTTGTCCGGCGGTCAGGCGGGAGCCCACGCAGGCCAGGCCGAAGCGGGCGCCTTCCTCGTCGCCGAAGTTGGTGATGGCCAGGGGGCGGCGGAATGCCACCTTCCGTGCGCGCAGTTCATCCAGCGCCGCGAAGGCGGACACGACCCCGAGGGGGCCGTCGAAGGCGCCGCCGTCCGGTACGGAGTCCAGGTGTGAGCCGGTGACGACCGCGTCGCCCCGGGCGGGGTCGCCGAGCCACGCCCACTGGTTGCCGTTGCGGTCGACCTCGTAGTCGAGACCGCGGGCCTCCGCCTGCGCCTGGAACCAGAGTCGGCACTCGGCGTCGGCGCCGGTCCAGGCGTAGCGGCGGTAGCCGCCGGAGGCGTCGCTGCGGCCGATGGGCCGCAGCGAGCGCCACATGGCGTGGAACGTGTCACTCACGCCTGGTCACCCACGGCGGCGTCGTCGCCCTCGCGCATCGGGATGCGTACGCCCTTCTCGTCCGCGACCGACTCCGCGATGTCGTAGCCCGCGTCCACGTGCCGGATGACGCCCATGCCCGGGTCGTTGGTGAGGACGCGGCGGATCTTCTCGCCCGCGAGCTTCGTGCCGTCGGCGACCGAGACCTGGCCCGCGTGGATCGAGCGGCCCATGCCGACGCCGCCGCCGTGGTGGATGGAGACCCAGGAGGCGCCCGAGGCGACGTTGACCATGGCGTTCAGGAGCGGCCAGTCGGCGATCGCGTCCGAGCCGTCCAGCATGGCTTCCGTCTCGCGGTACGGGGAGGCCACCGAGCCGCAGTCCAGGTGGTCGCGGCCGATCGCGAGCGGCGCGGCGAGGGTGCCGTTGCCGACCATGTCGTTGAACATGTCGCCCGCCTTGTCGCGCTCCCCCTGGCCGAGCCAGCAGATGCGCGCGGGGAGGCCCTGGAAGTGGACCCGCTCCCCCGCCATCTTGATCCAGCGGTGCAGGGACTCGTTCTCCGGGAAGAGGTCCAGGAGCGCCTTGTCCGTCTTGTGGATGTCCGAGGCCTCGCCCGAGAGCGCCGCCCAGCGGAACGGGCCCTTGCCCTCGCAGAAGAGCGGGCGGATGTAGGCGGGGACGAAGCCGGGGAATGCGAACGCGCGGTCGTAGCCCGCCAGTTGCGCCTCACCTCGGATCGAGTTGCCGTAGTCGAAGACCTCGGCGCCCGCGTCCATGAAGCCGACCATCGCCTCGACGTGCCGGGCCATGGACTCACGGGCGCGGGTGGTGAAGCCCGCCGGGTCCTTGGCCGCGTACGACGCCATGTCGTCGAAGTCGACGCCGGTGGGGAGGTACGCGAGCGGGTCGTGGGCCGATGTCTGGTCGGTGACGATGTCGATGGGGGCGGACTCGGCCAGCATGCGGGGGAGCAGGTCGGCGGCGTTGCCGAGCAGGCCGATGGAGAGGGGGCGGCGGGCGTCCCGCGCCTCGACGGCCAGTTGGAGCGCGTGCTCCAGGGAGTCGGCCTTCACGTCCAGGTACTTGTGCTCGATGCGGCGCTCGATGGCGCGCGGGTCGACGTCGATACAGATCGCGACGCCGTCGTTCATCGTGACCGCGAGGGGCTGGGCGCCGCCCATGCCGCCGAGTCCGGCGGTGAGGGTGATCGTCCCGGCGAGGGTGCCGTTGAACTTCTTGGCGGCTACGGCGGCGAACGTCTCGTACGTGCCCTGGAGGATGCCCTGCGTGCCGATGTAGATCCAGGAGCCGGCCGTCATCTGGCCGTACATGGTGAGGCCGAGCTGCTCCAGGCGGCGGAACTCCTCCCAGTTCGCCCAGTCGCCCACCAGGTTGGAGTTGGCGATCAGGACGCGCGGGGCCCACTCGTGGGTCTGCATGACGCCGACCGGGCGGCCGGACTGGACGAGCATCGTCTCGTCCTGCTTGAGGGTCTTGAGCGTGCGCACCATCGCGTCGAAGGAGCGCCAGTCGCGGGCCGCCTTGCCGGTGCCGCCGTAGACGACGAGCTTGTCGGGGTGCTCGGCGACCTCGGGGTCGAGGTTGTTCTGCAGCATCCGGAGGGCGGCTTCCTGCTGCCATCCCAGGGCGCTCAGTTCACTGCCGCGCGGTGCCCGTACGGGGCGGGGTCCTGACATGGCGATGCCTCCTCGCGTGAAGCTCTGCTCGTGAGCTCGTGGTGGACTGCTGTGACCTTGTTATTCACATCCTGCGATGTTGAATAGAGCTAGTCAATACATGGGTACGACAGCGAGACCGCTTCGCGGGTGATTGGCTGGCACGCATGAGCGATCAGGACACGGGGACCGCACACACGACCGAGGCGGACACGGAGGCCGCGGCGGACCCCGCCGCCCGGCGTGACCAGGCCGTCCGCGCCGCCGTCGAGCGGGGCATCGTCGACCCGGCGTCGCCCATCGTCGGCCTCCTGGACGTCGCCGGAATCCGCGCGTCCGCCGCCGCCCTGCACGCCGCCTTCGAGGCCGTCACACCGCCCGGCACACCGGTCCTGCACGCCTTCGCGGTGAAGGCGGCCCCCCTCGTCCCGGTCCTGCGGCTGCTGCACGACGCGGGCATCGGCGCCGAGGTGGCGAGCCCCGGTGAGCTCGCCCTGGCACGGGCCGCCGGCGTGCCGACCACGGACACCGTCCTCGACTCGCCCGCGAAGACCCCCGCCGAGCTGCGCGAGGCCCTCGCCCTCGGCATCGCCGTGAACGCGGACAATCCGCAGGAGCTCGCCCGTCTGGACGCCATGATCCGCTCGGCGCCCACCAACTCACCCATCGGCCTGCGCGTGAACCCGCAGATCGGCGGCGGCTCCATCGGCGCCCTGTCCACCGCGACGGCGACCTCCAAGTTCGGGGTCGCGCTGCTCGACGACGGCGCGCGCGAATGGATCGTCCAGGCTTATCTCGACCGCCCCTGGATGACGCGGATACACGCCCACTCCGGGTCACAGGGGATGCCCCTCGAACTGATGGTGCGGGGCGTGTCGGCGACGTACGAACTGGCCGAGGAGATCAACGAACGGGCCGGCCGGCAGCAGATCGACACCCTCGACATCGGCGGCGGCCTGCCCGTCAACTTCGGTTCGGACGAGGAGTCGCCGACGCACGCGCAGTACGCGCGCCGCCTCAAGTCCCGTGTGCCAGGACTGCTCGACGGGCGCTACGGCCTGGTCACCGAGTTCGGCCGCTCGCTGCTCGCCAAGCACGGCACGATCCTGGCCCGCGTCGAGTACGCCAAGTCGGCGGGCACCCGGCCCGTCGCCGTGACCCACGCGGGCGTCCAGGTGGCCACCCGCACGGTGTACGCGCCCGCGTCCTGGCCGCTGCGGATCGCCGCGTACGACGCGAAGGGCCGCCCCAAGAGCGGCCCGTCCGTCGGCCAGGACATCGCGGGCCCCGCCTGTTTCGCGGGCGACCTGCTCGCCGAGAACCGCCCGCTCCCGCTGCTCGAACAGGGCGACTACGCCGCGGTGCTCGACACGGGGGCGTACTACTTCGCGCACCACTACTCGTACAACAGCCTTGCCCGACCCGGCATTTACGGCTTCACCGCGAGCGCGGGCGGCGAGGTCGCCTTCGCCACCGTGCGGGATCCGCAGACCCTGGAGGAGATCGTCGCCGAGTCGGGGGGCGCGAGGCGGGACGCGTTGCGCGAGTTCTGAGTCCTGGCACCGGGAACCCGGAGGTTCGCGACCTCTGAGGTTGCTCAACTCCTGCATTCCCGCAGCACTTTCGGGGCAGATGCTCCCTCCAGGCACACCCTCGGGGGAGATGATCCTGTGACGACATCAGAAAAGGCCGCCAGTACACCGCCGTCCGGAGAACCCGCGCTGAAGCGCGCGATCGGCCCCAAGCTCCTGATCCTCTTCGTGATCGGCGACATCCTCGGCACCGGCATCTACGCCACCACCGGCAAGGTCGCGGGAAAGGTCGGCGGCGCGCTGTGGCTGCCGTTCGCGATCGGCTTCGTCGTGGCGATCCTGACAGCGGCGTCGTACGTCGAGCTGGTCGGCAAGTACCCGAAGGCGGCGGGCGCGGCCCTCTACACGCAGAAGGCGTTCAAGGTCCCGTTCCTCACCTTCATCGTCGCGTTCATGGTGATGGCCTCGGGGCTCTCGTCGGCGAGCGCGGCGGCGCGCGCCTTCAGCGGCGACTACCTGAGCGAACTGACGAGCGACGCCCTCCCGCCGACGCTGATCGCGATCCTCTTCATCCTCGCGCTCGCGGCGCTGAACCTGCGGGGCGTCTCGGAGTCGGTGAAGACGAACGTGGTGCTCACGCTCGTCGAGCTGACGGGCCTGGCCATCATCCTCGCGATCGGCGCGTACGCCGTGCTGAGCGGGGACGGGGACCCCGGCCGCCTCACGGACTTCGAGTCACCGGACGGCGGCACGGGCTACGCCCTGATGACGGGCATCCTCGGCGCGACCGCGCTCGGCTTCTTCGCGTTCGTCGGCTTCGAGGACTCGGTGAACATGGCCGAGGAGACGAAGGATCCGGTGCGTACGTTCCCGAGGGCGATCTTCATCGGCGTCGCGGTGACGGGCACGATCTACGTCCTGGTGGCGCTGGTCTCGTCCCTGCTCGTGGACTACAAGGTCCTTGAGGGATCGAGCGGCCCGCTCCTGGAGGTCGTGAAGGCGGGTGGCATCGATTTCCCGCACAAACTCTTCGCGCTGATCGCCCTGTTCGCGGTCACCAACTCGGCCCTCATCAACATCATGATGGCCTCGCGGCTCTGTTACGGCATGGCCAACGAACGCATACTGCCGCGCGCGATGGGCCGGGTCCTGGCCCGCCGCCGCACACCGGTGGTCGGCATCGTCTTCGTGTCGCTCCTGGCCGTCGGCCTGGTGTCCACGGGCGAGATCGAGGGGCTCGGCGACACCACGGCGTTCCTGCTCCTGTGCGTGTTCGCGGTGGTCAACGTGACGGTCCTGGTCCTGCGCAAGGACCGGGTGGACCACGAGCACTTCCGTACGCCCACGGTGCTGCCCGTGCTCGGCGCGATCACCGCCCTGATCCTGGCGAGCCCCCTCGCCGACCGCCCGGCGGAGGTCTACATCCGGGCGGGCATCCTCCTCGCCATCGGAGTCGGCCTCTGGGTGGTCAACAAGGTGGTGATGAAGGCGCGGGGCGAGGACTGACAGGAGGACCGCTCGGGGGGCTGATCAGGCGCTCACGCGCCGGCGACGAGCGCCGCCGGGGGCGGCGTCTCCCGCGAAGGGCCCGGTGGAGCGGTAGCCCTTCACCGCCTTGCCCGCGGGGGCGCCGGCGCGACGGCTGAGCCAGTCGACGCGCACCCACAGCAGCGCGTCGAGCTCCCGCTCGCGCCGCCCGAGCCAGACGGCCTTGCCCCAGAGCCCGACTCCCGCTCCGGCCATGACCATCCCCCCGGCGGCAGGAATGACGAAGGCGCTCACCAGGGCGACAAGAAACCCGAGACCGAGCCACCAGCGGTGCGCACGGCGCCAGTTGCGTACGGTGACGGCGCGGTCCTGGAGGATGTCCTGCCTGGCGGCGCGGGTCGCTTCGCGGGTGAGGGCGGTGTAGCGCTTGCGCCGGGAGTACGTGACGGCGACGGCTACCAGGAGAAGGAGGGCGGCACCCGTGAATACGCCGATACGGCGCCCGGTGAGCCCGTCCGGCAACGTCCCGATCCCCGCGGCCACGACACCGAGCCACCACAGGGGCACGGCCCCCGCCCGCACGACCACCGAAACCCTGGCCAGTCCATGTCCGCCGCGCCCCACGTCGTCCGCCTCCTCTTTCGCGTCGGCGGAGGAGGCTAGCGGGGAAACATGAGGGAACGGTGAGAGACCGATGGCGTGCTGCGGCCGGCCGGCGGAGAGGTGCGGCGGTCGCGCGTCGCCACTTCGGGCGAGGGGTCTTCCGTCGGCCGCGGTCAGCGAGCGTTCGCTCTTCGGAGCAGCTCACTCCACGAACAACCCCCGCGCCGCCGCCCCCGCGTCGAACTCCTCAAGCCGCGCCTGCGCGTCCGGAAGCCCGTCGCACATGGCCTCCAGGAGCACCCGGCCCAGCAGCATCGGGGCGCACGCCGTGTCGAAGGCGAGGCCCGTGCCGACCGCCGCCGGGAGGAGGAGGTCGGAGTGCGCCGCGACGGGGGCGAACGCCGAGTCCGCGACCGTCACCACGGAGAGGCCCGCCCCCTGCGCATAGGCCAGCGCGTCGACCACCTCACGCGGATGGCGAGGCAGCGCGAAGCACAGAAGCGCCGACGCCCCCGCCCGTACCGCCGCGTCGATGCGGTCGGCCAGCATCGTGCCGCCCTCGTCGAGGAGGCGTACGTCGGGGTGGACCTTCGCCGCGAAGTACGAGAAGCCGTACGCCTGGGACGCGGCGGCCCGCAGGCCGAGGACGGGGAGCGGGCGGGAGGAGGCGAGGAGCCGCCCGGCGCGCTCGACCGGCGCGGGGTCGGCGAGCACCTCCGCCAGGTGGCGCAGGTTCGCGATCTCCGCCTCGACCGCCTGCTGGTACTCGTTGAGGGAGTCCCCGTTCGCCGCCTCCGCGGGCGCCAGTTCCCGCAGGTGCCGCCGCAGCGCCGGATAGCCGTCGAAGCCGAGCGCCACCGCGAAACGCGTCACCGAGGGCTGGCTCACCCCGGCGAGCTCCGCCAGTTCGACGCTGGAGAGGAAGGGGACGTCCGCCGCCCGCCGGACCATGCAGTGCGCGATGCGCCGCTGCGTGGGCGTGAGCCGGTGGCCCTCGAAGAGCACCTGCAGCCGCGCGGCAGGACTGTCACTCATACCGTTCCCCTCACAACACCCTGGCTTTCGTAGCCCGTTACGCCGCCGGACCCGCTCCCGGGCCCGAGGTCCAGCCACAGCTCCGTGAACCGGTCGAGCAGTCCGGCCGCCGCCGTCACATCATCCGTCAACGGCCGGTCGGCCAGCTCCGCGTCCAGTACGGCATCCGCGAGCTCGAAGGCCCTGCCGACCGGCAGCTCCGGATCGAGCCTCATGTCCCGTAGCCTCAACGCCCGTATGGCAGCGACCAGTTCGCACCCCACCACCAGGCGGTACGCCTCGCACGCCCGCAGCGTCTGGCGCGCCGCGAGCGAGGCGAAGCTGGCCTGCTCCTCGACTCCGCGGGAGAGCACCGCATGGCCGAGGGAGGCGGGCGCGGAGAAGGCCCGCAGGTCACCGAGGGCCGCGCCGGCCGCGTACTCCAGGATCATCACGCCCGAGGACGCCGGTTCGCCGTCCGCGAGGAAGGGCCGCAGGCGGGTGAAGCCCGGTTCGTTCAGGGTGGACAGGCGGGAGGTGGACAGGCGTGCCACTTGACTCACCGCGAGCCTGAAGTGGTCGAGGGACAGCGCCAGTTGGGCGAGGTAGAAGCCGCCGTGGTGGTAGGCCGCCATGTCGTCCGCCGAGATCAGCGGGTTCTCCGCCGCCGCGTTGATCTCCACCGTGAGGACGTCCTCGAGCGCGTTCGCCGCGTCGTGCGCGGGCCCGTGGATCTGCGGCACGCAGCGCAGGCCGTACGGGTCCTGGATGCGGCCGAGCGGTGGCGTGGGGCGGTCGGGCGCGCCGAGGATCTGCCGCATCCGTTCGGCGACCGCGTACGAACCGGCGTGGCGCCGCGCCTCGTGCACGGGCAGCGCGTACGCCTCGTACGAGCCGTCGACCGCCATCAGGGTCAGTGCCGCCACCACCTGGGTGGCCGCGATCAGCCCGCGCAGTTCGTGCAGGGCGAGCGCGGACTGGCCGAGGGTGAGGGCGTTGCTGCTGATCAGGGCGAGGGCGTCGTTGTTGTCGAGGGGCTGCGGTTCGGGGGCGGTGCCCGGCCCCTGCCAGGGGTGCTCGCCCGCGAGCGCGAGGCCCATCTGCGCGAGCGCGGCGATGTCGCCCGTGCCGACCGAGCCGAATTCGTTGACCTTCGGATAGGCGCCGGTCTCCAGGGCCTGGCAGAGCGCCGTGACGACGGTCGGGCGCAGGCCCGCGCCGCCGGCGAGGAGCTGGTTGGCGCGGACCGCGAGCATCGCGCGGACCTGCCGCGCGGGCAGCTCCGCACCGATCGCTCCGGCGTGGCTGCGGAGCAGCCGCAGACCGTGGTCGGAGGCCGCCTCGGTCGGCACGGACTCATTCCGGTTGGCGCCCACTCCGGTGGAGCGGCCGTAGACGCGACCCCAGGAGGCGATCTCCCGCGCGGCGTTCCACGAGAGTTCCACGCGCTTCATCCCGTCCGTCCCGGGGACCGGCTTTGCGGTGGATTCGGCCATGCGTACGACATCTGCGACCATCAGTCCCCGGCCGTCCAGGACGACGACCGAGCCGCTGTCGTCGGTCGCCCTGGCGGTTGCCTTGTCCGCGATACGAGACGACATCACTCGTAAATCCTCCTCAACCGGACGCTCAGTCTTGCCCTGCGACCACTCGTTACCAGTGATTTACCTCGGGGCGTGGACTGGCTATTGACAATCTATTCAGTCAACGAGAACTCTGCATGACGATATACAGCCGGGCAAGGGACTCCTCATGATCCAATTCGATACGGTCCACAAGCGCTTCCCGAACGGCACAACCGCGGTCCACGACCTCAGCCTCGAAATGCCGGAAGGGGGCGTGACCGTCCTCGTCGGATCTTCCGGTTGCGGCAAAACGACAACGCTCCGCATGATCAACAGGATGGTCGACCCGACCTCCGGAACGATCAGAGTCAACGGCAAGGACGTCCTGGAGCAGGACGCCGCCGAGCTGCGCCGCTCCATCGGTTACGTGATCCAGCAGTCCGGGCTCTTCCCGCACCGCACCGTCCTGGACAACATCGCGACGGTGCCGCTGCTGCTCGGCTGGGGCCGCAAGAAGGCGCGGGCGCGGGCGGCCGAGCTCCTGGAGACGGTCGGCCTCACCGCCGACGCCGGGAAGCGCTACCCGCACCAGCTCTCCGGCGGCCAGCAGCAGCGCGTGGGCGTGGCCCGCGCGCTCGCCGCGGACCCGCCGGTGCTCCTGATGGACGAGCCGTTCGGCGCGGTCGACCCCGTGGTCCGCACCCAGCTCCAGGACGAACTCCTGCGCCTTCAGCGGGAGTTGAACAAGACCATCGTCTTCGTCACGCACGACATCGACGAGGCCGTACGGCTCGGCGACCGCATAGCCGTCTTCCGCACCGGCGGCCACCTCGTCCAGTGCGCCGAGCCCGCCGAGCTCCTGGCCCGCCCGGCGGACGACTTCGTCGCGGACTTCCTCGGCGCCGAGCGCGGCCTGAAGCTGCTCTCCCTGTCCACGCTCGCGGAGGTCCCGCAGGCCCCGGCCCCGGAGGGCGGCGCCTGGACGCTGCGCCTGGACGCTGCGGGGGCCCCGGTGGCCTGGCGGCACAAGGACGGCGAGGCGGCGGACATCCCCGTACGCCCGCTGCGCGACACGGACTCGCTGCTGTCCGCCCTCAACGAATCGATAGCCGCCCCCAGCGGCCTGGTCGCCCGCGTCGACGCGGCGGGCGCCCTGACCGGCGTCACATCCCGCGACGACATCCATGAGCACGCGGGCGTGGCGCATGAACAAGGCCGCGGGGGCAGCAGCGCCCCGTCAGGGGCGCGGGGCTCTGACATGTGCGGCTCCGCCGCGTGGGCGCGAGCAACCCAAGACGACCCGCACCCGCCGGTGAACGGCCGAGGGCAGACGGAGCCGCACACAGAGGGCGAACCCGGCGACACCGGCGACACCGGCGACACGGAAGCAGACGCCACGCCCGCCAGAACGGACCCCGCGGGCACGGCGGAGCGCACCCCGTGACCGTCGACTGGTCGTGGATAGCCGACCACACCGACGACCTCACCACCCTCACCCTCTCCCACCTCCAGGCCGCCCTCACCGCCGTACTCCTCGGCCTGCTCGTCTCGCTCCCCCTGGCCGTCGTCGCCCACCGCGTGCGCCCCCTGCGCGGGCTGCTCCTCGGGCTGTCGAACGTCCTGTTCACCATCCCGTCCATCGCCGTCTTCGTGCTGCTCCTGCCGGTCAGCGGGCTCACCCGCACCACCACCGTCATCGGCCTGACGATCTACACCCTCGTCGTGCTCCTGCGGAACACCGTCGAGGGCCTGGACTCCGTCCCCGCCAAGACGAAGGAGGCCGCGAAGGCCATGGGCACCAGGCCCCTGCGCACCCTCCTCACCGTCGAGCTCCCCCTCGCGCTCCCGGTGATCATGGCGGGCGTACGCATCGCGACGGTCATGGCGATCTCACTCGTCTCCGTGGCCACCTACATCGGCGACGGCGGCCTCGGCCAGCTCTTCACGGACGGCTTCCAGCGCAACTTCCCCACCCCCGTCATCGTCGGCGTCGCCCTGACCCTGCTCCTCGCGCTCGTCGCGGACGCGCTGCTGGTCACCCTCCAGTACGTCCTGACGCCCTGGACCCGCCGCAAGAGGAGCACGTGACATGTACGAACTCTTCAAGGATCTCGGTGCCTGGCTGGTCAGCGGCGAGCAGTGGGCCGGGTCCGACGGCATCGGGCACCGCCTCGCCGAGCACCTCCAGTACTCGCTGCTCGCCACCCTCATCGCCGCCGCGATCGCACTGCCGGTCGGACTGCTCATCGGGCACACCGGGCGGGGCGCCTTCGTCGCCATCAACCTCTCCAGCTTCGGGCGCGCACTGCCCACCGTCGGCCTCGTCGTCCTGGTCTTCCTGGCCAGCGGTCTGTCCATGTGGCCCGTCTACATCGCCCTCGTCGCGCTGGCCATCCCCTCCATCGTCACCAACACGTACGCCGGGATGACCGCCGTCGACCCCGAGGTACGGGACGCCGCGCGCGGCCAGGGCATGCGCTGGCACCAGGTCCTCTTCCAGGTCGAACTGCCCCTCGCGCTCCCGCTGATCATGACCGGGCTCCGGCTCGCGCTCATCCAGGTCGTCGCGACGGCCACCATCGCCGCGTACGTCTCCTTCGGCGGGCTCGGCCGGTACGTCTTCGACGGGCTCGCCCAGCGTGACCTCGTGCAGGTGCTCGGCGGTGCCGTGCTCGTCGCGGTCGTCGCCGTCGTACTCGATCTCGCGCTCTCCGCTTTGCAGCGCGCCCTCTTCCGCCACCGCCCCGCCAAGACGGCCTAGGAGCAAACCCAGATGGCCCCCATGAACCGCAGGACCCTCATCGGCGGACTCTTCGCCGCGGCCTCCGTCCCCGCGCTCGCCGCGTGCAGCGGCGGCATCACCTCCCTCGACGGGGGCGGCTCCGGCGGCGGTGGCGGCGGCTCCAGCAAGGACGGCGTCACCATCGGCACCGCCAACTTCACCGAGAACCAGGTGCTCGGCTACCTCTACGCCGCCGCACTCGAAGCGGCGGGCGTGAAGACCAAGGTCCGCCCCAACCTCGGCACCCGCGAGATCCTCATCCCCGCCCTCAAGGGCGGCGACATCGACCTCCTGCCCGAGTACCAGGGCGCCCTCCTGCACTACCTCGACACCAAGGCGAAGGCCACGGAGGAGGGCGAGATGCAGAACGCCCTCGCCATGGCCCTGCCGCGCGGCCTGCAGATCCTGCCCTACGGCAAGGCCGAGGACTCCGACGCCTTCGCCGTCACCCAGGAGACCGCCGACAAGTACGGCCTGAAGACCCTCGCGGACCTCGCGAAACACAACGGCAAGCTCGTCATCGGCGCGGCGCCCGAGGTCAAGAAGCGCACGGTGGGCTCGGTGGGCCTCAAGGACGTCTACGGCGTGGAGTTCAAGGAGTTCAAGTCCCTCGATTCCTCGGGCCCGTTGGTGAAGGGCGCCCTGAAGAAGGGCGACGTGGACGTGGCGAACCTCTTCACCACCGACACCGACATCGTCGCCGAGAAGTGGGTCGTCCTCACCGACCCCAAGAACCTGATCCCCGGCCAGCACGTCGTCCCGCTCATCGCCGACCGCAAGGCCGACTCGACGGTGCGAGCGGCCCTCGCCCGCCTGGGCAACGCCCTGACGACCAAGCAGCTCACCGAGCTGAACCGCCTGGTGGACAAGGACAAGAAGGACCCCGAGGACGTCGCGAACGACTGGGCGGCGCGGCACGGGATCACCAAGAAGTAGCCCGCCGGCCGGCCCGCCCGCCCGCCCGCCGACAGGCACCCCACGCAAGAGGTAGCTCGTACAGCAGCAGGGAGTTCCCGGATCATGGCAGACACTCTCGTGGAGCGGCGCTCCATCGACGTCGTCCCCGACGACGAACGGCACGGAACCGCGTTCAGCCAGTTCACCCTCTGGCTCGGCGCCAACCTGCAGATCACCGCGGTCGTCACCGGCGCGCTCGCCGTCGTCTTCGGCGGCGACGTGGTCTGGTCGGTGATCGGCCTGCTGCTCGGCAATCTGCTCGGCGGCGCCGTGATGGCCCTGCACTCGGCGCAGGGCCCGAAGCTGGGCCTGCCGCAGATGATCCAGTCGCGCGCCCAGTTCGGGGTGCGCGGCGCGGTCGTGCCGCTGCTGCTCGTCATCCTCATGTACGTCGGCTTCTTCGCCAGCGGCAGCGTCCTCGCCGGACAGGCCACGGCCCAGCTCACGCACACGAACGACACCACCGGCATCATCGTCTTCGCGGTGATCACCGCGGTGGTGGCGGCCGTCGGCTACCGCGTGATCCACGTCCTCGGGCGGGTGGCGAGCGTGATCTGCGCGCTGGCCTTCATCTACCTGGGCATCCGCCTCCTGGACCGCGTGGACCTGTCGGCGCTCCTGAACGACGCGCACTTCGACCTGCCGATGTTCCTGCTCGCCGTGTCGCTCTCGGCATCCTGGCAGCTCGCCTTCGGTCCTTACGTCGCGGACTACTCGCGCTATCTGCCGCGTACGACGTCGGGGCGGGCCACCTTCTGGTGGACGCTGTCCGGCTCGGCGCTCGGCTCGCAGTGGTCGATGACGTTCGGTGTTCTCGTGGCGGCGAGCGCCGGGGACGCGTTCCTCGCCAACCAGGTCGGATACGTGGTCGGCCTGGGCGGCACGGGCCTGATCGCGTCCTTCCTGTACTTCGTGATCGCGCTCGGCAAGCTGACGATCAACGTGCTCAACACCTACGGCGGCTTCATGTCGATGGTGACCAGCATCAGCGGATTCCGGGGCCAGAAGACGCTGTCCCCGCGCGGCAGGTCGGCGTACATCGCACTGATCATGGTCGCGGGCACGGTGGTGGCGCTGCTCGGCAAGGACAGCTTCCTGACGTCCTTCAAGGACTTCCTGCTGTTCCTGCTGACGTTCTTCACGCCGTGGTCGGCGATCAACCTGGTCGACTACTACCTGATCTCCAAGGAGCGCTACGACATCCCGGCGCTCTCCGACCCCCACGGCCGCTACGGTGCCTGGCGCTGGGACGCGCTGACGGTCTACGGAGTGGGCCTCCTCGCCCAGCTCCCCTTCCTCGTCACGCACTTCTACACCGGCCCCCTCGTGGATCCGCTGGGCGGCGCGGACATCTCCTGGATCGTGGGCCTGGTCGTCCCCGCGGCCCTGTACTGGCTGCTCGCCCGCCGCGACACCTCGCACATCCCCGAGGAAAGGGGGGATAGCCCCACTGTCACGCCCGCGTCGGCTGCGTAACGTAAAAGACTATGGAAGCCCGAGACGCTGAACTCAAGAAGGAACTCGACGCCTCTCTGCACGCCCGCAGAGAGCTGGGCGAAGAGTATGAGTCCGCGCTGGTCGACTCGTTCCTCGGCAAGGTCGAGCAGCGCCTGGACGGCACGATCGACCGGCGGATGCGCCGGCACATGGCCGAGCAGCAGATGGTCGTCGCCCGCGGGTCCCGCGCGCCGAACAGCCCCGTGGACTCCTGGGGCGAGCGCTTCGGCTTCGGCATCGTCTCGCTGATCCTCGCGATCCCGCTCTCGGCGATCGGTGTGGTCAACGCGGACCTGCCCGGTCTCTTCGTCACCTGGGGCGGCATCGTCGGGGTGAACGCGGTGCATTCGATGCGGGGCATGAACTTCGGGCGCGGCCGCAGGGAGCGCGAGCGGAAGTCGGAGTGGGACGACTGAGGCTCGGGCCGCCGGATTCCGCTGACAGCATGACCGGTGGCGCGGCTGCCCGGCTGAGGCGGACCGTTCCGCCATGACCACCTCCGTCGCACACCTCAGTGACCCGCACCTCACCACCGGCCCGCTGGCGTCCGAGCCGGCGGCCGGGCTGCGCCGCGCGCTCGCCCGCGTCCTGGCCCTCGAACCCCGGCCCACCTGCGTCGTCATCACCGGCGACCTGACGGAACACGGCCGCCCCGAGGAGTACGAGCAGCTGCGCGAACTCATCGCGGGCTTCCCGCTGCCCCTGCACCTGACGACCGGCAACCACGACGACCCTGCCGCCCTGCTCAAGGCGTTCGGCGGTGAGCCGCAGCTCGGCGGCGCGCACACCACGCACTACGCCGTCGAGTACGCCGACCTGACGCTGATCGCCCTGGACACGAAGGTGCCGGGAGCTCCGCACGGCCGCCTGGGCGAGGAGCAACTCGCTTGGCTGGACGATAAGTTGACGGCCCGTCCGGAGGTTCCTGCCCTGGTCTGCCTGCACCACCCGCCGACGGACATCGGCATCCCGTACCTGGACGGCATGCGTCTCACGGACAGCGAGGCCCTGGCGGAGGTCCTGTCCCGCCACCCGCACGTGGCCCGGGTCCTGGCGGGCCACGTCCACCGCCCGACCACCGGCGCCTACGCGGGCACGACCCTGTCGACCGCCCCCTCCACGTGGCTCCAGAGCTCCCTCGCCCTCAGCCCGGACCGCCCCATGGGCTACGCGCCCGAGCCGACGGCGTTCCAGCTCCACGTGCGAACGCCCACCGGCTGGACCACGCACACGGCAGCGGTGAGTCACGCGGCGGCGCGGATACAGGGGTATTGAGCGAGGGGCACTGAAGCCCTCGGTCTCTGTGGAACGTATACGCAGTTCATGCGCGGGGACCGCCGCACCCCCGGTTTCCCAGGGGGCGGGACGACGGCGGTCCCCGCGAGGGACACGGGCCGGGTCAGGACCGGGCCCACGTCCGGGCGTTCAGAGGTCCGGGAGCCGCTCCGGAGTTCCTGTACGCCGACAACCACCAATGTGCCGGAGGCGTGTTAAGCGTGTGCTGCGCGGACGTGTCCTGCTCGTACCACTTCCGCGAAGTTCGACCCACGCGACTCACGGCACACTCCGCGGCTACTGCCCCTGCTGCTCCGCCAGGAAGGCCAGCAGGTCCTGACGGCTCACCACACCGGTCGGCTTGCCCTCGACCAGGACGATCGCCGCGTCGGCCCCGCCGAGCACGGACATCAGGTCGGCGACCGGTTCGCCGGAGCCCACCTGCGGCAGCGGGTCCGACATGTGCTTCTCCAGCGGATCGGTGAGCGAGGCGCGCTGCGTGAACAGGGCGTCGAGGAGCTCGCGTTCGACGACCGAGCCGATGACCTCGGCCGCCATCACGTCCGGGTGACCCGCGCCCGGCTTGACGATGGGCATCTGCGAGACGCCGTACTCCCGCAGTACGTCGATGGCCTCGCCGACCGTCTCCTCCGGGTGCATGTGGACGAGTGAGGGCAGCTCGCCACCCTCCTTGCGGCGCAGTACGTCACCGACGCGAGGCGCGTCGCCCGCCTGCTCCAGGAACCCGTAGTCGTTCATCCACTCATCGCTGAAGATCTTGCTCATGTAGCCGCGCCCGGAGTCGGGCAGGAGCACGACCACGACGTCGTCGGGGCCGAGCCGCTCGGCGACCCGCAGCGCGGCCACCACGGCCATCCCGCAGGAGCCGCCGACGAGGAGCCCCTCCTCCTTGGCCAGGCGCCGCGTCATCTGGAAGGAGTCCTTGTCGGACACCGCGATGATCTCGTCCGTCACGTTCTGGTCGTACGCCGTCGGCCAGAAGTCCTCGCCGACGCCCTCGACGAGGTACGGCCGCCCGGAGCCCCCGGAGTACACGGACCCCTCGGGGTCGGCGCCGACGACCCGCACGCGCCCCTCGGAGACCTCCTTCAGATACCCGCCCGTCCCGGAGATGGTGCCGCCGGTCCCGATGCCGGTCACGAAATGGGTGATCTTCCCTTCCGTCTGCTCCCACAGCTCAGGGCCGGTGGAGTGGTAGTGGGAAAGGGGATTGTTCGGGTTGCTGTACTGGTCGGGCTTCCAGGCGCCGGGGGTCTCGCGCACGAGGCGGTCGGAGACGTTGTAGTACGAGTCCGGGTGCTCGGGGTCGACGGCGGTGGGGCAGACGACCACGTCGGCGCCGTACGCCCGCAGGACGTTGATCTTGTCGAGCGACACCTTGTCCGGGCAGACGAAGATGCACTTGTAGCCCTTCTGCTGGGCCACGATGGCGAGCCCGACGCCGGTGTTGCCGGAGGTCGGCTCGACGATGGTGCCGCCGGGCTTGAGCTCCCCGCTCTGCTCGGCCGCCTCGATCATGCGCAGCGCGATGCGGTCCTTCACGGAACCGCCGGGGTTGAAGTACTCGACCTTCGCCAGGACGGTCGCCTGAATGCCCGTGGTCACGTTGTTGAGCTTCACCAGCGGGGTGTTGCCGACGAGGCTGATCATCGAGTCGTGGAATTGCACCGTTGTCTCCGGGCTGCGATGTAGTGCGACGAATGGGTGCCGTCAGCGTAAGGCTCCCGTTCAGTCGTTCACCTCCGTTCGCGATTGGCCGACCGTCCTTACGGGGCAATGAGTCGATGTAGGGCGGTACGAGGAGGTGGCTGCAGGGCATGTCGAGGGCGAGGGTGGCGCGGCGGATCGCGGCGGGCGCGGCTTACGGCGGCGGAGGCATCGGGCTGCTCGGGGCAGCGGCCCTGGGAGTGGTCCTCGCGGAGGTCCAGCTGGCGAAGCGGTCCGTCGGGAACAGCGGGGAGCACGCGGCCCCGCCACGGGCCGACGGGCGCTACGGCTGGGGTTACGCGGACCGGCCGGACGGGGCGGAGCCCTTGCGGTTCGCGATGCTCGGCGATTCGACCGCCGCGGGGCAGGGTGTGTACCGGGCCAGGCAGACTCCCGCCGCGCTCCTCGCGGCGGGGCTTGCCGCGGTGGCCGAGCGGCCGGTGGAGCTGCGGAACGTGGCGCTGCCGGGCGCCCAGTCGGACGACCTTGACCGCCAGGTGACGCTGATCCTCTCCGACCCGGCGTCCTGGGTGCCGGACGTCTGCGTCGTGATGATCGGCGCGAACGACGTGACGCACCGGATGCCCGCGACACGCTCCGTACGCCTTCTGTCCTCCGCGGTGCGGCGGCTGCGGACGGCCGGTGCCGAGGTGGTGGTCGGGACCTGCCCCGACCTGGGCACGGTGGAGAACGTCTACCAGCCGTTGCGCTGGATGGCACGGCGGGTCTCCCGCCAGCTGGCTGCCGCGCAGACGATCGGGGTGGTCGAGCAGGGCGGACGCACGGTGTCGCTCGGGGACCTGCTCGGCCCCGAGTTCCTGGCGAACCCCCGGGAACTGTTCGGCCCCGACAACTACCACCCCTCCGCGGAGGGGTACGCGACCGCGGCGATGGCGGTGCTGCCGACGCTGTGCGCCGCGCTGGGCCTGTGGCCGGAGGAGGAGCGCCCCGACGTGTCGCGCCGGGAGGGCTTCCTGCCGGTGGCCAGGGCGGCCGCGCAGGCCGCGTCGGAGGGTGGCACGGAGGTGGCGGCCGCCATGCCCACCGGGCCCCGCGGCCCCTGGGCCCTCATCAAACGCCGACGCCGCCGCCGCATCCACCCGACCCCGGACCCGTCCCCACTGCCGCAGTAGCCCTACGGGGCGGGGTGACTCTCCCCCGGTCCGCGCCGGGCCTCGGGGTGGGGGGCTGCCACCACGCCCGTGGGGCACTGCGGGCCGCCACCCACCGGCCCGGCGCTCCGCGCCGGATCTCTCCCGCCCACCCACCCGTTTACCCGGCAGTGGGATCGGGGGCGAAAAGCCGCCGCCCAGGCGATCGGCGGATGGCGGAACCAGGAGCTCGGGCGGGCGGGGGACATCCGGCGCGCAGCGCCCAGGCTGGGACGTCCACCCGCAGCAAGTGAGGCAGGGGAGAAGACGCCACCGGGTAATCGGGTGGGCGGGCGGGAGAGACCCGCCGCGCAGCGGCGGGGCAGGGACCGCCCCTGACGCCCTTGCATCAAGCCACCCCACAGCCATGGGCGCCCCCGCCAGCGAAAGGCGCCCACGCCAGACTGAGCAAGCGCTTAGAAAAATGCGTTCCGCATCACAGTCCCCGCCCGATGACTGGCCGCGGTACGTACAGGTAACTTCCGAAGGAGTCCCGAAACCCCGAGTCCCGCCAGCCAACCGCGCCCCGCCTCACCTCTGCCCGGGGCGCCCCCGCCAGTAGGAGTGCCGTGATGCCCGAAGCCGTGATCGTCTCCGCCGCCCGCACCCCGATCGGCCGCGCCTTCAAGGGCTCCCTGAAGGACCTTCGACCGGACGATCTGACCGCCACCATCATCGAGGCCGCCCTCGCCAAGGTCCCCGAGCTCGACCCGAAGCTCATCGACGACCTGATGCTCGGCTGTGGACTGCCGGGTGGCGAGCAGGGGCACAACCTCGGCCGCATCGTCGCCGTACAGATGGGCATGGACCACCTGCCGGGCTGCACCATCACCCGGTACTGCTCCTCCTCCCTGCAGACCTCCCGCATGGCCCTGCACGCCATCAAGGCCGGGGAGGGCGACGTCTTCATCTCCGCCGGCGTGGAGATGGTGTCCCGCAGCATCAAGGGGTCCAGTGACGGCCTCCCCGACACCCACAACCCCCTCTTCGCCGACGCCGAGGCCCGCACCGAGGCGGTCTCCAAGACCGAGGGCTCCGACTGGCACGACCCCCGTGAGGACGGCCTGCTCCCGGACGCGTACATCGCGATGGGGCAGACCGCCGAGAACCTGGCCCGCGCCAAGGGCGTCACCCGCAAGGACATGGACGAGTTCGGCGTCAGGTCCCAGAACCTCGCCGAGGAAGCCCTCAAGAACGGCTTCTGGGAGCGCGAGATCACCCCGGTGACGACCCCTGACGGCACCGTCGTCAGCAAGGACGACGGCCCCCGCGCCGGCGTCACCCTCGAAGGCGTCGAGGGCCTCAAGCCCGTCTTCCGCCCCGACGGCCGCGTCACCGCCGGCAACTGCTGCCCGCTCAACGACGGCGCCGCCGCCCTCGTGATCATGAGCGACACCAAGGCCCGCGAGCTCGGCCTGACCCCGCTCGCCCGCATCGTCTCCACCGGCGTCACCGGCCTCTCCCCCGAGATCATGGGCCTCGGCCCGGTGGAGGCGTCGAAGCAGGCCCTGTCCCGCGCCGGTCTCACCGTCGACGACATCGACCTCTTCGAGATCAACGAGGCCTTCGCCGCCCAGGTGATCCCCTCCTACCGCGACCTGAACATCCCGATCGACAAGCTGAACATCAACGGCGGCGCCATCGCCGTCGGCCACCCCTTCGGCATGACCGGCGCCCGCATCACCGGCACGCTCATCAACAGCCTCCAGTTCCACGACAAGCAGTTCGGCCTGGAGACGATGTGCGTGGGCGGTGGCCAGGGCATGGCCATGGTCATCGAGCGCCTCAGCTGACCCCTCCGACCCCCGCGAATCCCTTGCGCCTCCATTGATTCGTGACTCAATCTCCCCCAGGATGTGACCTATCTCCTGGGGGAGTTGCATATACCCAGCTCAGAGCGCGTCTGCGGGTAAACGCCGGGCCGAAAGACCTGTCCAATTCGTGACGTAATGCACTGACAGGTGGATCGTGCAGGCTTCAAGCTGATGTAGGAAGTCGGGGGTCGACTTGAAACCGGGAGTACGTCAGTGAGCGCCATGCCTCTTGCCTTGCTGCTCTCCACGGCCGCTGCCACGGCCGTGGGTGCCGCCGCCCTGCACGCCGTGCACGGGCTGCGGAAGCAGCTAGCCGAAATCACCGCCTTGCGCACCGAGCTGGCCCAGGGCCAGTCGGCGACCGCGCACGCCACCGTTCCCGCCGCCCGCACCACCGCGGACGCCGAGGAGATACGCACGGCCGTCGCCGAGGCCCTCGCCGAGGAACGGGAGCGCGAGCTGGCCGAGGCGCGAGCCTTCTGGGCCGCCCAGGAAGCCCGTGACGCCTCCGACGCGCCCTCCCTGCTGAGCGGCCTGCCCGGCCTCTCCGACATGGCCGACGAGCTGTTCGTGCCCCGCCAGGCGGACCTCGCGGGCCTGGAGGCGGACAGCCTGGAGCCGGTCATCGAGCCGTACGCCGACCCGGCCGACGAGTTCGCCGGGGGCACCTCCCTGGACGGAGTCTTCGGGGGAGACTCCCCGGAGCTGGCCGCGGCCCGCCGCCGCCACCCCTCGCACCCCGACTTCGTCCCGGTCCAGTCCCCCGTCAACGGCGACCACGAGCGCACGGTCGCCTGCCTCGAGGAACTGGCCGACGCCCGCACGGCGCTCGCCGACGTCCGCCCGGGCCCGCTCGGCACGCTGGACGTCTACGTCTTCGCCGACGGCACGACGCTCTGCATGACCCCGGGCCACCGCGAGACCGCCGAGCTGCTCGCCGACGCCCTGCGCGACGGCCACACCCCGGTCCTGCTCGGCGGCTCCGGAGTCTCCGGCGCCTACGCCCTGACCTTCGAGTGCGGCACCGAGAACGTCTACATCCTCGCGGACCGCGTCATCGCCTCGGTCTGACGGGATTCGGCCACGCCCGGAGGCCGCGAGCGTAATATCGGATCTTCTCTGGGTGGGGGGAGAGGGTCATGGGCAAGCAGCGCCCCGGCGCGGCGCCGACCCTGGAGGAGGTGGCCGCGCTCGCCGGTGTGGGGCGGGGCACCGTCTCCCGCGTCATCAACAACGTGGCAGGCGTGAAGGACTCGACCCGGCGTGCCGTGCAGCGCGCCGTCGCCGAACTGGGGTACGTGCCCAACCTGGCGGCCCGTTCACTGGCCGGGCGCCGCGCGGACGCCGTCGCCCTGGTCATGACGGAACCGGACTGGCGGAAGTTCGGGGAGCCGTTCTTCTCGGAGACCATCCGCTCCGTCGGGGACGCGCTGGCCGACACCAAGATGCAGCTGCTGCTCACCCAGGTGCGCACGGACGTCGAGCGGCGGCGCTTCGTGGAGTACGCGCGCGGCGGCCGGGTCGACGGTGTGCTGCTGATGTCCCTGCACGCGGATGACCCGCTGCCCGACATGCTCGCGGACGCGGGGCTGCCCACGGTCATGCTGGGCCGGCGCTCGGGCGACGAGAGCATCACCTACGTCGACGCGGACAACGCCGGGGGCGTCCGCGACGCCGTCGACCACCTGCTGAGCAGCGGGCGCAGCGCGGTCGCGACCATCACCGGGCCGCTGGACATGTACGTCGCCCAGTGCCGGTTGCGCGGCTACCGCGAGGCGCTGGAGCGCGCGGGCATCGACATCAGACCCTCCTGGATCGTCGAAGGGGACTTCACCGAGCAGAGCGGGCGCGCGGCGATGGCCGAAATCATCGCGCGTGACCCCGGGGTCGACGCCGTCTTCGCCGCCTCGGACAGCATGGCCGCCGGAGCGCTGAACGCCCTGCGCGCGGTGGGCCGCCGGGTGCCGCAGGACGTCGCGGTGATCGGCTTCGACGACTTCCTGCTGGCGCAGCACACGGACCCCCGTCTGACGACGGTGCGCCAGCCGATCGAGGAGATCGGCCGGACCATGGTGCGGCTGCTCCTGGAGGAGATGGAGGACTCGCCGGTGGCCTGGCGGCACGTCATCCTGCGCACGGAGCTGGTGCTCCGCGACTCCGCTTGACCCGTTCCGTATCGCCTGACCCGTCCATATCGCTTGGCCCCTTCCGTATCGCTTGACTCGTCCGGCGCCACGTGACCCGTCCGCCACCGCTCGACTCGCCCGGCGCCGTGTGCCCCGCCGACCACCGTCCGGCCCGTCGGGCGCCGACGTCGGCACTCTCGGGAGCGCTCCCAATTCACATCCCCTTTGTCGGGCACCCCTGCGACCTGGCCTTTCGAAATCGCTTCGTCCGGTTTGCTGCACCACCTCTTGTCAGGGACATGGGGGGCTTTTAGAGTCCACGACCGAACCACCAGTGGGAGCGCTCCCATCATGGGGGAGCTGGGAGCGCACCCACTGGGCCGTCCCCCGCACTCCCACGAGAGGCCCCCGCATGCGATCGTCACCGCGTCACGTCCGCGCCTTACGCGGCCTGTTGGGAACGCTCCTCACGGCTCTCGCCGTCGTCGCCGCGCTGATCACCGCGACGGCACCGGCCCAGGCCGACACCACGATCTGCGAACCCTTCGGATCGACCACGGTCCAGGGGCGCTACGTCGTCCAGAACAACCGCTGGGGCACCACCCAGACGCAGTGCGTCTCCGCCTCGGACACGGGCTTCAAGGTCACCCGGGCCGACGGTTCCGTGCCGACCAACGGGGCCCCCAAGTCGTACCCGTCGATCTTCAACGGCTGCCACTACACGAACTGTTCGCCGGGGACCAACCTTCCGGCGCAGCTCAGCACCGTATCCAGCGCGCCCAGCAGCATCTCTTACGGCTATGTCAGTGACGCGGTCTACAACGCCTCGTACGACATCTGGCTCGACCCGACGCCACGGAAGGACGGCGTGAACCGGACCGAGATCATGATCTGGTTCAACAAGGTGGGCCCGGTCCAGCCCATCGGCTCCCAGGTGGGCACGGCCACCGTGGGCGGACGCACCTGGCAGGTGTGGTCGGGCAACAACGGCGGCAACGACGTGCTGTCCTTCGTCGCCCCGTCGGCGATCGCGAGCTGGGACTTCGACGTCATGGACTTCGTCCGGCAGGCCGTCGCCCGCGGCATGGCCGAGAACGACTGGTACCTGACGAGTGTTCAGGCGGGCTTCGAACCCTGGCAGAACGGCGCGGGCCTTTCGGTCAACTCCTTCTCGTCGACCGTCAACACCGGTGGCACCGGTCCGGGCGACCCCGGCGGCCCGGCCGCGTGCAAGGTGTCGTACGGCACGAACACCTGGCAGGGCGGCTTCACCGCCGACGTCACCGTGAGCAACACCGGTTCAGCGGCCGTCGACAACTGGAAGCTCGCCTTCGCCCTGCCGTCCGGCCAGCGGATCACCAACGCCTGGAACGCGTCCGTCACCCCGTCATCAGGAGCGGTCACGGCGAGCGGCCTCTCCCACAACGCGCGGATCGCGCCGGGCGGCAGCCAGTCGTTCGGTTTCCAGGGGACCTCCAGCGGCACGTTCGCCAAGCCCACCGCCTTCAGCCTCAACGGCACCGCCTGCGCTGTCGCGTGACCCGGCCGGCGGGGCCGCCCGGCCCGCCGTGTCCCGCCTGCCCCGGGGCCCGCTCTTCCTCCCTGCACCAACAGGGCGGGCCCCGGCTCTCCTCCGGCTCCTGACCGCAGAGCCGGAACCACCCGCTCCGTACCACCGAGGAGGCACGATGACCAACCCGAGAAGACCGGCCGACACGCGCTTACGGCGCTCGCGCCGACGAACGGCGGCGGTCCTGGCCACCGCACTGGCCACCCTGACGCTCGGGGTGACGGGCCAGCTCGCGGGAGGGCCCGCGGTCGCCGCGGAAGCACACGTCGACAACCCGTTCGCCGGGGCGAGCTTCT
Source organism: Streptomyces sp. NPDC050147 (assembly GCF_040660195.1). Classification (NCBI taxonomy): domain Bacteria; kingdom Bacillati; phylum Actinomycetota; class Actinomycetes; order Kitasatosporales; family Streptomycetaceae; genus Streptomyces; species Streptomyces sp. NPDC050147. The sequence continues at coordinate 296,354 of NZ_JBFALJ010000005.1, read as the reverse complement.
ACGTCAACCCGGACTACGCGACCAGCGTCGACGCATCCATCGCCAAGACCTCCGACGCCGCGCTCAAGGCCAGGATGGAGAAGGTCAAGAGCTACCCCACCGCCGTCTGGCTGGACCGGATCGCGGCGATCCACGGCGGCGACGCCAACGCCGGCCGCAAGAGCCTGGCCGACCACCTCGACCTGGCGCTGGCCCAGAAGAAGCCCGGACGGCCGATCACGGCCACGTTCGTCGTGTACGACCTGCCCGGCCGGGACTGCGCGTCCCTGGCCTCCAGCGGTGAACTGCCGCTCACTCAGGCGGGCCTGGACCGCTACAAGAGCGACTACATCGACGTCATCGCGAAGGTCTTCAAGAAGCCCAAGTACCAGGGCATCCGCATCACCACGGTCATCGAACCGGACGGCCTGCCGAACCTGGTGACCAACACGGCCGACCCTGAGTGCGCCCAGGCCAAGAGCAGCGGCATCTACGTCAAGGCCGCCCAGTACGCCCTGAACAAGCTGCACGCCATCCCGAACGTCTACACCTACCTCGACGTCGCCCACTCCGGCTGGCTCGGCTGGGACACCAACCTCGCGCAGACGGCGCAGCTGTACACCGACGTCGCCAAGGGCACCGCGGCCGGGCTGAGCAGCGTCGACGGGCTGATCACGAACGTCTCCAACTACACGCCGTCGGCGGAGCCGTTCCTGACCGACCCCGACAAGACGGTCGGCGGCGACATGGTCAAGTCCGGCACGTTCTACGGGTGGAACGCGAACTTCGACGAGTCGGACTTCACCAAGAACATGCACCGGACCCTGGTCGCGGCCGGCTGGCCCGCCTCCACCGGCATGGTCATCGACACCTCCCGCAACGGCTGGGGCGGCTCCGCCCGCCCGACCGCCGAGAGCACCAGCACCACGCTCGACACCTACGTCACCGAGTCCAAGGCCGACCGGCGCGCGCATCGCGGGCTGTGGTGCAACGTCGACGGCGCGGGTCTGGGACAGCCTCCGCAGAGTGCGCCCTCCGGCCACCCGGACTCGCACCTGGACGCCTTCTTGTGGGTCAAGCCGCCGGGTGAGTCCGACGGGGCCGCCAAGGACATCCCGAACGACGAGGGCAAGCGCCAGGACCCGATGTGCGACCCGGACTACACCGCGCCCGGCGCGGGCAACAGCAAGACCGGCGCCCTGCCGGACGCACCGCTGGCCGGTCACTGGTTCCACGACCAGTTCGCGATGCTGGTGAAGAACGCCTACCCGGCCGTGCCCACGGGCGGCACCGGCCCGGGCGACACCACCGCCCCCAGCGCGCCCAAGCGCCTGAAGGCCACGGCGAAGACCGCGAACAGCGTCTCACTGGCCTGGAAGGCGTCCACCGACAACGTGGGCGTGAGCGGCTACGACGTCTACCGCAACGGCGCCAGGATCGCCGCGTCGCCGGTGTCGGGCACCACGTACACGGACACCGGGCTGAGCGCCGGCACCGCCTACCGCTACATCGTCCGGGCCCGGGACGCCGCGGGCAACAGGTCCCCGGCCTCGGCCGCGCTGAGGGTCACCACGGACGCGGGCGGGGGGTCACCCACCGCACCGGCCTGGGACACACCGCCCAGGTGAACCTCGCGACGGTCCACCCACCAAAGGAGGCACCATGGCTCTGAACAAGACTCTGAGCAAGAGACGATCACTGTCCTTACTGGCCGTCCTCGCCACGCTGCTCAGCGGGCTCGGTCTGGCCCTGGTCGGCCAGAACAGCGCGCAGGCGCACGGTGTGACGATGACACCCGGATCGCGGACCTACCTCTGCTACCAGGACGCCAGGACCAGCACCGGCGCGCTCGACCCGACGAACCCGGCGTGCAAGGCGGCGCTCGCGGAGAGCGGCGCGAACGCGCTGTACAACTGGTTCGCCGTACTCGACTCCAACGCGGGCGGACGCGGCCCGGGTTACGTCCCGGACGGCAAGCTGTGCAGCGCCGGCGACCGCTCCCCGTACAACTTCACCGGCTACAACGCCGCCCGCGCCGACTGGCCGCGGACGCACCTCACCTCCGGGTCGACGATCAAGATCAAGCACAGCAACTGGGCGGCGCACCCCGGCGACTTCCGGGTGTACGTGTCCAAGCCCGGCTACTCGCCCACGAAGCCGCTGGGCTGGGGCGACCTCGACCTCGTCCAGACCGTCACCGACCCACCGCAGTCCGGTTCGGTGGGCAGCGAGTCCGGTCACTACCACTGGGACCTGAAGCTGCCCTCGGGCCGCTCCGGTGACGCGATGATGTTCATCCAGTGGGTGCGGTCGGACAGCCAGGAGAACTTCTTCTCCTGCTCCGACATCGTCTTCGACGGCGGCAACGGCGAGGTGACCGGTATCCGCGAGCCGGGCGGCCCGACCCCTACGCCGACCCCGACTTCTACGCCGCCCCCCACCCCGACCCCGACCGATGACGCGCACGTCGGGTGCATGGCCCTCTACAAGGTGACGAACTCCTGGAACGGCGGCTTCCAGGGTTCCGTCGAGGTGATGAACCACAACACCACGACCCGTGACGGATGGGCCGTGCGCTGGCAGCCGGGCAACGGCACCAAGATCAACCAGGTCTGGAACGGCACCCTCGGCAACGGCCCGGACGGCACGGTCACGGTCAAGAACGCCGACCACAACCGGACCATCCCACCGGACGGCGCGGTGACGTTCGGCTTCACCGCCACCTCGACCGGGAGCAACCTGCCGGTCGGCTCGATCACCTGCGTCAAGCCGTGACGACACCCCCACAGGAAGACAGGCACCACAGGCACTCCCCCACGGAAAGAAGGAGATCATGGATTGTCATATGCATGCCCATAGCGGGCGGCGGCGCCGGCTGACGCTCGTCCTGAGCACCTTCGTTGCGGTGCTGCTCAGCCTGATCCCCTGGAGCGGCACCGCCGTGGCCCACGGATCGGTCGTCGACCCGGCATCGCGCAACTACGGCTGCTGGCTGCGCTGGGGCAGCGACCACCTGAACCCGGCCATGGAAAAGGAAGACCCCATGTGCTGGCAGGCGTGGCGGGCCGATCCCAACGCCATGTGGAACTGGAACGGCCTGTACCGCAACGGCTCCGGAGGCAACTTCCAGGCGGTCGTCCCCGACGGTCAGCTGTGCAGCGGCGGCCGGACCGAAGGTGGCCGCTACAACGCGCTGGACGCCGCGGGCCCGTGGAAGACCACGGACATCGGCGCCAACTTCGACGTCAAGCTGTACGACCAGGCCAGCCACGGCGCGGACTACTTCCTGGTCTACGTCACCCGGCAGGGCTACGACCCCACCACCCAGCCGCTGCGCTGGAGCGACCTCCAACTGGTGGCCCGTACCGGCAAGTACGCGCCCAGCCAGAACTACTCGATCCCTGTGAGCACGTCCGGATACAGCGGTCGCCACATCGTCTACACGGTCTGGCAGGCCTCGCACATGGATCAGACGTACTTCCTGTGCAGTGATGTGAACTTCCGCTGAGCTGCCGCTCAGGACCGTCCCGCCGGACGCGGTACGCCGCCCGGCGGGACGCGTCCATGCCCTGACGTACCGACGCACCACTCGTCACTGGAGCCGCTATGTCACGACGCCACTGGGCCGGATCTCTCATACTGACCCTGCTGTTGACCGCCCTCACCCTCTCGCCCGTCGCCGGGCCCCGGTCCTTCGCGGCGGCACCGCCCGCGGCAGCGGACACCGTGCCCCTGCCGTCGCTCCATGCGACCACCACCCAGGTCGCCTCCGGGCTGAGACGGCCCACCGCCCTCGTCGCCCCCGACGACGGCACGGACCGGTTGTTCATCACCGAGAAGTCCGGCACCGTACGCGTCTACCACCCGGACACCGGCCTGGCCCGGAACCCGCTCATCGACATCACGTCGGCCGTGGACGAATCGGGCAACGAGCGCGGCCTGCTCGGCATCGCGCTCCCGCCCGACTACGCCGACAGCCACCACCTGTACCTGGCGTACACGGCCCGGCCCGACGGCGCGGTCACCGTCGCCCGCTACCGGCTCGACGAGTCCCGCCTGGAGGTCCTGCTCTCCCAGCCGCACGCCGAGCACAGCAACCACAACGGCGGTCAGCTCGCGTTCGGCCCCGACGGCAACCTGTACTGGAGCATCGGCGACGGCGGCGGCTCCGCGGACCCCCTGCGCGCCGGGCAGCGACTCGACACCCTCCTCGGCAAGATCATGCGCATCGACGTGCGCCGCGCCTGTGCCCCGCTCGCCTACTGCGTCCCGGACGACAACCCGTTCGTCGGCACCCCGGGGGCCCGCGCCGAGATCTGGCAGTACGGGCTGCGCAACCCGTGGCGGTTCTCCTTCGACAGCGCCGACGGCTCGATGTGGATCGGCGACGTCGGCCAGGGCCGCTGGGAGGAGATCGACCACCTCGCGTCCGGGCAGGGCGGGCAGAACCTCGGCTGGTCCTGCTACGAGGGTTTTGAGCGGTTCGACGGCGGCCACTGCGTGCCCGGCGAGAAGTACACCGAGCCGGTCTTCACCTACTCCCCGTACACCGGCGGCTGCTCGGTCATCGGCGGCCACGTCTACCGGGGTCAGAAGTACGCCGGCCTCGTCGGCGGCACGTACATCGCCACCGACTACTGCTCCTCCACGGTCTGGGCACTGCGCCCCGACGGCGAAGGCGGCTACGACCAGGCCGAGATCGGCGAGATGCCCACCCAGGTGACGTCGATCGGCACCACCGTCGACGGGGAGTTCTACGTGGTCAACGACCTGCCCGGCGGCCTGCACCGCGTGTCCTTCGCCCGGGAGGAACCCACCTGCCGGGTGGACCGCACCGTGAAGACCTGGGGCACCGGCACGACGGTCGACCTCACCGTCACCAACACCGGCAGCACCCCGGTGACCGGCTGGGCGCTGAAGTTCCCGCTGGCCCTCGGTCAGAGGGTCGTCTCCGACTGGAACACCGACCTCACCCAGGGCAGCAACACCATCACGGCCACCAACGCCACGTACAACGCCACGATCGCCCCCGGCGCGAGCATCACGCTCGGCTATCTCGCCGACCACACCGGCGACTCGTCGCCTCCGCCGCGCTTCACGCTCAACGGGGACGCCTGCGCCGTCGGCCGCTGAGACCTAGACCCCGGCCCGCTTCTGCGCCTCCTCCACGAGCTCCAGCGCCCGCGCCAGCTCCTCGGAATCCTCCAGTACGAGGGCCAGATCGCGCCCCGCGACCGTGATCTGGTCGGCGGCGGCGAACATCCCGGCGTCCGGCATCTCGCGCGGCGGGACGCCGGGCTCCTCGATGGCTTGCGCGCGCACCGCCAACTCCCTGGCCAGAGCCAGCGCCTCGGTCGCCGCACCCCGCTGCAGGCGACTTTGCGGGGCGGCCCGCAAACGGTCGGCGAATTGGTCCACTGCGGCCGTCAAAGGCGTCGTATCAAGCACCCGGCGACCTTATGCGCCTGGACGGGACTGTTGCCAACGCCCCAACGCTCAGGCACGGTGTCGTGAAGGACGGAACACATCGCGACGCGTCCGGAGGCGCCGATGTCACAAGTCTTCTCCGAGGAGACCCACCGCAACCTGATCGCCCGAATCCCCCACTGCACCGGTCGTGAGATCTCCGACTGGCTTCGCGCCGTGGACGAAGGCCCTTCTCTCTTCCGCTTCGAGGAGAAGGTCAGCTGGCTCCGCGCGGAGCACAACCTGGCTTATGGGCACGCCAAGGCAATCATCCACGAGTACGACTTGCGCCGGGCAGCGCGCAAGCTGCTCTGATCCCCCTGTCCCCCTCACTCACACACACGCACACATACGGCGAAGGGCCCCGCGGAACATGCGTTCCGCGGGGCCCTTCGTTGATCCAACCGAGTCGATCCAACCGAGTCGATCCGGCCGAGTCAGCCGCGTCAGTCGTTGCCCTGAAGGATGGCGATCAGGCGCAGGAACTCGAGGTAGATCCAGACGAGCGTCATCGTCAGACCGAACGCCGCGAGCCAGGCCTCTTCCTTCGGCGCTCCGTACGCGATGCCGTCCTCGACCTGCTTGAAGTCCAGGGCCAGGAAGCACGCGCCGAGCAGGATGCCGACGATGCCGAAGACGATGCCGAGGCCGCCGCTGCGGAAGCCGAGGCCGTCACCGCCGCCGAAGACCGCGAACAGCAGGTTCACGGCGGTCAGGAGCAGGAAGCCCATCGCCGCGGCCATCACGAAGCCGTAGAAGCGACGGTTGACGCGGATCCAGCCCGCCTTGTAGGCGACGAGGACACCGACGAAGACGGCCATCGTGCCGAGCACGGCCTGCATGGCCGCGCCGTCCGCGATGCGGTTGTCGACGATGCTGGAGACGACGCCGAGGAAGACACCTTCCAGGGCGGCGTACGTCAGGATCAGCGCGGGCGAGGCCTTGCGCTTGAAGGCCTGCACCAGGCCGAGCACCATCGCGATGAGGCCTGCGCCGATCGCGATGCCGAACGACTTGCTGATGCTGGCGTCGTCCACCGGCAGCAGCGCCCAGGCGAGCGCGGCCGTGACCAGCAGCGTGCCGAGCGTGGTGGCCGTACGCATGACGACGTCGTCCATCGTCATACGGCCGGCGGTGGTTACGGGCGCCTGCGGCGCGCCGTACTGCAGGTCCTGCTGGGCGTAGGGGTTCGTCGCGTACGGATTGGCGGGGGCCTGCTGGCCCGCGGCGGCGTACGGATTGCCCTGCTGGGTCTGTGTCCCGCCCGCGGGTCCCCCGGCCTGCGGCTGCGTGCCGAAGCCCGCGTAGCCGTTGTCGCGGCTGAACCCCCGTCGCGAGAAGACCGGGTTACTGCTCCTCATTTCACTCCTCCATGGCCACCGTGCGTGGCTTTGGGTCAAGAGTAATGCGTAGGCAAAAGGAAGACCCTAGTGCTTGGGGAGGATCTTTCCCTCCTTGTGACCAAGAACGCCTGAGCCGGTGCTCTCTGTTCCCGGTGCGGCGGGGGATCCGCCCTCGTCGGCCGGGGCACGGCGGCTGCGCCGGACGAGTGGCACCAGCGAGATCGCGCAGGCGCCGAGCACCGCGGCCACGGCGAAGGTGGTGAATCCGAGGGACGCGTTTCCGCCGGAGACCACGGCGCCTCCCAGCCACGGCCCGACGACCGCGCCGGTGCGCCCGACGCCGGTGATCCAGCCGAGCCCGGTGGCGCGCTGGGCGGGCGTGTAGACGGAGGGAGCGGAGGCGTAGACCATCACCTGCGCCGAGAAGAGCCAGATGCCGGTCATGAAGACGATCACGTACGCGACACCGAGCGGCAGCTCCGCCCTGAGCAGGAAGGTGCCGCAGGCGGTGAGCAGGAACCAGATCGCCGAGATCCGCACGGCGCCGAACTTGTCCGCAAGACGCCCCGCGACGAGCATGCCGACGATGCCGCCCGCGTTGATCACCATGAGGAAGGTGACGGAGGAGGAGAGGGAGTAGCCGGAGGCGCGCATCAGCTCGGGGAGCCAGGTGGAGACGCCGTAGACGAGGAGCAGGCCGGCGAAGGACGCGAGCCACAGGAGCGGGGTCGCGAACCGCTGGCCGGGGCCGAAGAGCGAGGCGACGGCGGCGAAGCGGCCCTTGGCGCCCGCCTCGGGGGCTTCGGCGAGCGTCGGGGACGGCAACAGGAAACGGGCGGCGACGGCCTCGGCCTCGCTCGTGCGCCCCTTGGAGAGCAGCACGCCGGGCGATTCGGGCAGCCACTTCAGTACGAGGGGGATGGCGACGACCGCGGGGATGACGCCCGCCCAGAAGACGACGCGCCAGCCGTGGTCGGGCCCGAGCCAGAGTCCGAGGCCCGTGGCCGCCATGCCGCCCGCGTGGTACGAGGTCATCATCAGGCCGGTGGCGAGCGCGGCCCTGCGCCGCGGCGCGAACTCGGCGACGATCGCGAGGCTGATCGGCATCAGACCGCCGAGCCCGAGCCCGGCGATGAACCGCCCGCCGCCGAAGACGGCGGCGCTCGGCGCGAGCGCGCAGACCGCGGAGCCCAGGGAGAACAGCGCGACGCTGCCCATGACCATCGGCTTGCGGCCGATCCAGTCGGTGAGCGTGCCGCAGCCGAGGGCGCCGATCAGCATGCCGAAGGTGGTCCAGGAGCCGATGGTGCCCGCGGTCGACGCGGTGAAGCCGAAGTCCTTGTCGTCGATGAGGTGCGGCATCACGGCGCCGTAGATGTTGACGTCCATGCCGTCGAAGAAGACGACGAGCCAGCACAGGGCTATGACGGGGGCCACTGATCTGAAGGTGCGCTCGGGAGCGGCGCCTCGGGGAGCGGTCACGGGGTTCTCACTTCTTCGTGGGACCTGGTGGGGGACGGGGGTTTTCCAGGGGTACGGCGGCGCGGGCTCAGTCGAGGGGAAAGCCCGTGTAGCTCTCGGCGAGGTCGGTCTCGGCCGAGCGAGCGGTGGTGATGCGGTCAAGGCGGGCGAGCTGGATGCGGTCCTCGAAGGGGGTGGCTTCGGGGGCGCGGTGCAGCATCGTGGTCATGGCGTACGAGAAGCGCTCGGCCTGCCAGACGCGGCGCAGGCAGGTCTCCGAGTACGCCTCCAGGCGTGCGTCGGAGCCGGTGTCGCGGAGCTCGGTGAGCGCGCGGGCGAAGGTGACGACGTCGCCGACGGCGAGGTTGAGGCCCTTGGCGCCGGTGGGCGGGACGATGTGGGCGGCGTCCCCGGCGAGGAAGACGCGTCCGTGCCGCATGGGCTCGTGGACGTGGCTGCGCATGGGGGTGACGGACTTGGCGGTGATGGGGCCGCGCTTGAGGGTCCAGGCGGGGTCGTCGGTCTCCAGGCGGCGGTCGAGCTCGTCCCAGATCTCCTCGTCGTCCCAGTCGGCCGCGTCCGTACCCGCGGGGACCTGGAGGTAGGCGCGCGTGACGACGGGTGAGCGCATGGAGAGCAGGGCGAAGCCGCGGTCGTGGCGGGCGTAGACCAGCTCGTCGTGCGAGGGCGGTACGTCGGCGAGGATGCCGAGCCAGCCGAAGGGGTACGTCCGCTCGAAGACCCTGGAGACGTCGGCGGGCACCGCCTTGCGGGCCACGCCCCAGGAGCCGTCGCAGCCGACCACGTAGTCGCACTCCAGGACATCCTCGCGACCCTGGTGACGGAAGCGGACGCGCGGGTTCTCGGTCTCCGCGCCCTCGACGGCGAGCGCCTCGGCCTCGAAGAGCAGCGGGCCCCCGTCCGCGAGCTGGAGGGCTATGAGGTCCTTGCAGACCTCGGTCTGGGCGTAGACCATCACGGACCTGCCGCCGGTGAGGGCGGGGAAGTCGACGCGGTGCCTGCGGCGGTCGAAGCGCAGCTCGATGCCGTCGTGCGGGATGCCCACGCGGTCCATGCGGGCGGCGGCGCCGGCCTCGCGCAGGACGTCCACGGTGCCCTGCTCCAGGATTCCGGCGCGTTGGCGCTGTTCGACGTAGGCGCGGTCGCGGGTCTCCAGGACGACGGAATCGATGCCCGCGTTGTGCAGCAGGCGGGCGAGGAGCAGGCCCGCCGGTCCTGCTCCGATGATTCCGACGGTGGTGCGCATCGGCCGACCCCTCCACTTGTTCGCCTGGTGAACTTTCGTTCATAATGTGCTGACGGGAGTCTCCGACCGGACCCAGCGGCTGTCAACGGTTCTGGGACATCCACTTTCGGGACGCCCGTCTTCCACCCGTGCGAGGAGCGGCGCCATGCCAGAAGAGTCCGTACGCCCCCTGGAGCGCGGTCTCGCGGTGCTGCGCGCCCTCGCGGTCGCCGAACAGGTCAGGGCGGGCGACCTCGTGCGCGCGACCGGCCTGGCCCGCTCGACGGTGGACCGGGTCGTGGCGACCCTGGCCCGCCTCGGTTACGTACGCGAGCACGGCCAGGAGCTCCACCTCACGCCACGCCTGATGGAGCTCGGCAACGCCTACCTCGCGGCGAGCGGGCTGAGCGGCGAGGTGGCGGCGCGCACCGCCCGGCTCGCGGACGAGCTGGACGAGTCGGTGTCCCTCGCGGTGCCGGACGGCGACGGCGTCCGCTTCGTCACCCAGGCCGCGCGGCGCCGCGCGATGTCGGTGGCCTTCCGCATCGGCGATCTGCTGCCCGCCGAGCGGTGCGCGCCGGGGGCCCTGTTCGCCGCCGAGTGGGACGAGGCGGCGTGGGACGCGTGGCGGGCGCGGGTGGCGGCCGATCCCGAGGGTCACGCCTTCCCCGCGCTGCCGCCGGGGCCGGTCTCCCCGCCGCCGGACCTCGCGGGTCGCGTGGAGCGCTCGCGGGCGACGGGCTGGGCGCTCGACGACCAGCTGATCGAGCCGGGCCTGATCGCGACGGCGGTCCCGGTGCGCGACGCGGCGGGCCGGACCCGGTACGCCCTGTCCGCGGTGAGCCACACCAGCAGACACACGGCGCAGGGCCTCGCGGAGCTGGTGCTGCCACGGCTGCGGGAGGAGGCCGCGCACCTGGAGTCCCTGCCGACGGCCACAACACCGTACCCGGGTGGGGAGTTGACGCCCGATCAGCCGGTGGACACGGTCGACGCCAAGGCCGAACTCGGCCCCGGCTTCCTCCAGTCGCTCGCCCGCGGCCTCGCCGTCCTGCGCGCCCTCGGCCGGGCCCGCGGCGACGGCCTCCCGCTCACCGCGATCGCCGCCGCCACCGGCCTGCCACGGGCCACCGCGCGCCGCTGCCTGCGCACGCTGGAGCTCGAGGGGTACGCGGCGTACGACGGCCGCCTCCACCGCCCGCTCCCCCGCGTCCTGGAGCTCGGCTACGCCCGCCTGTCCCGCCTGGGCTTCGCCGACATCGCCGAGCCGCATCTGCGCCAACTGACCGGACGCGTACACCAGTCGGCATCGGTGACGGTGCTCGACGGCACGGACATCCTCTACGTGGCGCGGGCGGCGACGGTCCGCGTCATGAGCGTCTACATCACGCTCGGCACGCGTTTCCCCGCGTATCCGACCGCCATGGGCCGCGTCCTGCTCGCCGGGCTCCCGAAGCGGGAGCGCGCGCGCCTGCTGAAGGCGGCCCCGCCGAAGCCCCTCACCCGTCGCACCGTCACGGACCCCGCCGACCTCGGCCGCATCCTGGACCGCGCCGCCGCCGACGGTTACGCCACCGCGGACGAGGAGCTGGAGGAGGGCCTGCGCTCGGTCGCCGTACCGATCGAGGACGCGCGGGGCCGTGTGATCGCGGCCCTGAACGTGGCGCAGCACGCGGGCACCGCCCCACTGGAGGAAACCATCGAGGCGCTGCTTCCCGCACTGCGCGAGACGGCGGCGGCGATCGAGGCGGACCTGCACACGGCGGCACGCTTCAACGGTGCGCTGATGCCTTGGCGTACGTACCCGCCGACGACTTAGCGGAGGTGCCCGGAGCCGGACTTGAACCGGCACGCCCGCTAGGGGCAGCGAGGTTTAAGCTCGCCGTGTCTGCATTCCACCATCCGGGCAGGCCGTGGGCTCCGCATCAAGTGATTCGACCCTATCGGGAGGCGTCCCTCGAACAGCGGAACAACAGCCCGATGTTGTCTTATTTTATTGACGTCTGAGGGTGCATCAGCCGCCGGTACAGCCCATAGGTACATGCCGCAGGCCCTTTCACCGTTGTGCGGCCTCCGGTACGGAATGACGGAATTTAGCCGCCTGCGCGGCGCACGAGGGTCCCTGGCGAGTGCTACCCGCGTCAGGGGCCGGGGTCATCCCCAGGTATGACACGGGCGCCCGGAGTCCGACCGCAGAGGGCCCCCGGAACCAGAACAACGGCTGACTACACGGCCCTGTTCCGCAAGGACGATGGAGTACGTCCCCACTCGTCGTCCCGACAGGAGCACCACCCCGTGACCACCACCCCCTTCGCCGCCCGCACCACCGCGGTGGCCGCACGCGCCACGGACCTCTCCAAGGTGTACGGACAGGGCGAGACCCAGGTGGTCGCCCTGGACCATGTCTCCGTCGACTTCCGGCAGGGCGAGTTCACCGCGATCATGGGCCCGTCGGGCTCCGGCAAGTCGACCCTGATGCACTGTGTCGCGGGGCTCGACAGCTTCAGCGGCGGCTCCGTCCGGATCGGCGAGACCGAGCTGTCCACCCTCAAGGACAAGCAGCTCACCAAGCTCCGCCGGGACAAGATCGGCTTCATCTTCCAGGCCTTCAACCTCCTGCCGACCCTGACGGCCCTGGAGAACATCACGCTGCCGATGGACATCGCGGGCCGCAAGCCGGACAAGCAGTGGCTCGAGCAGGTCATCTCCATGGTCGGCCTGTCCGGGCGGCTCAGCCACCGGCCCACCGAGCTCTCCGGCGGCCAGCAGCAGCGCGTCGCCGTGGCCCGCGCGCTGGCCTCGCAGCCCGACATCATCTTCGGTGACGAGCCCACCGGAAACCTCGACTCACGCTCGGGTGCGGAGGTCCTCGGCTTCCTGCGCAACTCCGTACGGGAGCTGGGGCAGACGGTCGTCATGGTCACGCATGACCCCGTGGCCGCGGCGTACGCGGATCGCGTGATCTTCCTGGCCGACGGGCGGATCGTCGACGAGATGCTCTCGCCGACCGCCGACGGCGTGCTTGACCGGATGAAGGACTTCGACGCGAAGGGCCGTACGAGCTAGCGCTCCGCAGGAAGCGTGTCAGCTGCGGGCACGCCGTGGCTTGTCGCGCAGTTCCCCGCGCCCCTTCGGGGGCGCCCCCTTCGGGGCCCACCCTCTCTCCACCAGGACTCACCACCATGTTCCGTACCGCCCTGCGCAACGTGCTCGCGCACAAGGCCAGGCTGTTGATGACCGTGCTCGCCGTCATGCTCGGCGTCGCCTTCGTCTCCGGCACCCTGGTCTTCACCGACACCTTCGGCAACGCCTACAAGAACAAGTCGGCGAAGAGCTTCGACCACGTCTCGGTCGCCGTCCAGCCGTTCGGCGGCTCCGACGACGAGACCAAGCAGAAGCCCCGCCTGACCGACTCCCTGCTGAAGGAGGCCCGGAGCCTGCCCGGCGCCGAGTCGGCGATAGGCACCTTCAACGGCTTCACCGCGCTCGCCGACAAGGACGGCAAGCTGGTCGGCGGCGAGTGGGGCACCACCGGCGCCAACTACTTCCCGGGCAAGGACGGCAAGGACCCCCGCTACGACTTCGCCGAGGGCGCCGCCCCGAAGTCCGCCGGTGACCTCGCGCTCGACTCCCGCACCGCCGAGCGCACCGGCTACAAGGTCGGCGACACCGTCCGCTACTCCACCGACGGGCCGGTGAAGAAGGCAAAGGTCAGCGGCGTCTTCGACACCGAGGACGGCAGTGTCCTCGCGGGCGGCAGCCTGGTGGTGTTCGACAACGACACCGCGCGCACGGTCCTCGGCAAGACCGAGTACGACGAGATCGACGTGAAGGCGGCCGCCGGTACGTCCGACACGGCCCTGAAGAGCTCCGTCGAGAAGATCCTGCCGAAGGACACGGACGCCGTCACCGGCGCCCAGCTCTCCGACGACCAGGAGAGGATGATCGAGCAGGACACCAAGTCGATGAGCCAGGTCCTGCTGATCTTCGCGGGCATCGCGCTCTTCGTCGGCATCTTCATCATCGCCAACACCTTCACCATGCTGGTCGCCCAGCGCACCAAGGAGCTCGCGCTCATGCGCGCCATCGGCGCCTCGCGCCGTCAGGTGACGCGCTCGGTGCTCATCGAGGCGTTCATCGTCGGTCTGGTCGCCGCCGTCACCGGCTTCGCGCTCGGCATCGGCGTGGCCATGGGCCTGGAGTCCCTGATGAACTCCGCGGGCGCGTCGCTGCCCGACGGGCCGATCATCATCGCCCCGACCACGATCGTCGTCGCCCTGGTCATCGGCGTGGTCGTGACCATGCTGGCCGCCTGGCTGCCGGGCCGCCGCGCCGCGAAGATCCCGCCCGTCGCCGCGATGAACAGCGTCCACGCGACGCCCACCACGCGCGGTCTCGTCGTCCGCAACACCATCGGCTCGATCATCGTCGCCCTCGGCGCAGTCATGCTCTTCATGGACGACAACTACGTGATGGCCGGCGGCGCTGCCGTGATCATGGTCGGCGTCATCGTCCTCACGCCGCTCCTGTCGCGCCCGTTCATCGCGGGGTCGGCCCCGCTCCTGAAGCCGTTCGGCGTCACGGGCAAGCTGTCCCGGCTCAACGCGGTGCGCAACCCGCGCCGCACGGCCTCCACCGCCGCCGCCCTGATGATCGGCCTGACCCTCATCACGGCGATGACGGTGGTGGCGACCTCCATGAGCAGCGCCATCAACAAGATGGCCGCGGGCTCCCTGAAGGCCGACTACACCGTCTCCATGGCGAACTACCAGCCGCTGACCCCCGAGGTCCGCGAGAAGCTGGACAAGCTCCCCGAGGTCGAGGCGAGCAGTCCGCTGCGTACGGCCTACGGCGAGGTGGACGGCTCGTACTCCCAGGTCTCCGGCGTCGACGAGAAGGCCTTCGGCAAGCTGGTGAGCCTCGACTTCACCAGTGGTTCGCTCGCGGGCCTGAAGGGCGACTCCACGCTGATCGACAAGAAGACCGCGGACGAGCAGGGCCTGAAGACGGGCGACACCATCCCGGTGAAGTTCGACGACGACAAGACGGTCAAGCTCGAGATCGCCGGGGTCTACCAGCAGAACGAGATGATCGACGGGCTGTTCACGCCGCTCTCCGTGGTCGACCCGCACCTGTCGAAGATCACCGACCAGCAGGTCCTGGTGAAGATGGAGGGCGGCACCTCCGACAAGGCCGAGGACGCGATCGTCAAGGCCCTCGGCGACAACCCCGCCATCAAGATCCAGGACAAGGACGCGATCAGCAACGAGATCGCCGGCGCGATCAACCTGATGCTGAACATGCTCTACGGCCTGCTCGCGATGGCCATCCTGATCGCGGTGCTCGGTGTCATCAACACCCTGGCCATGTCGGTCTTCGAGCGGAAGCACGAGATCGGCATGATGCGGGCCATCGGCCTGGACCGCGCGAAGGTCAAGCAGATGGTGCGCCTGGAGGCGGTCATCATCTCCCTGTTCGGCGCGGTGCTCGGCATCGGTCTCGGCCTCTTCATGGGCTGGGCCGCGGGCGGCAGCATCAGCGAGACCGTGCAGACGTACTCGATGGAGATCCCGGTCGGCCGGATTCTGGTCTTCCTCGCGATCGCGGCCCTGGTCGGTGTCCTCGCGGCGATGTGGCCGGCCCGCAGCGCGGCCAAGCTGAACCCGCTCATGGCGATCAAGAGCGAGTAGCACTTGGCGCCAGGTAGGCAGGAGCGGGGCCCCGGACGTACTCCGTCCGGGGCCCCGCTCACGTACGGTCCTACCGCCAATCGCGGGCCCGCAGCGGCATCCCGGAGGTGCCGATCTCCGGGGTCTTCACCGCGAGGACCTGGTTGACGCCGATGCGGTTGCGCTCGAAGGAGAGCGCGGACGCCGCCATGTAGAGGCGCCAGATGCGGGCGCGGCCGGGCGAGGTGAGCCGCTGGCCCTCCTGCCAGTGGGCCTCCAGGTTGGCGACCCAGCGGCGCAGGGTGAGGGCGTAGTGCTCGCGGATCGCCTCCACGTCGCGCACCTCGAATCCGGCGCGCTCCAGGATGGAGACGGTGGACCCCACGGGAGCCAGCTCGCCGCCGGGGAAGACGTAGGCGTCGATGAAGGCGTCGACCTCGTACGACGACTCGTCGGCCTGCGGGCGGCGCGCGATCTGGTGGTTGAGGAGCCGGCCGCCGGGCTTGAGGAGGGCGTGCAGGTCGTGTGCGTACTCCAAGTACCGTTCGGCGCCGACGTGTTCGGCCATGCCGATGGAGGAGATGGCGTCGTACGGCCCGTCACGCACGTCGCGGTAGTCCTGGACGCGGATCTCGACTTTGTCGGTCATGCCCTCTTCCGCGATGCGCTTCCTGGCGTACGCGGCCTGCTCCTGGGAGAGCGTGACGCCGACGACGGTCACGCCGTGCTCGCGCGCCGCGTGGATCGCCATGGAGCCCCAGCCGCAGCCGACGTCGAGGAGTCGCATGCCGGGCTTCAGGGCGAGCTTGCGGGAGATCAGTTCGAGCTTGTCGCGCTGGGCGTCCTCAAGGGTGGACGCTGCCTCTTCATCGGCCCCCCAGTATGCGCACGAGTAGACCATCGAGGGGCCGAGCACCAGCTCGTAGAAGTCGTTGCCCACGTCGTAGTGGTGGCTGATGGCCTGTCGGTCGCTGCCCTTGGTGTGCAGGTGGAGGCGGCCACGCCCGCGCATCTCCTCCGGCGGCGGCGCCGGCGGCAGGAACGGCGCGGCGAGGCCGACAAGATCGCGGGCCGCGGCGCGGAACCGCGGGTCGCGCAGGGACTCCCTGAGGCTCTTGGCGTCCTCGTCGCGCTCCCAGATGAACCCGGCGAGCCGGTCGAGCGCGGCGTACAGATCGCCCTCGACGTCCAGGTCCCCGGCCACCCAGGCACGGGCCAGGCCCAGCTCGCCCGGCTTCCACATCAGGCGGCGCAGGGCGCGACGGCTGCGTACGACGAGGACAGGGGCGCCCGGCGGGCCTGCTTCCGAACCGTCCCAGGCACGAATCCGCACGGGGAGCGGGGCTCCCAGCAGTTGTTCGGCAAGGCTCTCTAGCCGCAGTGCGGCGTGTGGCATGGTGCCCACCTCCGTGATGGCGATCCCGGGACAGCTCAACACCACGTAAACACCAACAGAGCGCTTGCGCAGTCCCGTTGCCGCGTCACGGATCGGCAAAATACATGTAGGCAACATGCAATTTACCGGGAAAAACCCGAAGGGGCCGCCCGCACCACGGATGGCGGACGGCCCCTTCGGGGTGGATCAGTGACCGGAGGTCAGGAGGCCTTGGCCTTCGCTCCATCCTTGGCGGACTCGGCGGACTTGGCGTCCTGAGGCTCCGCCTTGGCCGCGGCGGGCTTCGGCGCGGGCTTGGCGGCCTCGTAGAACTCCTCGCGCGGCGTCTCCATGGCACCCAGCGAGACGACCTCACGCTTGAGGAAGACCGCGAGGGTCCAGTCCGCGAAGACGCGGATCTTGCGGTTGAACGTCGGCATCGCCATGCCGTGGTACGCGCGGTGCATGTACCAGGCGAGACGGCCCTTGAGCTTGATCTTCACCTTGCCCATGACGATCATCGCGACGCCCTTGTGCAGGCCGAGACCGGCGACCGCACCCTTGTTGGCGTGGCTGTACTCCTTCTGCGGGAAGCCCCGCATGCCGGAGATCACGTTGTCGCCGAGAACCTTGGCCTGGCGCAGCGCGTGCTGGGCGTTCGGCGGGCACCAGGCGTTCTCGTTGCCGGCCTTGCGGCCGACCAGGTCCGGCACCTGGGCGTTGTCGCCCGCGGCCCAGATGTAGTCGGTGCCCTGGACCTGGAGGGTCGTCCGGGTGTCGACGTGGCCACGGGGGCCGAGCGGCAGACCGAAGCGGGCGAGCGCCGGGTTCGGCTTGACGCCGGCGGTCCACACGATGGTGCTGGAGTCGACCTCGAGGCCGTTGTTCAGCACCACGTGGCCGTCCACGCAGGAGTCCATGCCGGTCTTGAGGTAGACCTCGACACCGCGGCCCTCGAGGTGCTCCTTGCCGTACTGGCCGAGCTTCGGGCCGACCTCGGGGAGGATCTTGTCCGCGACGTCGACGAGCACGAAGCGCATGTCCTCGCGCTTCACGTTGTTGTAGTACTTGGCCGCGTCGCGGGCCATGTCCTCGACCTCACCGATGGTCTCCGCGCCCGCGAAGCCACCGCCGACGAAGACGAAGGTCAGCGCCTTGCGGCGGACGTCCTCGTCCGTCGTGGAGTCAGCCTTGTCCAGCTGCTCGAGGACGTGGTTGCGCAGGCCGATGGCCTCCTCGATGCCCTTCATTCCGATGCCCTGCTCGGCGAGGCCGGGGATCGGGAAGGTGCGGGAGACCGCGCCCATCGCGATGACCAGGTAGTCGAAAGGCAGCTCGTACGCCTCGCCCACGAGGGGGGCGATCGTCGCGACCTTGCGGTCCTGATCGATGGTGGTGACCCGGCCGGTCAGAACTTCCGCCTTGGGCAGCACGCGTCGCAGCGGGACGACGACGTGCCGAGGCGAAATGCTGCCGGCGGCTGCTTCGGGGAGGAAGGGCTGGTAGGTCATGTACGACCGGGGGTCGACGACCGTGACGGTCGCCTCTCCGTAGCGCATCTTCTTGAGGATGCGCCGAGCTGCGTACAGGCCTACGTACCCACCGCCTACTACGAGGATCCTGGGACGCTCCGTGGTGCTCATGCCATCGAGTATCCACCCGCCCGGCGGGGGTCGCTCGTGCGCCCCTTCACAAGCATGAGTGGTCCCTCTGCTATAGTTCGCCGCCCGCGTGACGCAGGCCATAGAGCCCCAGGGGAACCACGGGATGACCCGAGACGTTGTGCACCCCCTGTGAGCTGCCGCTCTGGCCCTCCCACGCAGTGGACCACTCCGCCGACGCCCGCTCCGCACCCACTCCCGAACCTTCACTGTCGGGGGTCGCGGGGGCCTCTGGGATCACTTTCAGGGGTCCAGAACCCCTGAACATCGTCCAACCGAGCCGATTTCCTTGTGAAGAACTTCACGAAGTTTTCCCGACGGGATGTCGCCGACGGGCCTTCCGAGCCCCTCACCAGCCGCTCAGACGCTACAGGACACGCTCAGGCGATCGACCCAGCCGGTGCCGGCCCCCACTGCCTGTGTACAGGCTTGCGCGTACATTCTGCTCATGGACGAGAGCGCTGTGGCGCGAGGCCGAAGCGGTCCTGGCCGAAGGCGGCCCGACCGTGACCATGGCCGAGCTGCTGGCCGACCTCTTCAGCGAGCGGGGCGAAGGCTCGGCGTGAAGTACGCGTTCCGGTTCACCACGGCAGCGACGACCCGTACCGCCAGGACGCCGACATCAAGAAGCTGACCGGGCCGTCCGGTCTCTACCGCCTCAGGGTCGGCAGCTACCGGATCGCCTACCAGGTCCTGGATGGCGATCTCGTCATCCTCGCCGTCAAAGTCGGCGACCGTCGCGACGTCTACCGCACCATCTGAGCGCCTGGACCGACCCGCGCTGACGTCCTACCGCAGCTCCTCCGCCGCGTGCCATGCGATGCCGTCCAGGATGTCGTGCTCACTCACGACGACCTCCCTGGCCCCGGTCCGGACCATGATTCCCAGCAGCACGAGCGCGCCCGACACGATGACGTCCACGCGCCCCGGATGCATCACCGGGATCGCGGCCCGCTCGTCGTGCGTGGCCCCGGCCAGACGGCCGACGATCTCGCTCACCTGCTCGTAGGAGACCCGGGAGTGGTGGATCGCCGCGGAGTCGTACGCGTCGAGGCCGAGCGCGATGGCGGCCACCGTGGTCACCGAGCCCGCTAGGCCGACCAGGGTACGGGCCTCGCGGATCGGCACCGTCTGCTCGGCGAGGTCAAGCGCGGCCCCGATGTCGGCGCGGACGGCGTCGAGTTCGGCGGGCGCGGGCGGGTCGGTACGGATGTGCCGCTCCGTCAGGCGCACGCAGCCGACGTCCACGGAGCGGGCGGCGCGGACGTGGTCCTCGCCGACGACGAACTCCGTGGAACCGCCGCCGATGTCGACGACGAGGTAGGGCTTGTCGAGGTGGTCACTGCCCGCCAGCTCCTTCGTCGCTCCCGTGAACGAGAACTCGGCCTCCTGGTCACCGCTGATGACCTCCGGCTCGACACCGAGGATGTCCAGGACGCCGCGTACGAAGTCGTCGCGGTTCTCGGCGTCGCGGGAGGCTGAGGTCGCCACGAAGCGGAGGCGTTCGGCGCCGTGACGCTTGATCACTTCCGCGTACTCGCGGCAGGCGGCGAAGGTCCGCTCCAGGGCCTCGGGAGCCAGGCGGCCCGTCTTGTCCACACCCTGGCCGAGGCGGACGATGGTCATCCGCCGGTCCAGGTCGACCAGTTCGCCGGTCTGCGGGTCCGCGTCCGCCACGAGCAGGCGGATCGAGTTCGTGCCGCAGTCGATGGCGGCTACGCGGGTCACTTCGCGGGCTCCTGCTCGGCAGTGGCATCGGCGCCAGCACCAGCGTCGGAACACGGCGTGACGCACGGCCCCTTGGCCCACCACTCAGGCAGCATCGCGATCGCCTCGTCACCCAGGGGGTTCACGCCGGGGCCCGCTGCCAGGGAGTGGCCCACCAGGACGTGCAGGCACTTCACGCGGTCCGGCATGCCGCCCGCGCTCGGGAAACCCTCAAGGACCTCGATGGCGTCGCGGCGCGCGATGTAGTCCTCGTGCGCCGCGCGGTAGGCGGCGGCCAGCTCGGGGTCCGTCTTCAGCCGCTCCGACATCTCCTTCATGACGCCGTTGGCCTCGAGCGTGCCGATCGCGGAAGCGGCCCGCGGGCACGTCAGGTAGTACGTCGTCGGGAACGGCGTCCCGTCCGGCAGGCGCGGCGCCGTCTCGACGACATCCGGCTGCCCGCACGGGCAGCGGTGGGCGATGGCCCGCAGGCCGCGCGGCGGGCGGCCGAGCTGCTGCTTGAAGGCCTCGACGTCGGCGTCGGTGGGGTCGGTGCGCGGGGTGGTCGGCGGGGGCGTTTCCATGCCTGTCTTTCGATCGGTTCCGTAGAAGTTCTGCTGAATTCAGTCGTCGTCCGCCGGGCGGTCCGCCTTGTCGACGCCCTCCCAGACGTTCGAGTACCAGGGCCTGGCGGCGGCCCCCTGGTCGGTGCGCTGCTGCTTGGCCGCCTCGGGGTCGATCACCGTGTAGCCGGTCTCGCCCGGCATCACATAGTGCAGCCGGTCCCGGATGCGCTGCTCCGCGTACGCGTCGTCCCGCCAACGGGCCTTCTCGTCCTTCAGCCTCTCGACGTTCTCGCGGCGCTCGGCCTGCTCCGTGCGCTGGTCGGCGATCTCCGCGCGCTGGGAGACGTACTGCCTTATCGGGTAGGCGAGCGCGACGACCAGCGAACAGAGCACGAGCGCGAGGAGCGCGGCGCGTCCCGTGAGCCGGGAGCGGCGCGCCTGGCGCTTGGTCTGGGAGCGGTAGACACGCTCCGCGGTCTGCTCGCCGAGCAGCCGCAGTCTGGTCGCGGTGGAGAACCGGTCGCGGTCCTTCACGGCCATGTGTGCCGCCTCCCCGATACGTACGTACGTCCCCGCACACGGTACGGGACCGAGTACGGGGACGTAGGTAACTGCTCAGCGGAGCCGGGGACCGGCGACGATCAGCCCTTGAAGCGGGGGAACGCCGAACGGCCCGCGTAGACCGCGGCGTCGTCGAGGATCTCCTCGATGCGGAGCAGCTGGTTGTACTTGGCGACGCGCTCGGAGCGGGCCGGGGCGCCGGTCTTGATCTGGCCGCAGTTGGTGGCGACGGCGAGGTCGGCGATGGTGACGTCCTCGGTCTCGCCGGAGCGGTGGGACATCATGCACTTGAAGCCGCTGCGCTGGGCCATCTCGACGGCGTCGAGCGTCTCGGTCAGCGAACCGATCTGGTTGACCTTCACCAGAAGGGCGTTGGCCGACTTCTCCTCGATGCCGCGGGCCAGGCGCTCCGGGTTGGTGACGAACAGGTCGTCGCCCACGAGCTGGACCTTCCCGCCGAGCTTCTCGGTGATGGCGTTCCAGCCGGCCCAGTCGTCCTCGAACAGCGGGTCCTCGATGGAGACGAGGGGGTACGAGGCGACGAGCTCCTCGTAGTACTCGGTCATCTCGGCGGCCGAGCGGGACTTGCCCTCGAACTCGTAGCTGCCGTCCTTGTAGAACTCGGACGCGGCGACATCGAGCGCGAGCGCGATCTGCTCGCCGGGGACGTAACCGGCCTTCTTGATGGCCTCGAGGATGAGGTCGAGCGCGGCGCGGTTCGAGTCCAGGTTCGGGGCGAAGCCGCCCTCGTCGCCCAGGCCGGTGGAGAGGCCCTTGTCCTTCAGGACCTTCTTCAGCGTGTGGTAGACCTCGGTGCCCCAGCGCAGGGCCTCGGAGAACGACTCGGCGCCGATCGGCGCGATCATGAACTCCTGGATGTCGACGTTCGAGTCGGCGTGCGACCCGCCGTTCAGGATGTTCATCATCGGAACGGGCAGCAGGTGCGCGTTCGGGCCGCCGAGGTAGCGGAAGAGCGGGAGGTCGGAGGCCTCCGACGCGGCGTGTGCGACGGCGAGCGAGACGCCGAGGATGGCGTTGGCGCCGAGCGAGCCCTTGTTGTCGGTGGCGTCGAGGTCGAACATCGCCTGGTCGATCAGGCGCTGCTCGGTCGCGTCGTACCCGACGAGCTCCGGGCCGATCTGCTCGATGACGGCGAGGACGGCCTTCTCCACGCCCTTGCCCATGTAACGGTTGGGGTCACCGTCACGGAGTTCGATGGCCTCGAAAGCACCGGTGGACGCACCGGACGGAACGGCGGCACGACCCGTGCTGCCGTCGTCGAGGCCGACCTCGACCTCGACCGTGGGGTTGCCTCGGGAGTCCAGGATTTCCCGGGCTACGACGACGTCGATGGACGGCACGAGCATCTCCTTCTGGGATGTGACGCGGGTACGCGAAACGTTGGCCTCGCGGACACGAGCCTAACCGGCTCCCGGACAAGAGCCAGCCGAGCGACCGCCCCGTGGACAAACCGAGAGCAAAATGTTTCCGAACGGAACAAAGAGTGGAAGGTCCGGGGCGAGGACCGAATGAACCCCGCCCCGGTGCGTACGGGGGATACGCGCACCGGGGCGGGGAGGGGGAGCACCCCGCCAGGACTAGCTCAGGTGGAGCTGCTGGCCCGGGTAGATCATGTCGGCGTTGTCGATGATGTCGCCGTTGAGCTTGTAGACCTTGTGCCAGCCGCCCTTGACGTCCTTGGCCTCGGCGATCTTGGAGAGGGTGTCACCCTTCTTGACCTTGTACTCGCCGTCGCCCTTCTTGACCGTCTTGCCGGTCGGCGTCTCGACGGTCTTCTTGGACTCGGCCTGCGGTGCGGCCTCGACCTTCGGGGCCGCCTTGGGGGCGGCCTGCTGCGGCTGCTCGGTCTGTGCGCTGGGCTTGCTCTGCGGCTGCTCCTGGGTCTGCTGCGGGGCGCTCTGCTGCGCACCGCCACCCTGGTTGGAAGCGCCCGAGAGGCCGACGCCGCAGCTCGGCCAGGCACCCTTGCCCTGACCCGCGAGGACCTTCTCGCCGATCTCGATCTGCTGGGCCTTGGAGGCCTTGTCGGCGGTGGGCGCGTACTTCGTGCCGCCGTACGCCGCCCAGGTGGACGACGAGAACTGCAGGCCGCCCGTGTAGCCGTTGCCGGTGTTGATGGACCAGTTGCCGCCCGACTCGCACTGGGCGACGGCGTCCCACTCGGAGTTCGTCGCGGCGGAGGCCGAACCGGCCGCCATCAGCGGAGCGGCGACAGCGACACCGGTGACACCGGCGAGCGTGACGACACGAGTGGCCTTGGACGGGCGGCGGTGCTTGCCCTTGCTGGAAAACAGCATGAGTGATCCCCTCACCGACGCCTGCGAGGTGAGCTGTCGGGTTCGGGCCAGTGAAGTTGCCCGGCCGCGCTTCTTGAGCGCGACTTAACCCCTAGCCGTTCCTGTCCGTCCGCCTCGCTCGCTCTCGCGATGCTCGGCTTTCAACGGACCGGCCCGGCGCAAACCTTGGGTCCCCCGCTCCTGCCTACGGCGCTTACGCGACGACTGTTCCCGAACGGCCGTTGGCAGGACTCGGCGTACCGACCGGCGGGGCCCGCTGTGGCGAGCGGTCACGACGTTAGGCATGCGATCCGCCTAATTTCAAAGACGATCAGGGCTTCTGAGACCCATCTCTCACTTGCGCCAATTGGGACATCGAGCGCAAAGCGACTCGCCAACTACCCTTACTTTTCGCCCAAATCGAGGCTCTGACCGGGAAGGATGAGGTCGGGGTCGGAGCCGACGGACTTCTCGTTCTCGGCGTACAGCTCGGTCCACCCGCCCTTCACATCCAGGTCGTCGGCGATGAGCGAGAGGTTGTCGCCGGAGCGGACCGTGTACGTCCCCTCGGAGACGTCATGCTCGCGCTCGTCGCCACGGGAGGCGTGTCGGCCCGAACCCTCGCGGGCGGAGCCTTCGGACGCCTCGTCGCCCGCGCCGCCGCCACGGTGGCGGCCTTCGCTCTCACCGGTGGAGGGCGAAGGGGTGGTCGAAGTGGCGTCCTCCGAGCGAGACTTGTCCGGGTCGTCCGACTTGGCCGAGTCACCGGACTCACCCGGGTCGCCCGACTTGCCCGGCTCGTCGTGATTCTTGTCTCGTGACTCGCCGTCGGCGTCCGGCTTTTCGGACGGCTTGGCGCTGTCCGAGGAGTCGGCCGTCTCGCCCGGCTCTGACGACTCGCTCGGCTCGCTCGGTTCGGACGACTCAGGCGACTCCGACGGCTCGTCAGAAGGAATCGTCGTGATCGGGGCACCCGGGTCGACGTCGGCGGCGGCGCCGTCCTGGGAGAGGCCGGCGGTCGGCGCGCAGCTCGGCCAGGCCTTGGGCCCCTGGTCGTCGAGGACCTTCTCGGCGACGGAGATCTGCTGGGAACGGCTCGCCTGGTCGGCGCTCGGCGCGAAGTCGAGGCCGCCGTACTCCTCCCAGGTCTGCTGCGAGAGCTGGAGACCGCCGTAGTAGCCGTTGCCGGCGTCCGCGCTCCAGGAACCACCGCTCTCGCACTCCGCGAGCTTGTCCCACGTGGCGGTGGACGCCGCGCTCGCGCTGGTGGCGCCGAGCAGCGGGATGGCGATGGCCGATCCCGCGACTCCTGCCGCGACGATCAGGGCCGGGGCCTGGCGGGGGCGTCGGTGACGACCATTGCCGGAGAGCATGCGGTTGCCTTTCGCGTGACTGGAGCGACGACTGCGGCACGGGATGCCGAGTCGTCGGTGAACGTAGCGGCAGTCGAACGCTTGTCACAAGTCGATGCAGCGGAGATCACGTGAAAGTCACAGTCTTGACGGCGCGTCAGCTGGACGTCGGTTCAGGCGGCTGATATTTGCTCCGCTGTGCGGGCGCGAACTCCACGGGGAGTGTACGGAGCCCCCGCATGATGAGCCCGCCGCGCCACCTCAAATCACCAGGTTCCGCCGCGAGTCGCAGGTCAGGGAGGCGCCGCAGAAGCGTCGCGAGGGCGGCCTGACCTTCGAGCCGGGCCAGCGGTGCGCCGAGACAGTAATGAATGCCATGGCCGTAGCCGAGGTGTTGGTTGTCGCGGCGGGAGAGGTCGAGCGTGTCCGGCCGGTCGAAGCGTTCGGGGTCGCGATCGGCGGCGGCGAGGACGACGAGGACGGGGTCACCGGCGGCGACGTCCTCCCCTCCGATGGTCAGCGGCTCGGTGGCGTACCGCCACGTGGCCAGCTCGACGGGCCCGTCGAAGCGGAGGAGTTCCTCGATCCCGGTCTCCAGGAGACCGGTGTCGCCTTCCCGCAAAGATTCCTGGAGCCGCTCACGCTGCTCGGGGTGGGTGAGGAGGGCGTAGGTGCCATTGCCGATGAGGTTGACGGTCGTCTCAAAACCGGCAAACAGGAGGATGAAGGCCATCGCGGCGGCCTCGTTCTCACTGAGGTGCTCGCCGTGGTCGGAGGCACGGATGAGCCCGGAGATGAGGTCGTCGCCGGGTTCGAGGCGCTTGCGGTGGATCAGCTCGGCGAGGTAGCCGCGCATCTTCTTCACGGACCGGGCGACCCCGCCCCTGGGGCCTCCCCCATGCCGGATCATCATTCCCGCCCAGTCGCGGAAGTCGTCCTGGTCCTCGCGTGGCACGCCGAGCAGGTCGCAGATCGCGTAGATGGGGAGCGGGAAGGCGAAGTCGTGAATGAGGTCGGCCTCCCCCTTCTCCGCGAACTGGTCGATGAGCTGGTCGGTCAGCTCCTGCACGCGGGGCGCGAACTCGGCGACGCGGCGGGGCGTGAAGGCCTTGGAGACGAGGCGGCGCAGGCGGGTGTGGTCCGGCGGGTCGATGTTGAGCAGATGCGTCATGAGGTTGGCGCTGCGCTCACCCGGGATGCCGGTCTTGCTCTTCGCGTGCGCGGGCTCACCATGATGGGCCGGGTTCTTGCTGAGCCGCTGGTCGGCGAGCGCCTGCTTGGCATCGGCGTACCGGGTGACCAGCCAGGCCTCCACGCCACTGGGCAGCCGCGTCTTGTGCACGGGTGCGTACTCGCGGAGCCAGGCGTAGGCGGGGTAGGGGTCGGTGGCGAACTCCCACGTGAAGAGCTCTGGCCCCTGGGCCTCGGGCGTGGGGACGGTGGCCCCTGCGGGGCAGGCTGCGTGGGTGTCCCCTGCGGGGGCGGGCGGCTGGTCTTGCATGGTCCTGACCGTATCCGGCCGCCCGCACCCGCGTACCGTTGGTCCGTTACGCCGGAGCGCTCACCGGAAAGCCGAGCTCGTCGGCCGCGCGAGCCAGCTCCTGGTCATAGGTGACGAACTCCGTGATGTCCTGCCGGAAGGGGTCGGCGCTCGCGAGATGGATCGCGTCGAGCGTCCCGAGCCGCTGAATACGGTAGGCCGCGGCCCGCGCCATGACCGTGGTCGTGACGTCGGCAAGATAGACGCCTCGTACGGCCTGCCCCACGAAGAAGGGCACCCTCTGGTGGTCGACCCCGGTCCGGTACAGAGCCCGGGTGATCTCGAGCCGGGCGAGGTCACTGCCGAGGAGCTCCGTCCCGTCCGGCAGCCCGGCCCGCCAGGCACGCAGCGCCTCGGTCTCCTTCTCCGGCTTGATGAACTTCAGCAGCGCACAGCTGTCGAGGTAGATCACCGCCGCCGCTCCCTGTCGCGCTCTTCGAGCAGTACGTCGGAGAGGCTGCCGAGTTCGGGCGCGAGGTCGGTGAAGACCTCGGGCATGCCCTCCTCTGCGGGCGCGGCGACGTCGCCCGATGCGAGCAGGCGCTGCAAGGTGCCGGGGGCTTCGGACTCCGGGACCATGCGCAGGACCGGCTTGCCCCGGTCGGTGACGAGTATCGAGGCACCGGCACGGACCCGGGCCACTGCCTTGGAGGGGTTCTGGTTCAGCTCGCGGAGGCCGATGGTTTCCATGGCCTCAATGTACCTATGTTGTGTAGGTACATCAATCGCAAGCGGTCCTACCCCTCCCTGCCTCCGCAGCCCGCACCGCGTCCCGATAAGCCCGCGCCGCCCCCCGCAGCGCCGCCTCCGGGTCCACGCCCTGCGCCTCTGCGCGCACGGCGAGCGCGAGGAGTTCGTAGCCGACGCCCTCTCCCGAGGGGGTCGTCACCTCAAGGCCCGCCGTCCGCACCCGTGACGCCAGCTTCGCCGCCAGGGCCAGGCCCGGCTGGCCCAGGGGGATTCCCTCCGTCACCGACGAACGCTGCTTCTCCTGTGCCTTCGTGCGGAGCCAGTGCGCCTTCACGTCCTCGGGAGTGTCCGCCGAGTCGTCGCCGAAGACGTGCGGGTGGCGGTGGATCAGTTTGTCGACGATGCCGCCCGCGACGTCGTCCACGGAGAAGGGGGACTCCTCGTCCTCCTCCGCGATGCGGGCGTGGAAGACCACCTGGAGCAGGACGTCGCCCAGCTCCTCCCGCAGCTCGTCCCTGTCGCCCTCCTCGATCGCCTCGACCAGTTCGTACGCCTCCTCGATCGCGTACTTCGCCAGGCCCTTGTGGGTCTGCTGGGACGACCAGGGGCACTCGTCCCGGATCTGGTCCATGACCTGTACGAGGTCCAGGAGCCGCGCGCCCGGCAGGTCGTACGACGCCGGGAGGAGCTCCAGGTCGGGCATGGAGACGCGGCCCGAGCCCGCGAGCCTCGCCAGGCCGTCCGTCAGGGCCTGGTCGCCCTCGGCCGTCGCGACGACGAGGACCGTGCGGCCGCCGGCGCAGGCGTCCACCAGCTCCTGGGCCGTGGGCGACGTCTGCTCCACGCGCACGCCCGCCTCGCGCAGATACGGCAGTTGGGGGTGCGTGGCGTCGGCGCACAGGACCGCGTCGGCCCCGTGCAGGGCCTGCCACGCGGGCCAGGACAACAGGCCGGGGGCCACGCGGTGGCTGGTGGTGAGGAGGATGACGCGGCCGGGGGCGTCGGCCGGGGGCGTGGTTGCGTTCACCCGTCGAACGTAACCCACGCCGCCGACAGCGCCGACCGGCGTCCTTATGCCTGCTGCTTGGGGGCGGCGGCGCCGTCGCCGGACACCTCGCGCACCCACGGCGTCTTGCTGTCCGCGCGCTTGCTCTTCTCCACGTCCCACGTGCCGTACCGCGGGTTCAGGTCCACGTCGAGCTTCTTGGAGGCCTTGGAGAGCTCCTTCCAGAAGATCGCCTGGCCCTCCGGGGCGTTCATGTCCGCGCCCAGTTTCTTCGCCAGCTTCTGGGCCTCGATCTCCGTACGGAGGCTGTCCTCCAGGTGGGAGGGGGCGACGCTGTACTGCTGGAGCCAGCCCTGTTCGAGCTGCTTCTTGCCGCCCGCCTGCTGTTCGAGGCCCGCTCTCATCGTCTGGATGTCACGGCGGGACACGTCCACCCCGGCATCGACGGCCGCGCGGTGCAGCACCTTGTCCAGGACCATCGTGTGCAGCGTTGCGCGGGTGAGGCCGCCGGACTTGGCGATGGCCTGCTCGTACTGCTGCTCGTCCGGGATGGCGGCGCGCTGCGCGTCGCGGACCTCGTTCACCCGGCCCTCCAGCTGCGAGACCGTGATCCGGTCGTTGCCCACGACGGCCGCGGCGCCCGGATGGGCCTCGCTGCCGCAGGCGGTCAGGAGGGGGGCCGCGGCGATGGCGGCGGTGGAGAGGGCGAGCGCGGTGCGACGGCGACGACGGCGGTGCAAGTGAGCCTCCCGAGGAGATTGTGCGGCGGTGCACAAAGTCTTGCGGTGATCGATGTTAGGGAGTGGCCGGTCTCTCGGCCACCCATTCGACCAACGATTCGGGTGAAGTTGAGGCACCCCCGGCCCCACTAACCGCGCACTTGTCCTAGCCACTGCAACGTACGCCGGATCTCCGCCGGGAACGGATGACCGACGCCGTGCATCCGCTCGGCGTCCATGAGCAGCCGGGCCAGCGCGTCGTGGGCCGCCGCGCGGTCGCCGAGGGCCAGCAGCAGGTGGCCGATGCGGCGGCGGATCTCCAGGGGGCGTTCGCGGTCGTCGGAGGCGTAGCGGTTCTCGTAATAGGGGAGGAGCGCGCGGTACTCCGCGAGGGCCGCCGCGGGTTCGCCCAGTTGCTCCAGGCACTGCGCGGCCTCGTAGCGGAACTGGAGTGAGTGCGGGTCGGCCTGGCCGGACTCGGCGGCGCGCTCGTCGGCGAGGCGGCGCAGCTCGGGCAGGGCGCGGCGGTACTGGCCGTCGTCCATGAGCGTCGCCGCGTACTGCTTGCGCAGGGAGCGGACCACCGGGGAGTGCTCGCCGTGCTTGGCGGCGGCCGCGGGCAGGATCGAGCCGAGGATGTCCACGGCCTGTGTGATGCGGCCCTCGCCGAGGAGCCGCTTGACCTCGTCGACGGCGTGCACCACGTCGGTGTGGCTGCCGGGGCCCTGGCGCTGGTCGGGCCGGTCCGGCTGGATGGCGGGGGCGGCGGCCGGCGTCGTCGCGCGGTCCGGCCACGGCGCGTGCGGGCGCAGGAAGGGGCGGGTGGGGTCGAGCGGGCCGCCGGTGGGGATACCGCGCGCGGGGAGCATCGGGGCGAGGTCCTCGTAGACGTCCTGGGCGCTGGCGTACCGGTGCTGGGGGTCCTTGGCGAGGAGGCGAAGGACCACGGCCTCCAAGGGTTCGGGGACCTCGGCGCGCAGGCGGCGGACCGGGAGCGGTGGTTCGTAGAGGTGGCGGTGGAGGACGCCGAGCGCGGTGGAGCCGGAGAACGGCACGTCACCGCTGAGGAGTTCGTGCAGCAGGACACCGAGGGCGTACAGGTCGGTGTACGGGCCGACCGCGCCGCCCATCGCCTGTTCGGGGGCCATGTACGCGGGGCTGCCGATGGGCGAGCCGGTGTGCGTGAGGCGGGTGGTGTCGGTGTCCATGACCGAGGCGATGCCCAGGTCGAGGATGCTGATCGTGCCGTCCTGCTTGACCATCACGTTCCGCGGCTTGAGGTCGCGGTGCACGATCGGCACGGCGTGCACGGCGGAGAGCACGGCGCACAGCTGTGCGGCGATCGCGACGGCCCACTGCCACGGGTAGGGGTCGTGCTCGGCGAGGTGGTCGCCGAGGTCCGCCCCGTCGACGTACTGCATGACGAGGTAGAGGTCCTCGCCCTCCGTACCGGCGTCGTGGACGGTGACGAGGCCCGGGTGGTCGACCTGGGCGGTGACGCGGCACTCGCGCACGAAGCGGCGGCGCAGCTCGTCGGCCTCGGCGCCCGCGACGCGGTCGGGGCGCAGGAGCTTGACCGCGACGCGGCGGTCGAGGCGTTGGTCGTACGCCGTCCAGACCTGGCCCATGCCGCCCTGGCCGATGAGGGTGGAGAGTTCGTAGCGCGCTGCGATGACACGGCCGCCGCCGCCCGTCCCCGATGACACGGTCAGTTGCCGCCTTCTTGCTTGCGCAGGTAGTCACTGAGCTCGTCGAGCTCGGCCTGTACTTGGTGGATGCGGGCCGGTGCGGGGCGCGCGGGCGGGGGCGGCGTCTGCTGGACCGGCGGCTGGTGCGGTTGCGTGGGCTGGAGGTGGACGGGGGCGGATCCCTGCTGTCGCGGGTAGCCGTACGCGGGCTGCGGTCCCGCGTAGCCCGCGTAGCTCTGCCGGTGGCGGCTGAAGTGGCGGATCTCCGCGAACAGGTAGTAGGCGATCGCGGCCACGAGGGTGCTCAGGAGGATCACCATGCCCGCGCTGCCGGGCTGTTGGAACTCCTCTTCGCCCGGGTCGACGCCGATGAGCACGAGAGCCGTCACGTCGAGCGCGGTCACGAGCCCGAAGAACCCCCAGTCGTACGACTTGCGCGTCACGATCGCGAGCCGCAGCATCGGCGCCCAGGCGAGCAGTCCGCACGTCATGACCGCGATGGCCACGAACAGCACGCGCAGCGTCACGTGGGTGCCGCCGGAGGCCGGCGGCGGTTGCTGCGGCGCGTAACCGTGGCCGTGCATGGACGCTCCTGTTGCCTGATGCGGCCGCCCGTTTCCTGGAGGAGAACGCAAGGCCGAAAGTCGAAATACGAACTGATGCTGTTTCGAGCGTATAGGCCGACACGTGGAAGCGGTCCCGGGTTGTACCGAACCGTTGCCGTACTGGTCACGTCCCGATCGCGGCCCGATCACGGGCCCGGCCGGAACCCGGTCGCCTCATTCCGGCGGAAGGGTGCCGTCCGTCAGTCCGTCGTGCAGACCCCTCACCAACTGCTCGCCCAGCCTGCCCGCGAGACGCAGGGCGTCCTCGAATGCGGCGAGTGCGCGGAACCGTTCGCCGTAGCCGTGCTGTCCCTCCGGCGGCAGGCGCGGCAGCCGCAGCCTTCGGACGTCGAGCCGGGCCGCGGTGGACGCGTAGCTGCTCGCCTGGCGGTTGTTGGCGGTGCCGCGCAGGAACCCGGCGAGGAACCACGAGTCCAGGGCGGCCGGATCGGGGCGCAGCAGGGTGAGTCCCCGGCCGAGCGCGGCGCCCGCGGTGGTCTCGTCGATGACGCGGGCCGCGGTGCCGCCGCCGGTGGCGGGGATGACGACGTCGCCGGGCCGGGTCACCACGGCGTCGGCCGTTTCGTCGACGGCGCTTTCCCGTAGCGGGTAGGACGACGGTTCGACGGTGCCGGAGGGTGCCGTTCCGGCCAGTACGTCATGCTCGGTCAGGACACGTGTGACGCCGGGCGCGACCGCCCCTGACCCCGTGCCCGTACACAGCGACAGGGCGCCCGCGCGGGCCAGTTCCCCCACGGTGGTCACCGGCCAGCGGGCCGCTTCGCCCTCCTCGGCGAGCGGCGGCATGAGGTCGCTCGTGCGCCGCACGGCGTCCCCGAGCCGTTCACGGACGGCCGTCAGTTCGTCGGCCCCGCCGCCCGCGGCCGGCAGCCTGCGGGCCGGGGCCAGATCGACCTCGTCGTCGAGGAGTTCGAGCACCGGCACGCAGCGGGCGAGCCCCGGCCGTTCACCGACCGTGCCGTGCCGCTCGAAGGTCCGCCAGACGTCCACCACGGCGTCCTGCACCGGCCGCCACGCCTGCCGGTCCCTGCCGTCGGCGGCGGAGAGCCCCGCCGTCTCGACGAGGAGCAGCTCGGGCGGGGTCTTCGCGCCGGGCGTGGGCCTCTTCAGGACCCAGACGTGCAGCGGGATGTTGTAGGGGGGCGCGGCGCCCGCGGGCAGCGCGATCACGGCACGCAGGGCGCCGCGGCGCAGAAGGTCGGCGCGCACCCGGCGCCCGGAGCGGCGGGCCGCGGCGGCGGGCGGCATCAGCAGGACGGCGGTGCCGCCGTCCCGGAGCCGGGCCAACGCGTGCTGGACCCAGGCGAGTTCGGATTCCGTACGGGCCGGGAAGCCGTACTCCCAGCGGGGGTCGTAGGCGAGTTCGTCATGCCCCCAGTTGCGCTCGTTGAAGGGCGGGTGGCAGAGGACGGCGTCAGCCCGCGCCTCGGCGAAGGCGTCCGCGCGCAGGGTGTCGGCGGCTGCGGCACGGACGGTGGCATCGGAGTGCAGGGCGAGGCGCAGTGCGGTGAGGGCGGCGAGTTCGGGGGCGCTGTCCTGGCCGTAGAGGCGCTGGTCGGGCCGCGAGGCGACGGCTCGCAGCAGGGCGCCGGTGCCGCAGGCGGGGTCGAGCACGGTCGGCGCGGGCCCGGCGAGGGCGGCCATCAGGTCGGCGGGGCCGGCCGGAGTGAGCGTGTACTGCCGGGGGTTGGCGTCGATGTGCCGCCCGATCAGGAACTCGTACGTCTGCCGGGCCCCCAGCTCGGAGGCGAGCTCGGCCACGCCGCGCAGCAACGGGACGGAGGGCAGGAGCTGGGCGGCGTCGGGGACGCGCAGGGTCTGTCGGGGGCTGCCTCCGGTGGTGACCGCGGGCGCGCCGAACCGGGGGGTGACGACTTCCGCGAGGGCTTTCGGGAGCAGCTGCGCCATCCGCTCGTCCGACACCGCGCTCACCTTGAGCCAGTCGGGATGGCGGTCACGTACGAGGAGCAGGGCGCAGCCCGCGTGCAGGAGTGCGGTGACCGGGCCCGCGGGGTGGCCCGCGAGGTGCTGCCAGACGCGCTCCTTCAGCGGCACCTCACCCAGCTTGCCCTGGGTGCGCAGCCACTGCTCCACCTCCGCCAGGGCGAAGGAAGGGCTGGTCTCGGTGCCTCCGACGGGCTTGGGGAAGTCGGGGTGGCGTCGGCGCCAATTGCTGACGGCCGCCCGGCCGACACCGGCGAGCCGGGCGATCCCGGCGGCGGTCACCTCTGTCGCGTTGTCATGCACCGACTGGCTCCCCTCGGTCCCGCTGCCCCGCCGCTGACGGGCCCCGCCGCGGCGCTGTGGCGCCGAGCATACCCACCGCTCGGCGAACGCCTCCCTTCACGCGTGTTAACCGACCGTCCACTCAATCTCGTGTTGACTCGGTTCACAGCCTCTGCTGAGATGTCGGCAGCACTTAAAGCTTCAAGCTCTGAGCTCCCGTGGGGGGATCTTCATGCGACGTACGCGACGTACCACTCTTGCCGCTGTATGCCTGGCCGCCGCCGCGACCACCGGCCTGGCGGCCTGCGGCACCGAGACCGGCGGCTCCCAGAAGAAGGAGCAGGGGAAGGTGAAGGAGGCCGAGAAGGAGGCGGGGCCCTTCCCCGGCCTGTCCGGGCCCGACATCGTCGACAAGGCCGTGAAGGCGACGACCGGCGCCTCGTCCCTCACCGTGAAGGGCAGCGTCCCCGACGAGGCCGGCGACATCGAGCTGGACATGGCCTTCGACACCAAGGGGCAGTGCGCGGGCACGATGGGCATGGGCGGGGAAGGCTCGCTCGACCTGATCACGACCGCGCGCACGGTCTACATGAAGTACGACGAGAAGTTCCTGCGCGCCCAGGGCAAGGGCGAGCCCGCGGCCGACACCCAGGCCGCCGTGGACACGCTCGCGGACCGGTGGGTGAAGACCTCCGCGACCGATGCCGACGCGAAGGACATCGCCTCGTTCTGCGACCTGGACGTCCTGCTCGCCCCGTTCAAGGACGTCAACTCCGCCGCCCGCAGGGGCAAGACGACCACGCTCGACGGCACCCCGGCCCTCACGCTCACCGAGAGCGACGGCAAGGACCGGTACACCCTCTACGTCGCGACGGAGGGCGAGCCGTATCTGCTGAAGGTCGTGAACGAGACCGCCAAGACGCCGGACAGCCTGGCGTTCGGCGACTTCGACAAGCCGGTCGACGCGAAGCCGCCCGCCGGTGACGTCGTGGACATCGACAAGCTCGCGGGCTGACCCTCGCGACCGACGTGGACCGCGGTGCGGCCTGGGCTTACGGCATAGGCCAAGGCCCGGGCTGACTGTCCGGGCCCGAGGCGCGGGCTCATGACGCGCGCTCAGAGCACGTGCCGCACCCACACGTTCGGCTCCACGTACACCGCGTACCCGCGCTCCGGCTCGCAGAGCACCGGCACCAGCGCGCCCGGGACCTCCACGGGACCGGCGGTGTCGAACGGCAACCCGGTCCACGCCCGCCACTGCGCGAGCGAACCGGAGACCGTCATCGACGCGTGCGCCACCTTCTCGATGGTGCCGCCCGCCCGCACGTGCACCCGCAGCCACGGGTCGGTGGGCAGCCCGTCGTCCCGCTCGCGCCGCGCGTACGCGTCGATCAGCGCGGCGGGTTCGAGGTGCTTGGCGTTCGGGCGGACCGGGGCCACGACTTCCGCGAAGCCACGCGCGCGTGCGTTCTCGCGCATCGCGGCGAGCATGCGTCCGGAGAGCCCCTGCCCGAGGAATTCCTTCGCCACGGTGATCTCGATCGCGCTCACCGTGTCGGGCTTCCTGCCGTGCCGCAGATCCGAGAACGCCCACAGCATGACCTGGTCCCAGCCGCCGTCCGGCAGCTCCCGGCGCCCGTCGGCGGCCAGCGCGAACGGCACGCTGAACGCCTTGGCCGCGACCGTGCCCCGCTCGTCCGTGGCGACCAGGACGTACTCGGGAAGCTCCTTCACGATCCGCCCGATCAGCGACCACGCGATGGGATCGTTCCCGATGAACTCGGGCCAGGTGTCCTCCATCGCCCAGAGCGGCCCGGCGAGTTCGGGCCGCTCGGCAAGTGTCGTGATCTTCAGGTCCATGGCCCGGACGGTAGCGGGCCCGGACCCGCCTGTTAAGTCATTTTTCTGTACGTACGAGTCCGTACGCCCGAGCAACGCATCAGCGGCCGAGCAACGTCTCAGCGTGCGTGAAACCGTCCCGGCGCCACTGTCGGACCGCCCCCGGCCGGCAGCTTCTCCCGCGGGCAGTCCGCCAGGACCCGCTTCATCGCGTCCCGTTCGGCGCCCGTCACCCACACCTCGTACTTCTTCTTCACCGCCACCTGTCGTGCCACATAGGCACACCGGTAACCCTTGTCCGGCGGCAGCCACGTGGCCGCGTCCCCGTCTCCCTTGCCGCGGTTGGGGCCCGCGTCGACCGCCAGGAGATTGAGCGGGTCGTTGGCGAAGGCGATGCGCTTGCTCGGCTCCCACTTGCCCGCGCCCTTCTGCCAGGCGTCCGAGAGGGCGACGAGATGGTCGATGTCGACCTGGCTGCGACCGCGCACAAACGTTACGTCCTTGCCGGTGTACGGGTCGGGCGAGAGCTCGCCCGATGACACCTCGCAGTCCCCGCCGTCGCGGTACTTCACGTCCGTGAGGTCGCGCTTGAGTATGTCGTCGCGCGTCCCGCAACGGTTGGAGTCCGTGTCGGCCCAGGGGCTGCCGAAGCGGTCGCGGTCGTACCCCGTCTTGGGGGCACGGCCCTTGACGGTGAGTGTGTCGACCGCGGCGAGTGCCGGGCCCGCCTCGGCGTCGGCTCCTGGTTGGCCGCCGGTCTCCTCCGGGGGCGAGCAGCCCGTGACGGTTCCGGTGACGGCGAGCGCGAGCAGCAGCGCGATCTGAACTCCCCTGCCACGGCGGCTCACTGGACGGTCACCTGCGCGCCGAGTGCGAGCGTGCCGGGCGTCACGACGTCGGCGTACACCCCGATGCTCATGCCGCGCGAGGCGGTGAGCGTCTTGAGGATGCGGTTGTCTGCCGGGAGGCCGCGCTGGGCCTGCGTGGTCATGACGCAGCGTTCGATGCGCTCGACGACGCGCAGGCTCAGGCCGCCGTCGAAGGTGATCTGCCGTCCGACCCAGTCCCCCTCGATCCACGGCTCGTCCGTCTCGACCACGACGTTCTTGCGCAGTCGGCGTACGTCGACGGGGTCGAAGTCGCCGAGCAGCTCGCCGAGCGCGCGCAGCGACGCGGTGCCGACGAGGGAGACGGCGCCCGCGTCCTGATGGCTCACCTCGTCCTCGCGCGCCAGCTCCACGCCCGCGCCGAAGAGTTCGGGGATACGGGGGTCACCCGGCCGCAGCGTCTCACCGTCCGGCGTGGTGATGACGGGGTCGTCGCCCTCGTACGCGGCGTCGTGCTCCAGCATCCCCGGTGTCCGCCGGAACCGGCGGCTGTTCTTGCCGCTCCCCAACTTCCCGTCCTCGTACCGCAGGGCCCACAGCCGGTCACCGGCCACGCCCCGCTCATCGAGGACGAGCCGCTCGCGCTCCTCCCCCAGCATCGACTTCACCGGAAAACAGACGAGTCCCACGACGGTCCCAAGCCCCACGGCACTTCCCCTCCCCATGTCCCACGTGCTTGCGTCTCTCACGGCCACCGTACCGAGGGCCGTCATTACCTCCGGCGTAATCGCCCCCTCCCCGGCGGTGCGGAAGTATCGACGTCAGACGCAGGAACGCCCGACCGAGGAGTGAGAAGTGACCGCCAAGCCCTCCGCCACCGCCTCCACCGAAGACGCCACCCGCGCCGCCGTCCAGGCGTTCCTCCAGTACCGGCTGACGGGTGACAGCGAGGGCCTCACCGCCCTCTTCGCCGACGAGGTCGACTGGATGCTCGCCGAGAACCCGGGCGTGCCGTGGATCCGGCCGCGTGCCACCGCCGCCGACTGCGCGGCCCAGTCCGCCGAACTGGCCGCCCACACCGTCCCGGAGAAGGCCGGTGCCACCGTCGACACGATCATGGTCGACGGCGCGGACGCCGTGATCTTCGGTCAGTTGTGGGGCACCGTGCGCGACACCGGCAAGTCCTTCGAAGGCCCCTTCGCGCTGCGGCTGACCGTCGAGGACGGGCGGGTCACGCGGCACCACCTCTACGAGAACAGCCGCTCGATCGCCGACGCCTGCACCCCCTGAGCTCCCTGCAGCCCCTTACGACCCCACGATCGTCGTCAGGAACTCCCCGACCCAGCCAAGCAGTTCCCGCCCGACCAGCGGCTTCCCGCCGACCTTGGCCGTCTTCGGGCGCGGCACCAGGAGCTGGTGGGCGTTCGCCTTGATGACCGTGCCGGGGTAGAGGCGCTTGAGCCTCAGCTCCTGCGACTCCCGCAGCTCCACCGGGGCGAACCGGATGTTGTTGCCCTGCAGCACGATCTCGCCGACGCCGCACGCACGGGCCAGCATGCGCAGACCGGCCACCAGGAGGAGGTTCTCCACGGGCTCCGGCAACTTGCCGTAGCGGTCGGTGAGTTCCTCCCGTACGGCCTTGACGTCCTCTTCGCTGCTCGCCGAGGCGATCGAGCGGTAGGCCGCCAGGCGCAGCCGCTCGCCGGGGGCGTAGTCGTGCGGGACGTGCGCGTCGACCGGCAGCTCGACCTTGACCTCCAGCGGCGGCTCCTCCTCCACGCCGCCCTCCAGGGACGCGCGGTAGTCGGCCACGGCCTCGCCCACCATGCGTACGTAGAGGTCGAAGCCGACGCCCGCGATGTGTCCCGACTGTTCGCCGCCCAGGAGGTTGCCCGCGCCGCGGATCTCCAGGTCCTTCATGGCCACGTACATGCCCGCGCCCATCTCCGTGTGCTGGGCGATCGTGGCGAGACGCTCGTGGGCGGTCTCGGTCAGCGGCTTCTCCGGCGGGTACAGGAAGTACGCGTAACCGCGCTCACGGCCACGTCCAACACGGCCGCGCAGCTGATGGAGCTGGGAGAGGCCGAAGTTGTCGCCACGCTCGACGATCAGCGTGTTGGCGTTGGCGATGTCGATGCCCGACTCGACGATCGTCGTCGAGACCAGCACGTCGAACTTCTTCTCCCAGAAGTCCACCACCACTTGTTCCAGGGCCTGTTCGGACATCTGGCCGTGGGCGATGGCGATGCGGGCCTCGGGGACGATGTCGCGGAGCCTGGCCGCCGCGCGGTCGATGGACTCGACGCGGTTGTGGATGTAGAAGACCTGGCCCTCGCGGAGCAGTTCGCGGCGGACGGCCGCGCCGATCTGCTTCTCCTCGTACGGCCCGACGAAGGTCAGGACCGGGTGGCGCTCCTCGGGCGGCGTGGTGATGGTCGACATCTCGCGGATGCCGGTCACGGCCATTTCGAGCGTACGGGGAATGGGGGTGGCCGACATGGTCAGGACGTCGACGTTGGCGCGCAGCTTCTTCAGCTGCTCCTTGTGCTCGACGCCGAAGCGCTGCTCCTCGTCGACGATGACCAGGCCCAGGTCCTTGAACTTGGTCTCGGAGGAGAAGAGGCGGTGCGTGCCGATGACGATGTCGACCGAGCCGTCGCGCAGGCCCTCCAGGGTGGCCTTGGACTCCGTCTCCGTCTGGAAGCGGGACAGCGCCTTCACCTTGACGGGGAACTGGGAGTAGCGCTCACCGAAGGTGCCGAAGTGCTGCTGCACGAGCAGCGTCGTCGGGACCAGGACCGCGACCTGCTTGCCGTCCTGGACCGCCTTGAACGCGGCGCGGACCGCGATCTCCGTCTTGCCGTAGCCGACGTCGCCGCAGATCAGGCGGTCCATGGGGACCGTCTTCTCCATGTCCTCCTTGACCTCGGCGATGGTGGTGAGCTGGTCGGGCGTCTCCACGTACGGGAAGGCGTCCTCCAGCTCGCGCTGCCAGGGCGTGTCGGGGGCGAAGGAGTGGCCGGGGGCGGCCATGCGGGCGGAGTACAGCTTGATGAGGTCGGCGGCGATCTCCTTGACCGCCTTCTTCGCGCGCGCCTTCGTCTTCGTCCAGTCGGCGCCGCCCAGGCGGTGCAGGGTGGGGGCCTCGCCGCCGACGTACTTGGTGATCTGCTCCAGCTGGTCGGTGGGGATGTAGAGCCGGTCGCCGGGCTGGCCGCGCTTGGCGGGGGCGTACTCCACGACGAGGTACTCGCGGGTGGCGCTCTGGACGGTGCGCTGCACCATCTCGATGTAGCGGCCGACGCCGTGCTGCTCGTGGACGATGTAGTCGCCGGCCTCCAGGGTCAGCGGGTCGATCGTCTTGCGGCGGCGCGCGGGCATCCGCTGGCCGTCCTTGCCGGCCGCTTTCTGGCCGGAGAGGTCGGTCTCGGTGAGTACGGCGAGCTTGAGCGCGGGGTCGATGAAGCCGTAGTCGATGGAGCCGCAGGACACGTGTACGAGCGAGGGCGTGAGCTCGGCGAGGTCCCCGTCGAGGCGCGCCGCGATGCCTTCGCCGCCGAGGACCTCGACGGTGCGGGCGGCGGGGCCGTGGCCCTCGGTGACGTAGACGGTGCGCCAGCCGTCGGCGAGCCAGCCCTTGGTGTCGGCGAGCGCCTTGGCGGTGTCGCCGCGGTAGGTCTCGGTGGCGTGCATGCCGAGCTTGAGGGTGTCCTGGCCCAGGTCCTCGTCCGCCGCGAAGGGCGACACGGACCACCACATCATCCCCAGGTCACGGGCGTGGTCGCGGACGTCCGCGATGCCCCAGAGGGAGGCGGCGCCCACGTCGATGGGGGCGTCCCCGCCACCGGCGGTCGCCGCCCAGCTGGCCTGGAGGAACTCCTGCGAGGTGGCCACCAGGTCGGCGGCGCGGGTGCGCACGCGCTCGGGGTCGCAGACCACGGCCATGCTCTGCTCCGGCAGGACGTCGAGCAGCAGCTCCATGTCGTCGACCAGGACCGGCGCGAGGGATTCCATGCCCTCGACGGCGATGCCCTCGGCGATCTTCCCGAGGAGTTCGCCCAGCTCGGGGTGGGCCTCGGCGAGAGCGGCGGCTCTCTCCCGCACCTGGTCCGTGAGGAGCAGCTCGCGGCAGGGCGGGGCCCACAGGCCGTGGGCGGCGACTTCCAGGGAGCGCTGGTCGGCGACCTTGAAGTAGCGGATCTCCTCGACGTCGTCGCCCCAGAACTCGACCCGGAGGGGATGTTCCTCGGTCGGCGGGAAGACATCCAGGATGCCGCCGCGCACGGCGAACTCGCCGCGCTTCTCGACCAGCTCCACGCGGGAGTACGCGGCTGCGGCGAGGGCCTCCACGGTCTCGTTCAGGTCCGTGCTCTCCCCGGTGCGCAGGGCCACGGGCTCCAGGTCGCCCAGGCCCTTGACCTGCGGCTGGAGGACCGAGCGCACGGGGGCGACGATGACGGAGACGGGGCCGGTCTCGGGGTCGTCGGGGCGCGGGTGCGCGAGGCGGCGCAGGACGGCGAGGCGGCGGCCGACGGTGTCGGAGCGGGGCGAGAGGCGCTCGTGCGGGAGCGTCTCCCAGGAGGGGTACTCGACGACTCCGTCCGGCGGCAGGATCGTCCGCAGGGCGGCGGCCAGGTCCTCGGCCTCGCGGCCGGTCGCCGTCACGGCGAGGACGGTGCGGTCGGTCTCGCGGGCAAGAGCGGCGACCGCGAAGGGGCGGGCGGCGGGCGGCCCGACCAGGTCCACGTGGGCGCGGTTGCCGCCGGTGGCGGCTTTTACCGCTTCGGCGAGGGCCGCGTCCTTGACGACGGCGTCGAGGAGTCCGTGCAGGCTCATGAAGGGGAATCCCGTCCGGGGTCCGAGGGGTGGGCAACGCGAACCGCCCGACACGAGTGACGGGCCGGGGGGCCTCCAGCGTACGACTCACGGCGGAGAGCCGCTGGCCGTCGGGCTCCGCCCCAGGCGGGCGCCGTCGACGGGCTGAATCCGACCGAGCACGCCGGACGGGTCGGGGGTGCCCAGAGTACGTCGCCGACGCTCTCGTCACCCGATCGAGCGACTGACGGCACGCAGGGCCGAGCTTGCGGTTCTGTACATGAGCGAGACGCTGCCCATCATTGAGGCCTACGCCCGGTTCGACCCCCTGGTCCGCCGGACGTCGAACGCCCGTGAACGCATCACCATCACGGACCAGGGCCGGGCCGTGGCGATCTTCATCAACCCCGCGGAGCTCGCCGAACTCGACCGGACAATGGCCCGGCTCCGGCGGAATTCCACCGGAGCCGGGCCATTCTCCTGCGCCCCCCAGCGGGAGCGCCCCCGCACCCCCGTAGCGGGAGCTATTCGGTAGCGATCGCGTTCAGCACGTTCATCCGGCCCGCCCTGAAAGCGGGGACCAGCGCCGCGAACAGGCCCACGAACGCCGAGCCGATGAAGACCGTGATGATCGTCGGCCAGGGGATCTCCAGGACCTTCAGGCCCTCCAGGGCCAGCAGCTTCTGGGCCGTCGCTCCCCAGCCCATGCCGAGGCCGAGGCCGAGCAGTGCGCCGAAGAGGGCGATGACCACCGACTCCAGGCGGATCATGCGGCGCAGCTGGCGGCGCGAGAGGCCGATCGCCCGCATCAGGCCGATCTCACGGGTCCGCTCGACCACCGAGAGGGCGAGGGTGTTCACCACACCCAGGATCGCGACGATGATCGCGAGACCGAGCAGGCCGTAGACCATGTTCAGCATCTGGCCGACCTGGTCCTTCAGCGTCTGCTTGAAGTCGGTCTGGTCCATGACCTTGTACTGCGGGTAGTCGGACATGGCCGCCTTCAGCGACGTGTACGCCGCGTCCTGCTGGCCCTTCTCCGCCTTGGCGAACATGATCTCGTTCGGCGGCATGCGGTCGTCGGGCACGTACTTCGCCGCGGTCTCGATGTTCACGTACA
This sequence comes from Streptomyces sp. NPDC050147, assembly GCF_040660195.1. NCBI lineage: Bacteria > Bacillati > Actinomycetota > Actinomycetes > Kitasatosporales > Streptomycetaceae > Streptomyces > Streptomyces sp. NPDC050147. The sequence goes on along the minus strand of NZ_JBFALJ010000005.1, from coordinate 254,575 downwards.
TCGCGCCCGAGTCGATCGAGGTCTCGCTCGACGTGATCGCCCGTACCGTCATCTCGCCGGTCCGGCCGTGGTCGAAGGCGAGCTTCACCTTGTCGCCGACGGTGATCCCGTGGTCCTTGGCGAAGTCCTCGCCGACCGACATGGAGTCCGGCTTGTAGGCGTCGGTGAGCTTGCCGGCGACGGTCTCGCTGCGCAGGTCCTCGGCGTACGTCGCGTCGGCGGCGCTCAGGCCCACGCCCTTGGCGGTCTTGCCGTTCGGGGCGGTCAGGTCGGCCTTGATGTCCTTGTACTGGGTGATGTGGGCGATGTGGTCGGCCTTCTCCAGGGACTTCGCGGCCTTCGGGGTGATCGCCTGGCCGTTGTCGGACTGGATGATGAAGTCCGCGCCCACCGACTTGTCGAGCTCGTCCGTGGCCGACGCGACCATCGAGGAGCCGACCACCGAGAGGCAGGCGACCAGGGCGAGGCCGATCATCAGGGCCGCGCCGGTGGCGCCGGTGCGGCGCGGGTTGCGCAGGGCGTTGCGCTCGGCCATCCGCCCGACGGGGCCGAACCACCGCAGGAGTACGGCGCTGATGACGCGGACCACGCCGTTGGCGAGGACCGGGCCGATGACGACGAAGCCGATGAGGGTCAGGACCACACCGCCGCCGAGGAAGAGCGAGCCCTCGCTCGCCTTGTCCGCCTGCGAGGCGGTGTAGAGGCCGAAGGCGCCGGCGCCGGTGAGGACCAGGCCGATGACCGCGCGCAGGAAGCTCGCCTTGCCGTCGGACGGTGTTCCGGCGTCGCGCAGCGCTGCCATCGGGGAGACCTTGGCGGCGCGCCGTGCGGGGAGGTAGGCGGCGAGGACGGTGACGACGACGCCGAGGACCATGCCCACCACGGGAGTCGTCCACTTGACCGTGAGGTCCTGCGTGGACAGTTCCATGCCCATGCCCGACATGAGCTGCATCAGGCCGACGGCGAGTCCGACGCCCGCGCCGACTCCGAGGATCGAGCCGATGACGCCGAGCAGCAGCGCCTCGGCGAGCACGGAGCGGTTGACCTGCTTGCGGCTCGATCCGATGGCGCGCATCAGGCCGATCTCGCGGGTGCGCTGGGCGACCAGCATCGAGAAGGTGTTGATGATGAGGAAGATGCCGACCAGGAAGGCGATCCCGGCGAAGCCGAGCATCGCGTACTTCATCACGTCGAGGAAGCCGCTGACGCTCTCGCGGCCGTCGTCCGAGGTCTCCTGCTGGGTCTTGACCTTGTACGCGGAGGCCTCGGCGCCCATGGCCTCGCCGACGTTCCGCTTGAGCTCCGCGTCGCTGACACCCTGCTCGGCCGTGACGTTGACGTGCGTGAACTTGCCTGTCGCGCCCAGGAGTTCGCGCTGTGCGGTCGCGGTGTCGAAGTAGACGATCGCGGCGCCGGGGTTGGTCACCTTGAAGGTGGCGATGCCGGAGATCCTGGCGGTGTGGTCGCCGGCGACGGCGATGGTGCGCAGCTCGTCACCGATCTTGAGGTGGTGCTTGTCCGCGGTGTCGGCGTCGACCATCACGTCGGTGGGCCCGCGCGGGGCGTGTCCCGAGGTGATGTCCATCGAACGCAGGTCGTTGTGCGTCCAGTTGCCCGCGATGGTCGGACCGCCGCCGGACGGACCCACGTTCTCCTTCTCGGAGTTGACGACGGTGACGGCGGTGCTGCTGACCGCACCCTCCGCGGACTTCGCGCCGTCGGCCTTCTTCGCCTGCTCGACGGCCGAGGCGGGGATCGACTCCGGCCTGCCGCTGTCGGGCGTCTCGCCCGAGTCCTCGGCGTTCTTGTCGGTCACGGTGACGTCCGCGGACGTCGCGGCGAAGAGCTTGTCGAACGTCGTGTTCATCGTGTCGGAGAAGACGAGCGTGCCGCAGACGAACGCCACCGACAGGACCACGGCCACGGCGGAGAGCGCCATGCGGCCCTTGTGCGCGAAGAAGTTGCGCATCGAGGTCTTGAGGACGGTCATGACGTACGCCCCCGCGCGTCGAAGTCCTTCATGCGGTCGAGGACACTCTCGGCGGTCGGCGAGAACATCTCGTCGACGATCCGGCCGTCCGCGAGATACAGCACCCGGTCCGCGTACGAGGCGGCCACCGGGTCGTGCGTGACCATCACGATGGTCTGGCCGAGCTCGGTCACCGACTTGCGCAGGAAGCCCAACACCTCCGCTCCCGCACGGGAGTCGAGGTTTCCGGTCGGCTCGTCACCGAAGATGATCTCCGGACGCGCGGCGAGCGCGCGGGCCACCGCGACACGCTGCTGCTGGCCACCGGAGAGCTCGGTCGGACGGTGCTTGAGACGCCCCGCGAGGCCGACGGTCTCCACGACCTGATCCAGCCAGCCGCGGTCGGGCTTGCGGCCCGCGATGTCCATCGGAAGCGTGATGTTCTCGATGGCGTTGAGCGTCGGCAGGAGGTTGAACGCCTGGAAGATGAAGCCGATCCGGTCCCGGCGAAGCTGCGTGAGCTTCTTGTCCTTCAGGCCGGTGATCTCGGTCTCGTCGAGGTAGATCTGCCCGGAGGACACGGTGTCCAGGCCCGCGAGGCAGTGCATCAGGGTCGACTTGCCGGAGCCGGAGGGGCCCATGATCGCGGTGAACTGCCCGCGGGCGATGTCCACGTCGATCTCGTCGAGCGCGACGACCCGGGTCTCCCCGGACCCGTACGCCTTCACGACCTGGCGCGCCCGTGCCGCCACGGCCGTACGCCCTCCAGTGCCCCCGTGCCTGGGAATGGTTACAGCCGATGTCACGGTAAGTCTCCTAAGTCGGTTACGCGGTGGATCAGGTGTGCTCAGGTGGTCTTGAAGGTGTTCTCAGGCGTGTTCGCTACGCATAAAGAGTCTGGTCGTCCGACGGCTCCGGCGCCCTGGTGCCCAGCGCAGTCTTCTGCTGGGGAAAACCCCACCCCCGAGGGGGTGGCTGGTCCGACCCGAAGGTGCGTGGGCCCGACCTCGTCGGCATAAAGCCAATCTAAGAAGCGCCCGGGGCCTTCTCGTCCTCCGGCAGTACGAACGCTCCCCGGTCCGTAGTACGGAGGTTCCCCTAGGGGATCTCCACCCGCCGGTGGAGCCTTTCTCGGGGTCGCTCCACCCTCCTGCCGAGCGGACACCGCCCCACCTGCCGCGATGCTCCGCGCCCCTGCCCCGGACGCCCGCCGGGTGAGAAGGTGACCCGGAGCAATTAGATGCAGGGGGAAGGGATCTCGGTGAACGCGGACGGCACACCTTCGGGCACGGACGACCGGCGGCGGCGCGGCCCCGTCGTAGCCGCCCTCATGCTCGCCATGGCGCTGGCGGCCCTGGACGCCACGATCGTCTCGACCGCCATCCCGCAGATCGTCGGCGACCTCGGCGGCTTCTCCGTCTTCTCCTGGCTCTTCTCCGGCTATCTGCTCGCCGTCACCGTCACCCTGCCCATCTACGGCAAGCTCTCCGACACCTTCGGCCGCAAGCCCGTCCTCATCGCGGGCAGCATCCTCTTCCTGATCGGCTCGGCCCTGTGCGCCGTCGCCTGGAACATGGGGGCGCTCATCGCCTTCCGCGTCGTCCAGGGCCTGGGCGGCGGAGCGCTTCAGGGGACGGTGCAGACACTGGCCGCCGACCTCTATCCCCTCAAGGAACGCCCCAAGATCCAGGCCAAGTTGTCCACCGTATGGGCCGCCTCCTCGATCGCGGGGCCCGCACTCGGCGGGCTGATCGCCGCATACGCCGACTGGCGCTGGATCTTCCTGATCAACCTGCCCATCGGGGCGGTGGCGCTCTGGCTGATCGTCCGCCACCTCCACGAGCCGGAGCGCGAGCAGGCCACCCGCGGGCGCACCGACTGGGCGGGCGCACTCGCCGTCTTCGCCTGCGGCGGCGTCCTGCTCACCGCGCTCGTACAGGGCGGCGTCGCCTGGGGCTGGCTGTCCGCGCCGTCACTCGCGTTGTTCGCGGGCGGACTGCTGCTCGCGGCGGCCGTCGTGGTCGTCGAGCGGCGCGCGGCGGAACCGATCATCCCCGGCTGGGTCTGGCGCCGGCGCACCATCGCCGCGGTCAACCTCGCCCTGGGCGCGCTCGGTCTCCTGATGGTCGCGCCCACCGTGTTCCTGCCGACGTACGCCCAGTCCGTGCTCGGCCTCGCGCCGGTCGCCGCCGGGTTCGTGCTCTCCGTGATGACGCTGAGCTGGCCGGTCTCCGCCGCCCTGAGCCAGCACGTCTACCGCAGGCTGGGCTTTCGCGACACGGCGCTCATCGGCATCGGCGGGGCGGCGCTCTGCCTCTTCGCGTTCCCGTTCCTGCCCTATCCGGGGCAGGCCTGGCAGCCGGCGCTGATCATGCTGCTGCTCGGCGCGGCACTCGGCCTCTTCCAACTGCCGCTGATCGTGGGGGTGCAGTCCACCGTCGGCTGGTCCGAGCGCGGCACGGCCACCGCCTCGATCCTCTTCTGCCGCCAGATAGGCCAGACCCTGGGCGCCGCGCTCTTCGGGGCGGTCGCCAACGGAGTGCTCACGTCGAAGCTCGGCGGCGCCGGCTCCCTGGACTCGGTGGCACACGCCCTGGAGGACCCGGCCGCGGTCGCCGACCCCGAACGGCTGCGCCGGGCGGTCGACTCGGCGGTCGACACGGTGTACGTGGGAGCGGGGTGCGCGGCGGTGATCGCACTCCTCGTCCTGGTGTTCCTCGCGCCCCGGCGGTTTCCGGTAATCGGGGTGGAGTCCCCGGAGAACGGGACGGAGAGCGGGTCGGGAAACGGGGAGGTCAGCGCCCCTGAGAGTGGCGAGAACACCGAACTCGCCCCGCGCGAAAGCCCCGTGAACAGACCGGCCGACTAGACCGACCAACCAGTATGCGCAAAACCCTCCGCGGTTCTCCTACTTACAAGTAGCGTGCTCGATCCTCACCTCTCGCTCCCTGCGGTCCCGCACCGGACCGACGCCGCGCAAGGAGAACCGGGATGCCCTACCCTGACCAGCCCCAAAACCCGCACCACCCGCAGCGCCCGCACCACCCTCAGCAGGGCCGACACGCCTACGGTCCCCCCGCCGCTCCCCCCAACTCCGCACCCCCGTCGCCCTCCTCCCCCTCGTACCCCACCTACCCCTGGCAGCCCGTCGCGCCGCCACCTCCCCCACCGCCCAGAAGGCTCCCCCGCCACCCCGCGCTCGGCCGCCACAGCGACCTGCGCCACCTGCGCAGCGCCTACCGCCGGCAGCGTCGCGTCGCCACCCTCACGGCTCTCGGCTACTTCACGCTCTTCCTGATCCTCTCCGCCTCCGCCCCGTCCCTGATGACGGACACGGTCTCCGGCGGCCTGACCACCGGCCTGCTGCTCGGCCTGTGCCAGGTGCCCGTCACCCTGCTCGCCATAGGGCTGTACGAGTACACGGCCCGCCGCAGGGTCGACCCGATGGCCGAACGGCTGCGCAAGCTCGCGGAGTTGGAGGCGAACCGATGAACTCCGGCCTCGCACCGGCGAGCCCCGGCGTCACCCTGGCCGCCGACTCCGCACAAGCCATGTCCCTGGTGGCGTTCACCGCCGTCGTCACCCTCACGCTGCTCCTGTGTGTCATGACGGGCCCGGACCGCGACAACCTCGGCGAGTTCTACACCGGCTACGGCGCCCTCTCGCCGATGCGCAACGGTCTGGCCATCGCGGGCGACTACATCTCGGCGGCGACCGTGCTCGGCACCGGCGGAATCATCGCCCTCCTCGGGTACGACGGTGTCGTCCTCGCCCTGAGTACGGCGCTGTCCCTCATGCTCCTGATGTTCCTGCTCGCCGAACCCCTGCGCAACGCGGGCCGGTTCACCATGGGCGACGTACTGGCACGCCGGATGCCCGGCCGCGCCGTACGCGTCACCGCCTGCGCGGCGACACTCGCCGCGCTCATCCCCCTCATGCTGGTGCAGCTGGCGGGCGCGGGCGACCTGCTCTCCTTCATCCTCGGGTTCTCCGGCGAGGGCGTGAAGACGGGATGCGTCGTCGCACTCGGCGCACTCATGATCAGCTACGCGGCGATCGGCGGCATGAAGGGCACGGCCCTCATCCAGATCCTCAAGATCGTGATCCTGCTCGGCTCCGGAGTGGTCATCGCCGCCCTGATCCTGCACCGCTTCGACTGGGACTTCGGCGCGCTGCTCGCCGCCGCCGAGCGGGGCAGCGGGGCAGGCCCGGCCTACCTCCAGTCCGGCCTGCAGTTCGCGGGCGGCCCCCACCCCGGCCTCGACATGATCAGTTCGGAACTGACGGTGGTACTCGGCGGCGCATGCCTCCCCCATGTGACGATGCGCATGTACACGGCGCGCAGCGCGCCCGAGATACGCCGCTCGATGTCCTGGGCGGTGTCCTCGGTGGCGCTCTTCGTCCTCATCATCACGATCGTCGGCTTCGGCGCGACGGCGATGATCGGGCGCGCGGCGATCGCGAAGGCGGACCCGCAGGGCAACACGGCCTATCTGCTGGGCTCCAAGGCCGTGTTCGGCGCGCACGCCACGACGTTCGAGACCCTCCTCTTCACGACGGTCACCACGGCGATCTTCCTGACACTGCTCGCCTCGGTCGCCGGAATGATCCTCGCCTGCGCCAACTCCCTGGCCCACGACGTCTTCGCACACCTGAGCCTCCGCAAGGAGCTCACCCCGCGCCGCGAGATGACACTGGCCCGCGTCTCGGCGCTGGCCATAGGGGGCCTCGCGATCGCACTCGCGGTCATGGTGCAGCACCACAACCTGCAACCGCTGGTCACCCTCTCCTTCTGCCTGGGCGCATCGGCCCTCGCCCCGGCCCTCGTCTACAGCCTCTTCTGGCGCCGCTACACGCGCAGGGGCCTCCTGTGGACCCTGATCGGCGGCACCCTCGGCTCCGTCATCCTCATGACGGGCACCAACCTGGTCTCGGGCGCCCCCACCTCGGCCTTCCCGGACCACGACTTCAACTGGTTCCCCTTCACCACCACAGGCATCGCCTCCATCCCCCTCGGCTTCCTCCTGGGCTGGCTCGGCACGGTGTCCTCGGGCCCGAGGGAGTCGGAGAAACAACGCAGGCGGTACGAGGCGGTGGAGGGCTGGATCCTGGCGGGCATCAAGCGGGGGTAGGCGGGTGGACGGGCGGACGGGGTGCGACCAGGGGCCCTAGGGGGCGCCCTCCTCCGCCGCCGCCCGTGCGGTCAGCGCGGCGAGACTGCTTCGTACGTGCTCCATGTGCGCCCGCACCTCGTCCCACTCCTCCCCGTGCTCCCGCAGCATCCGCTCGGTCTCCCTGGCGATGCCCTCCTCCCGCACCCTCGCGGCGGCGACCAGCTCGGCGCCCTTCGCCTCCGCGTCCTCCTGCCCGTGCCGGGCGGACTCCTCCGCCTGGGCGAAGGCCCGCTTGGCCTCGGACAGGCGCGCCTCGGCCGCGGCCACCAGCGCAGCCTCCCGCGCCTCTGCCTCGGCTTCCCGGGCGGCGATCTCCGCCTCCGCGGCCTCCCAACGCTCGGCCTGCTCCTTCTCCTGCTCCTCCAGGAGCGCGGCGCTGCGCTGCCGCATCTCCCGCAGTGCGGCCAGGGCCTCACCCCGCCACTCCTTCACGTCACGGCGGGCCGCGATCCGCGTCTCGTCCGCGCTCGCGCGGCAGGCGAGCAACCGCTGCCGGGCCCGCTCGTCGGCCTCGCCGAGGGTTTCGTCGGCGTACGCACGAGCAGCCTCACGGACCTCCCGGGCCTGCGCCTCGGCCGCCTCCGTCGCGCGCCGCGCCTCGGCCTCGGCCGACTCCCGTACGGCCGCGGCCTCCGCCTCGCTCAGGGCGAGAATGTTCCGCGCGCGTTCGCTCAACGTCTCGTACGTCTGAGGGGCGAGGCGCGAGACCACGTCCCGCAGCCGCTCCGCCTCCGCCTCCATCTCCTTGGCGAGGACGGTGAGCCGGGCGGCGCGTTCCCACGCGTCGTCGCGGTCCCGGGACAGATCGAAGGCGTACGCGTCCACCTGCTCGGGACGGTAACCACGTCCGCGCACGGCGACGAAGCCGTGCTCCGACGCCGTAGCACCGCTGCTCATCCTGAATCCCTCCTCCGACGCACCACGCGCGTACTACGCGATTGGCGCACATCTTGATGGATCAAGCGGAAGTACCCATAACGCGACACTCCGCTCATCTCATCCACTCAAGGATGCGCTATTCCTGCCGGAAGTCGGAATCAGAGCCCGGGAAACGGCGAGGCGCTCGTCCCCGGCGGGGTCGAGCGCCTCGTATGCGTATGCCGCCACCCCCGCAGGGGCGGAGGTCAGAGCAACCCGTCCCACATCTGCTCGAGCAGCACCGACCACCAGCTCTCCGGCGAAGCCAGCGCCGCCGGGTCGAGCGCGGCAAGCTGGGCCTGGAAGTCGACCGTCCAGCGCCCCGCCTGCTCCTGGTTCAACCCGAACCGCAGCCGCCACATGCGGCCGAGCAGCGCCAGGCAGCGCGCGAACTCCGGCAGCCCCGTGTTCACGAACTGCGGCGGCACGGGCGCCCCGCCGGGGCCGGCCTCCACGGGCACGGCGACGATGTTCGCCGTGCCGTACTGGACGCAGATCGCACGGCCGAAGTCACTGCCCATGACCAGGTACGAACCGGCGTCCGACGCCGGCTGCACCCCGCGCTCCTGTGCCGTCTCGGCGAGGGTCGGCACCGGACGGCCCGGCTGGGCCTGCGCCCAGAAGAACGGACCGAAATCGACCGGCAGGCCCGCCACGACGAGCGTGTGCGCCACCAGATCGGGCACCCCCTGCCGGGAGACCGCCCGCTGGTCGAAGCGGAAGACACCGGGCCCGAACGCGCCCACCAGCTCCTGCGCCACACCCTCCGGCGGAATCGGCGGCGCGGGCTGCACCTGCGGCAGCGGCGCGCGCACCGGCGCCGGGCGCGCCGGGCCGTCCGCGACCTGGTGCAACTCGGCCTGATGCGCGATGAGCTGCTGCATGCCCCCCTGCCGGGACCCGTGATCCCTGCCGTACGGAGCGATGCTCGTGATCCGCGCCTGCGGCCAGGTCTCCCGGATCATGCGGGCGCAGTAGGCGCCCGGCAGCTCGCAGGACTCCAGCTCCGTGTGGAGTTCGAGCACCTGCTGCGGCGGCACGTTCATGCCGCGCAGCTCGTGCAGGATCTGCCACTCGGGGTGCGGCGTGCCGGGCGCCGAGCGGCGGATGAGCTGCTGCTCGGAGCCGTCCTGCGCGCGATAGCGGAGTACGGCCTGGTAGCCGGGGCCGACGGTCGGCTGCCCTGTGGGCGGCTGCGGGTAGCCGTAGGGCTGACCGGGGCCGGGCCCGCCCGGCGCCGGGGGCGGCATGCCGGGGGCGCCCGGAGCCTGCGGGGGCATGGGCGCGCCGGGGCCGCCGACCGCGGGTCCGGCCAGCATGGTCGCGGCGTGGTGGACACCACCGCCGGGTGCGCCGGGTGCGCCGGGAGCCGCAGGAGGCTGAGGTGCGCCGGGAGCACCCGGAGCGCCGGGCGGGCCGGGAGGCTGCGGGGCACCAAGAGCGCCCGGCGGCTTGATCCCACCGGGACCGCCCAGGCTCGGGTCCGCCAGCATCGTCGCCGCATGGTGCACACCACCGGCAGGCGTACCCGGAGCACCGGGCGGGCCGGGAGGCTGAGGAGCACCCGGAGCACCCGGAACGCCGGGCGGGCCGGGAGGCTGAGGAGCACCAGGAGCGCCCGGCGGCTTGATCCCGCCAGGACCGCCCAGGCTCGGGTCCGCCAGCATCGTCGCCGCATGGTGCACACCACCGGCAGGCGTACCCGGAGCACCGGGCGGCTGCGGCGCGTTCGGAGCCGCGGGCGGCTGAGGTCCATCGGGGCCGAGCGCCGAGACCAGCTGCGTCGGGACGTAACCGCCCGCCGGGGTGCCCGGAGCACCGGGACCGGACGGCGGCGGCGTACTGCCCGGCGGCATGCCGGGGGTCCCCGGGGCGCCGGGAGGCGGCGGGGTGACCGCACCGCCACCACGGGCACCGCGTGGCGGCGCCTGCGCCTTGCTGGTCGCGGCGTCGGCGATGTCCCCCGCGCCGGAAGGCACGGAGTGCGCGGCGGCAGCCGGAGCCGAACCCTGCGGATAGCCGTACGCGGAGGGGTCCGGAGCGCTCGCGCCCGGAGGCGGCGGCATGTTCACCGCGGCGCCCGCGGGCGGCGGGGGCAGGTTCGGCCCCGGAGCGGCCGGAGCCTGCGCGCCCGGCCCCTGCGGATAGCCGTACGCGGACGCGTCGGGACCACCGGGGCCCGCGGGGGGCGGCATGTTCGAGCCGTCGAGTGCGGGTGCCACCGTCGTCGACGGAAGGCCGCTGCCGCCGTGCATCAGCGCGGTCTTGGCCTCCGGCGCCACACCGGGCGGCGGCGTGTCGTCGTCACCACCGACCAGCGGCGGCGCGAACACCGTCGCGGGTGCGGGCACCGAACGGTCGTCGCCGGAGTCCGCGTTGGTGTCCGTACCGGCCCACGGGGTGGCCCCGACGGGGTCACTCGACGCCCCGGCCGCGGGCCACGGCGTACCGCCACCGGGCGCTTCGGGTGCGGCTGACTCCGCAGGCGCGGGCGCGGGTGGCGTCGAACTGCCGTATCCCACACCCCCGATGGACCCGCCCGACACAGACGGGGCAGAGGGGGCAGGGGAGGCAGGGGAGCCGGACGGAGCGGAGGAAGCAGACGGAGCAGGTGACGCAGGCGCCTCGTCCGACGGCTCCACACCCGCGGACGACTCACCCCTGCGATCCGGGATGCCCAGCTTGTCCGCCGCCTCCTGGAGCCACTCCGGAGGGCTCAACAGGAACGACGTCTGATTCAGATCAACCCGCTCCGGCGGGGCCGGCACCGCGTCCTGAGGCACCGCTTCCGGGGCGCCGTACTCCTCCTCGTACCGGCGGATCACCTCACCGACCGGCAGCCCCGGCCAGAGCGTGGCGTCGCCGCTGTCCCGCGCGATGACGAGCCGCTGACGGCCACCGTCGGACACCGGACCGTTCTCACGGTCCTCCGCCCACACGACGAAACCCAGCTCGAACTCCCGTACCCGCACCTCACGATGCTGGTATCCGGGCACATCGCCGTTGATCCACTCGTCGGCGCGCTCCTGCGCCTGCGCGAAGGTCACCATCGACAACTCACTCCCCCACCGGGACAGCGCGCGCGAAGCCGCCGTCCACCATCAGGTTCGCCACGGTCTCCAACTCCGGCGGATTCCCCGCGAGCCGGGACAAGAACGCGTCGAAGTCGTCACCGCACGGCAGCAACAATCGCTGCACCCGCTCGGCGGGCTGCCAGCCCGCCGTCTCCGAGACGTCCCGGGCGTCGTCGTACGCGCAGAACCACACCGAACCGATCCGCTCGCCCCTCACCTTCACGGCGAGGATGCCGCCCTGCACGAAACCAACTCCCAGATAGTCCTTGGTGAGATGGTCGCGCAGGCATTTGTTCACGTACACCAAGTCATTGACCGCGGCCTCGTCCCGCACCGTGAAGAACGGCTGGTCGATCAGGAGGCCGAGCTCCGCGTCGAGCGCCGTACCCACCGGCGCGCAACCGCCCGCCGCCTTCAGGAAGGAACGGTAGGCGCCAGGCAGCCGGTAACCCAGCTCCTCCTCGGCGCCGAGGATCTCCTGCTCGCTCACCGCGACCGCCGACTTCGGCAGCGCGAGATGCGCCGGGCGGGTCTCCTGAAGCGGGCGCGTACCCCTCTTGTCCTGGTCCACCGGCGTCGTCGCGAGCCCGCCGTGATGCCGCAGGAGCGCCTTCACCTCCACCGGGACCAGCTCAAGACGCCGGCCCCCCGGCACGTGGTGCCAGGTCCAGCCGTGCGGAGTCGCCACCGGCAGAATCGTGTCCCACAGGTCATGCTCCGCCGCGGCCATCGCCGCGTTCGCGGAGACATAGTCCGTCAGGCGCAACTCGTCGACACCGAAGCCCTCCGGAGGCTCGGCGATCTCGACGGCCGCACGCGCGTAGGCCGAGAAGTCCGGATAGCCGCGCTCGTCCACGCGCACGCCTCTGGGATGGCGCGTGGCCCGGACCGGATCCGGGAAGTGCACGACCTGCCCGGCGTAGGCCGCGTTCGGCGGTGCGGCCTGCTGCCCCAGCCGACCTGTCGTCATGGCGGTTGCCCCCTGCGGCACTGTTAATGGTTTCGCGGATCGCTGTGCGTCGATTGTGCGTACTTCGTCCTGCGTTCCGCGGTCTGCGGATGTCGACAGCCTATGCGTAAGGACGACACCGGTCACCGGGCCTCCGGTTCCATGACCTGCAGCCACCGGACCGTCACCGTCCGCCGAAAGCCGGGCGTGTCGCGGTGCCCCAGCTTCCGCACCACCCGCCCCGTTTGGCAGGCTGTCCCCGCAACGCGGGGGCGTGGCACACGCGGTCACAGCCGCGAGTTGCGGGGAGGGAAGCACCACCATGCACACGGCACAGACCGGTACGACCGACAGCACCACGGCCACGACAGCACCTTCGGCGACCGCCGAGCACCCCACCGGCACCGGAGATCCACGCGTCGGCTGGAGCAGCACGTCCGCCCACGCGCCCACACTGCGCCAGCGCCGCGACGGCATACTTCCCACCGTCGCCGCCGCACTCTCCGTCCGCGGCGCGACCCTCACGAGCACCGCGGGCCGCGGCGAAGAACCGCCCGCTCTGCACCCACTCGTACAGGACTTCCTCGACACCCTCACAAGCGGTCAGCGCGAACGCTTCACCGGACGATGCGCCGAAGCCATCCTCATCTCGCGCCACCTCACGACGGCCGACAGCAGCCGCTCCAAACGCGCCGCACGAAAACCCATGACCAACGGCGAAGCCCGCAAAGCCCTCAAACACGCCAAACTCACCACCCGCCGCATCCGCGAGGACGGCGACCCCCTGCACGGCGGCTTCGCCCGCCCCTGCCGCTCCTGCACCGCCCTCGCAGCGCACTTCGGCGTACGGATCGTGGAACCCCCGACACCCGAATCCTGACCCCCACCACCGAACCGCTGACCCCGAACCGCGACGAGGGCCCATGCACACCGAACAGCACACGCACCACCCCACGCACACCCACCAGACCGCCGCCTCACCCCGCTTCCCCGTCCCCGTCGACGCCGCCCTGCGCGCCGCCGGCTGGACCCCCGGACGGTGGGACATAAAACAGGCCGAGATCTGGGCCGACGTCCTGCGCCGCCACACCTCACCCGCAGGACACCAGCACGCCGTCTTCCCCGCCGCCGTCGAAGCCTGGGCCGAGTTCGGCGGACTGCACATCACCCCACAGGGCCCCGGCCGCCACATAGCGCCCGCCGCCGTACACCTCGACCCCCTCTACGGCCTCCACCTCGCCCGCACCCTCGGCGACCTGGGCCGCGCCCTCGACACCGAGGTGTGCCCCATAGGAGAGGAGACCGAGACCCAGGCGCTCCTGGCCATCGACGCGCTGGGCCGCGTCTACAGCCTCGACCACAGCGGCGACTGGTACCTGGGCGCCCACATCGACGAAGCCCTCGCCACCCTCACCTCCGGCACACAACCGGAACGCCTCAAGGCGGGCTGAGAAGAAAACACCTCAGGGCGGGCTGAGAAAAACCCGGCAACAGAACCTAGGCGGCCGCGGGCAGCACCGCCGACACCCGGAACCCACCCGCGTCCGTCGGCCCCGACACGAACACCCCACCCAACGCGACGACCCGCTCCTTCATCCCCACCAGACCATTGCCCCCACTGGGCAACCGGGCGTCCCCCGGACCGGCCTCCGGCGGCGGCTCGTTCTCCACCTGCATCGCGATCTCCGCACCGCGATGCGCCAGCCGCACATACGTCTTGGCGCCCGCGGCGTGCTTGTGCACGTTCGTCAACGCCTCCTGAACCACCCGGTACGCCGTCTGCTCGACATCCGCCGCATACGCGCGCGAATCACCCTCCACGGACAGAACCACCGCCATCCCCGCCGCACGAGACTGCCCCACCAGCTCATCCAGCTCCGCCAGACACGGCCCGTCCTCGTCCACCGCGCGCGAGGCGGCAGCAGCGGCCGCAAACCCCACAGCCGCCAACGGCACCGCGTCCGAGACCGACCCGTGCCGACCCCCCGCGGCCGGCGTCGGCTCCCCGGTCCGCAGCACACCCAGCATCTCGCGCAGCTCCGTCAGCGCCTGCCGCCCCATGTCACCGACCAGAGCGGCGTTCTTGACGGCCTTCTCAGGGTCCTTCCTCGCCACAGCCTGCAACGCGGCAGCATGCACCACCATCAGACTCACCCGATGAGCGACCACATCATGCATCTCCCGCGCGATCCGGGTCCGCTCCTCATTACGCGCCCACTCCGCCCGCTCCTCGGCGCGCTCCGCGAGCAGCTGCAACTCACCCTTCAAACTGTCGGCACGCTCCCGCAGACTCTCCATGAGCCGCCGCCGCGCCCCGATGTACAGCCCCAGCAAGATCGGCGGCGTGGTCAACCCGATGGACGTCATGATCGCGATGAAGGGTATGAACCCCTCCGCGAACCCCAGCTCCCCGCTCTCCATGTCCTGCCGAGTCCGCACAAGGGTCACGATGAGCGTCCCCAGCAACGACATCCCGGCGAGCGACCCGATGATCCGCCGAGGCAACTCGGAAGCGGCCAGCGTGTAAAGCCCGACGACCGTCAGGAAAATCCCCATCTGCGCGGGCGTGATCGCGATGGAAATCAGCACCACGGCAATCGGCCACCGCCGCCGCAACACCAGCGAAGCCCCCGCCAACACCCCGAACGCGACCCCCACCCCCGTGGGGACCCCCGTATCCCCCGCGAACGTGATCCCCTCGGCAGCGCACTCCGCCGCCGACGCCAGCGCAATCCCCACATCCAGCACGGCACTACGCCGCCGCTCCCACCACCACGGCCCGGTCACGGCCGCTCTGTGGTTCTCCCCCGTCGTGGTCATGCCTTCCAGCCTACGGGCGACAAGCCCTCCTTTTCCGGCGAGTTTCCGGCTCGGTGATCGAACGCACGCGCTGACCATCGCGAAACGAAACGGCCCGAATTCCCTCGAACTGGCGAACCGCTCCGGGTTCCCGGCCGGAGGTTCGCATTCCGGACAAGGGTCGTCGCATGACGGA
This sequence comes from Streptomyces sp. NPDC050147, assembly GCF_040660195.1. Lineage (NCBI taxonomy): Bacteria > Bacillati > Actinomycetota > Actinomycetes > Kitasatosporales > Streptomycetaceae > Streptomyces > Streptomyces sp. NPDC050147. The sequence continues at coordinate 239,496 of NZ_JBFALJ010000005.1, read as the reverse complement.
AATCACGAGCAAGTACGCCGACTTCGAGGGACTGCGGGAGCGGGCGATCGCGTTACGGCGGGAGGGGCTGAGCCGCCGCCAGATCCGCGACCGGCTGCACGTCGACAACAACGACATCCTGAACCGCCTCCTGGAGGGCGAGCCAGCCCCGGAGTGGACGAAGCGTCCGAACGCGAAGGACGACCTACGGGAGCGGGCGCGGGAGCTGCGGGTCAAGGGGCTCACGTACGACCAGATCCAGGTCGAGCTGGGCTGCTCGAAGAGTTCGATCTCGCTGTGGGTACGGGATTTGCCGAAGCCGGAGCGGCGGGACCCGTCAGAGCAGGCGAAGCTGGCGGCGCGGAAACGGTGGGAGCACGAACTTGCGGTCCGGGATGAAGAGCGCAAGCGCACCAAGACTGCGGCAGCCCGCCAGATCGAGGCGATGTCCGACCGTGAGTTGCTCGTTGCCGGAACCGCGCTCTACTGGGCGGAAGGCATGAAGGACAAGTCGTACGACCGACGAGAGAACGTCCTCTTCGTCAACAGCGACCCGGGTGTCATACAGCTCTACCTGGCATGGCTGAACCTGCTGGACGTGGGACCGGAGCGACTGAAGTACCGGGTCATGATCCACATGACGGCCGACGTCGAGGCTGCTGAGCGCTACTGGGCCGACTTGGTCGGCGTCGACGTCTCCACCTTCCAGAAGACGACTATCAAGAAGCACAACCCCAAGACAGTCCGGAAGAACGTGGGCGACGGCTATCGCGGCTGCCTTGTGATCCGGGTTTCCCGGAGCGCCGAGCTCTACCGTCGCATCGAAGGCTGGTGGTCTGGCATGGTGGTGGAGGCCGGGCGGCATACCGCGTAGGCTGCTCCCGCCATCCCCTGTGGTGTAATTGGCAACACCCGGCACTTTGACTGCCGTATTCCAGGTTCGAGCCCTGGCGGGGGAGCAGACTTCCGGGTCCTGACCGCAAGGTCAGGACCCGCCCTCATTTCCGCCCCACAACGCCCCGGTATCCTGCGGATGTCCACTCCCCGCACATCCGAAGCCGAAGGGCACCCCCGTGAGCGCCAACAGCCCGGCAGCCGTCGTCGTCCTTGCAGCGGGTGAGGGCACCCGTATGAAGTCGGCCACTCCCAAGGTCCTGCATGAGATCTGTGGGCGTTCCCTCATCGGGCACGTGCTCGAAGCCGCGTACGCGTTGAGCCCGGAGCGCCTCGTCACCGTCGTCGGGTTCGCCCGCGAGCAGGTCATCGCGCACCTCGGGACGATCGCCCCGGACGTCCGCACGGCGTACCAGAGCGAGCAGAAGGGCACCGGTCACGCCGTCCGCATCGGTCTGGACGAGCTCGGCGGTGCCGTGGACGGGACCGTGATCGTCGTCTGTGGGGACACTCCGCTGCTGACCGGTGCGACTCTCCAGAAGCTGGCCGAGACGCACACCGGTGACGGCAATGCCGTGACCGTGCTGACCGCCGAGGTGCCGGACGCGACCGGCTACGGCCGGATCGTGCGGGACGGCGAGAGCGGCGCGGTGACCGGGATCGTCGAGCACAAGGACGCCACTCAGACGCAGCGTCTGATCCGGGAGATCAATTCCGGTGTGTTCGCGTTCGATGGGCAGCTGCTCGCGAAGGCGCTGGGCAAGGTGCGTACGGACAACAGTCAGGGTGAGGAGTACCTGACCGATGTTCTGGGGATCCTGCGGGAAGCGGGGCATCGTGTGGGCGCGGCGGTCACCGTGGATCATGAGGAGATCGCGGGGATCAACAACCGCGTGCAACTGGCCGCCGCTCGGCGCACCTTGAACGACCGGCTGCTCACCGAGGCGATGCTGGCCGGTGTCACGGTCGTGGACCCCGCCTCGACGTGGGTCGACGCGACGGTGACGTACGAGCAGGACGCGCTGGTGCATCCGGGTACGCAGCTGCAGGGGTCCACGCATCTGGGTGAGGGTGCCGAGGTGGGGCCGAACTCCCGTCTGAGGAACGTCAGGGTGGGCGCCGGGGCGCGGGTGGACAACACGGTGGCGTACGACTCCGAGGTGGGGGAGCAGGCGAGTGTCGGTCCGTTCGCGTATCTGCGGCCGGGGACGCGGCTGGGCGTGAAGGCCAAGGCGGGTACGTACGTGGAGATGAAGAACGCGACGATCGGTGAGGGGACGAAGGTTCCGCATCTGTCGTACGTGGGTGATGCGACGATCGGTGATTTCACCAACATCGGCGCTGCGAGCGTGTTTGTGAATTACGACGGTGAGGCGAAGCACCACACGACGGTGGGGTCTCACTGCAAGACGGGTTCGGACAACATGTTTGTGGCTCCTGTCACTGTTGGGGACGGGGCTTATACGGCGGCGGGTTCGGTCATCACGAAGGATGTTCCGGCGGGTTCGCTGGCTGTGGCCCGGGGGCAGCAACGGAATATCGAGGGTTGGGTGGCGCGCAAGCGTCCGGGCAGTGCGGCTGCGCGGGCGGCGGAGGCGGCGTCCGGGGAGTCCAGGAATTCGGCAAGCGGAAGCTGACCGGAAACAGGTGCGTCGTACACGGCGTACCGTGATAGGTGCACACCATTTCGGCCGACTCAGCGCTTCGGACTGTGATTTTCCGGAGCGTGTGAGGACGGCAGCGGGAAGAACTCGTCTGAGGAGACTAGTGCTGTGACCGGGATCAAGACGACCGGCGAGAAGAAGTTGATGCTCTTCTCCGGCCGCGCCCACCCCGAGTTGGCCGAGGAGGTCGCACACAGGCTGGGTGTCGGCATCGTGCCGACGAAGGCTTTCGATTTCGCCAATGGCGAGATCTATGTGCGGTACCAGGAGTCGGCTCGTGGCGCGGACTGCTTCTTGATCCAGAGCCACACGGCTCCGATCAACAAGTGGATCATGGAGCAGTTGATCATGATCGACGCGCTGAAGCGCGCGTCGGCCCGCTCCATCACCGTGATCGTGCCGTTCTACGGTTACGCGCGCCAGGACAAGAAGCACCGCGGCCGTGAGCCGATCTCGGCCCGTCTGGTGGCGGACCTGATGAAGACGGCGGGCGCGGACCGCATCCTCACGGTCGACCTGCACACGGACCAGATCCAGGGCTTCTTCGACGGTCCGGTCGATCATCTCTTCGCGCTGCCGGTCCTCGCGGACTACGTGGGCGCGAAGGTCGACCGTTCGAAGCTGACGGTGGTCTCCCCCGACGCCGGCCGTGTCCGGGTCGCCGACCGCTGGTGCGACCGTCTGGGCGCGCCGCTGGCGATCGTGCACAAGCGCCGCGACAAGGACGTCGCCAACCAGGTCACCGTGCATGAGGTCGTGGGTGACGTGGAGGGCCGCGTCTGTGTCCTGGTCGATGACATGATCGACACGGGTGGCACGATCTGCGCTGCCGCGGACGCGCTGTTCGCGCACGGCGCGGAGGACGTCATCGTGACGGCCACGCACGGTGTGCTGTCCGGTCCGGCGGCCGACCGTCTGAAGAACTCCAAGGTGAGCGAGTTCGTGTTCACGGACACGCTGCCCGACCCGGGTGACCTGGAGCTCGACAAGATCACGGTCCTGTCGATCGCGCCGACCATCGCGAACGCGGTGCGTGAGGTCTTCGAGGACGGTTCGGTGACGAGCCTCTTCGACGAGCAGGCGTAGCTTTCGCGGGCTCGCCGGTACGACTACGGAAGATCGATTTCTGAGGCGGCCTCCCCGCCGGGTAGACTCACGGAGTTGCTCGGCGAGGGAGGCCGTACTCATTGCAGTACGGCGGTCCGTTATCGACGCGCTCTTCGTAGCAGGCCAGTCGTGGCCGGGTGACCGACTCTGTTCCGTCACCACTTTTACGAGGAGTGCACATGCCCGAGGTGAAGATCTCCGCCGAGGTCCGCAGCGAGTTCGGCAAGGGTTCCGCCCGCCGTCTGCGTCGCGCCGACAAGCTGCCCGCCGTTGTGTACGGCCACGGTGCGGACCCCGTCCACATCGCCCTGCCGCACCACGGCACCCTGATGGCGCTCAAGACCCCGAACGTCCTGATCAACCTGGACATCGAGGGCAAGAGCCAGCTGGTCATCCCCAAGGCCGTCCAGCGTGACGCCGTGCGTACCGGCATCCTGGAGCACGTCGACCTGCTCCTGGTCCGTAAGGGCGAGAAGGTCAACGTCGACATCTACGTGCACACCGAGGGCGAGCTCGCCCCGGGCGGCAACCTGCTCGAGCACGTGCTGAACGCGCTGCCCGTCGAGGCCGAGGCCACGCACATCCCGGAGTCGGTCACCGTCTCCATCGCCGGTCTCGAGGCCGGTGCGACGGTCCTCGCCAAGGACATCACGCTGCCCGCCGGCACGACCCTTGCCGTCGAGGACGACACCGTCGTCCTGCAGGTCCTGGCCGCGCAGGCCGAGGAGGCCGCCGAGAGCGCCGAGGGCGACGCCGCCGCCGAGGCCTGAGCCTCGACCTTGCTGGACTGAGCTCCTGAGCTCGACTCTGCCGCCGACCGCCGCTCCGCGCTCCTGCGCGGGGCGGCGGTTGGGCTATGAAGGAGACATGCAGATGACGACGGACCCGAGCGCGCCCTGGCTGATCGTGGGTCTGGGCAATCCAGGCCCCGGGTACGCCTTGAACCGGCACAACGTGGGCTTCATGGTGGCCGATCTCCTCGCGGAGCGGATCGGTGGCTCGTTCAAGCGCAGTGGGCGTGCGCAGGCTCAGGTGCTCGAGGGCCGGATCGGTCCGCCGGGTCCGGGGAGCCGCCGTGTCGTGCTTGCGAAGCCGATGTCGTACATGAACGTCTCGGGCGGTCCCGTGACGGCGCTGCGCGATTTCTACAAGGTCCCGACGGCGAACATCGTCACGGTCCATGACGAGCTGGACATCGACTACGGCACGCTGCGGCTGAAGCTGGGCGGCGGCGACAACGGCCACAACGGTCTGAAGTCGATGACGAAGGCGATGGGCCCGGACTACCACCGGGTGCGGTTCGGGATCGGGCGTCCGCCGGGGCGGATGCAGGTCGCGGACTTCGTCCTGAAGGACTTCTCGTCGGCGGAGCGCAAGGAGCTGGGTTACTTCGTGGACCGGGCCGCGGACGCGGCGGAGTCTCTGGTGATCGACGGTCTTGAGCGGGCGCAGAGTTCGTACAACTCCTGAGTGGTGGCTGGTGGCGTCTGGGGTCCGGCGTCCGGGGATGTGGCCGAGACCCGAGACCGGTTGACTGAGCGCATACCCATGGCCAAGGATCACCGCCATGAACGCGCTGCTTCTCGTACGCCGGACGGTGATGGGCGGGCTCGCGGCGCTGCTGCTTGTCGCGGGCGTCTGGGCTTCCTGGGGCACGGCGCAGCACGTGATGCTCACCGGTGAGCGTGAGCGGGGCACGATGCGGGTGACGCGCTGCTCCTCCGACGACTGCTTCGGTTCCTATGTCCCCTCGACCGCCGGTTCCGAGCCGCGGGAGAGGGTCGTGATCGACCGCTCGATCGCGGAGGACAAGGGGGCGCGGATTCCGGTGGCCGTGAAGCCCGGCACCGACGAGGTCGTCCGTACGGGCGGCCCCGGATTCCTCCACGCGTGGCTGCCGCTGGGCGGCGCGCTGCTGCTGTCCTCGGTGGTGGTGGCCGGGGGGCTGCGCCTGCCCCGTACGGCGTGGGCGCTGGCCCTGGCGGGCGGGGCACTCCTGACGACGTCTTTCGCAACGCTGACGTTCTAGGCGCAGCCCAGCACCCCACACGTGGGTCCGCCGTTTCCCTGCCCCTGGGGGGCCGCCGGGGGCCCGCCGCTTCCCCGACCGGGGGGCCGCCTGCGCCCGCCGCTTCCCTGACCGGGGGTCGCCGGGGCCCGCCGCTTCCCGACCGGCCTCGGGTCGTCCCGGGCCCGCCGCTGCGCGGCGGATCTTCCCCACCCACCCACCCGATTACCCGGCATTGGGTGGGTGAGCGGGAAAAGCTCGTGCAACGGCGGGCTGACGCCTGCCACGCAAGGAGAAGGCGGACACCAAACTCCAGCCCCGCCCCTCACCCTGCGCCGACGGCCAAACGGGCGAGCGGACGCAACAGCAGACCCACACGCCAGCCAACCCGCCGCCGGGTAACCGGGTGGGCGGGAGACACCCGCCCACCCGACAACCCCACGCCGGGCAAACGGTCAGGTGGGTGGCAGACACGACCCGACACCGGGTAAACGGGCAGGGGGCGGGAAACGTCCTCCGCCCACAGCCCGACGCCGGGCAAACGGTCAGGTAGGCGGGAGACACCCGCCCACCCCACAATCCGCCGCCGGGTAAACGGGCGGGTGGGCGGGAAACGCCCTCCCGCCCACAACTCGACGCCGGGCAAACGGGTGGGTGGGTGGGTGGGAGACGTCCGCCGCGCAGGCGGCGGGACAATCCGGCCGAAGGCCGAGGCACCGAGCCCCGGCCAGCTCAGAGCAAGGCAAGGCGGGGGCGCCCCCGCCAGGCAGAGGCATCAGCCCCGTAAGCAAGGCGCCCCGCCAGGCCGAAGCATCAGCCCCGTAAGCAAGGCGCCCCGCCAGGAAAAATCAGCCGGTGTTCCGCAGCCCCGCCGCCACTCCGTTGACCGTGAGGAGCAGTGCGCGGCCAAGGAGGGGGTCCGGCTCCTCGCCCGCCGCTGCCGCGTCACGCTGACGCTTCAGGAGCGCGACCTGGAGGTACGAGATCGGGTCCAGGTAGGCGTCACGGATGGCGAGGGTCTGCCGGAGCTCCGGGTGGGAGCCGAGGAGTTCCTCGCCGCCCGTGATCCGCAGGACCTCCTGCACGGTCAGCGCGTGCTCCGCCTCGATCACGTCGAAGACGTGCTTCAGCTCGTCGGGGACGAGCGTGTCCACATAGTGGCGGGCGATCCGCAGGTCCGTCTTGGCCAGCGTCATCTCCACGTTCGAGAGGAAGTTCTGGAAGAAGTGCCAGTGCTCCTGCATCTCGCCGAGCACGGCGTCCAGACCGGCCTCGCGCAGCGCCTTGAGGCCCGAGCCGACGCCGAACCAGCCGGGCACGATCTGCCGCGACTGCGTCCAGCCGAACACCCACGGGATGGCGCGCAGGCCGTCGAGCGAGACGCCCGAGCCGGGACGGCGTGAGGGACGCGAGCCCAGGTGGAGTTCGGCGAGCTGGTCCACCGGCGTCGACGCGAGGAAGTACGAGGGCAGGTCCGGGTCCTCGACGAGCTTGCGGTAGGCGGTGTGGGCCGCTTCGCTCACCACGTCCATCGCCGCGTCCCAGCGGGCGAGCGCCTCGTCCGACTGGCGGGGAGCCGTGTGCAGGGCGGAGGCCTGGAGGGTCGCGGCCACCGTCAGTTCGAGGTTCTCCCTGGCCAGCGACGGCACCAGGTACTTGTCGGAGATGACCTCGCCCTGCTCGGTCACCTTGATCTCGCCCTCGAGCGTGCCCCAGGGCTGCGCGAGGATCGCGTCGTGCGAGGGGCCGCCGCCACGCCCGACCGTTCCGCCGCGGCCGTGGAACAGCCTCAGCCGAACCCCGTAACGGTGCGCGACATCACGCAACCTCCGCTGCGCCCGGTGGATCTCCCACTGCGAGGTGGTGATGCCGCCGAACTTGGAGGAGTCCGAGTAGCCGAGCATGACCTCCTGGACGTCGCCCCGGAGCGCGACCAGCCTGCGGTACGAGGGGTCGGCGAGCATCTCGTCGAGGATGACGTCGGCGGCGCGCAGTTCGTCCGTCGTCTCCAGGAGCGGCACGATGCCGATCTTCGCCCAGCCGGCGTGCAGGTCGATGAGTCCAGCCTCGCGGGCGAGGACGGACGCCGCGAAGACGTCGTCGGCGCCCTGGCACATGGAGATGATGTAGGACTCGATGACCTCGGGTCCGAAGACCTCCAGGGCCTTCTTCACGGTGAGGAAGACCCCGAGGGTCTTCTCCCCTGCGGCGTCCAGCGGAGCCGGGGACGGGCCGAGCGGCCTGCGGGAGCGCAGTTCCTTGGCGAGCAGCTTCTGGCGGTACTCGCGGGGCATGTCCACGTAACGCCAGGACTCCTCGCCCAGGCGGTCGAAGAGCTGGCCGAGGGCGTGGTGGTGGGCGTCGGCGTGCTCGCGTACGTCCATGGTGGCGAGCTGCAGACCGAACGCGGCGAGCGTACGGATCGTGCGGTTCATGCGGCCGTCGGCGAACAGGGCGCCCTTGTGTTCGCGCAGCGACGTCTGGACGAGGGTGAGGTCGTGCAGGAGCTCGCCGGTGCCGAGGTAGTCGCGCCCGTCCTCGTGGGCGGTGCCGCGGGCCAGACGCTCCTTGGTGTTCTCCAGCTTCTGCCGGATGCAGGTGGCCTTGAGTCGGTAGGGCTCCTCGGCGTTCAGCCGCTTGTAGCGGGGGCTGATCTCGGGCAGTCGCTCCAGGTCGAGCTGGAGGGAGGCCTTCAGTTCCTCGGTGGCTCCGGTGTAGCGGATGGAGTTGGAGAGGAAGCCGCGCAGTTCGTCGACGAGGAGGAGGGCGTCGTTGATGCCGTGCTCGTGCTGGAGGATCAGGACATCCCAGGTGACGGCGGGCGTCACGTTGGGGTTGCCGTCGCGGTCGCCGCCGATCCAGGTGCCGAAGGTGAGGGGCCGGGTGCCTTCCGGCAGTTGGACGCCGACGCGCTCCAGCTCGGCGGTGAGGTCTTCCAGTACGTCCCCGACGGCGCCGGCGTGCAGTTCGTCCAGGTAGTAGATGGCGTTGCGGGCCTCGTCCGCGGGTTCCGGCCGGACGACGCGCAGCTCGTCGGTCTGCCACACCAGGTCGATGTTCTCGGCCAGACGGGTGTCGTGGCGGCGCCGGTCGGCCTCGATGACCGGGGTCTCCAGGAGTTCGGCGACGCGGCGGAGCTTGTTGAGGACGGAGCGGCGGGCGGCCTCCGTGGGGTGCGCGGTGAAGACGGGTCGCACGTTGAGGTGCTCCACGGTCTGGCGCAGGTGCTCGGGGTCGGCGTCCTTGAGCCGGTCGGCGGTGCGGGCGAGGAGCCCGCCCTCGGCGGCTCGCCGGGCGCGCAGCTCGCGTCCGCGGTGGACCTGCTCGGTCACGTTGGCCAGGTGGAAGTACGTGGAGAAGGCGCGGACCAGCTTGGCCGCGGTCTCCAGTTCGGTGCCGCCGAGGAGGCGCGCGGCGGCCTCGCCGTCCTCGCGGGTCAGGCGGCGGACCTTCTCGACCAGTTCGAGGAGCTCGGGACCCTCCTGACGTACGAGGGTCTCGCCCAGCAGATCGCCGAGACGGCGGATGTCGGCGCGCAGCTCGGCGCTGGCTGTGGTGGTCTGGTCGTCGGCACTGCTCACAGGTGCGGCTCCTTGCAGTGTTGAAGCACGTCTGGGAGGGGGTCCCCAGTCGGATAGGAACGCCGATCTGGGGGAACTAGAGAGAGCGGACCGCGCTGTCCGACCGTTTCCAAGGATAAGTGTCACCGCGCGGCACGTACTCGCGGCCTCTTGCCGCGCGGTTCCGCGCTGACATACTTACGTCGCCGTAGGTTACGGGACCGTAGACAGCGCGGGACCCGTGCTCGTGCGCCCGCCGCAGCCGCGTCGTGACCCTCAACCCTCGACCCCACAGGGGACGTGCCCATGACCACATCTTCCGATGCGTATTCCGACACCGATGTGATCGAAGACGCTTCTCCCTCCACCGCTTCAGCCTCCACCGCCCCGTCCGCGACGCTGGGCGGTGAGCGGAAGCGTTCCCTCGAACAGATCACGTTGCTGCTGTTCATCGTCGTGCCGTTCCTCGCTCTGGTCGCCGCGGTGCCGCTGGTCTGGGGCTGGGGGGTGAGCTGGCTGGACCTCGGCCTGCTGGTGTTCATGTACTACCTGGGCTGTCACGGCATCACGATCGGTTTTCACCGCTACTTCACGCACGGCGCCTTCAAGGCGAAGCGTCCGCTGCGGATCGCGCTGGCCGTGGCGGGTTCGATGGCGGTGGAGGGACCGCTGGTCCGCTGGGTGGCGGATCACCGCAAGCACCACAAGTTCTCCGACGCGGAGGGCGACCCGCACTCCCCGTGGCGCTTCGGCGAGACGGTCCCGGCCTTGATGAAGGGCCTGTGGTGGGCGCACATCGGCTGGATGTTCGACGAGGAGCAGACGTCCCAGGAGAAGTACGCACCGGACCTGATCAAGGACCCGGCGCTGCGCAGGATCTCCCGTCAGTTCCTGCTCTGGACGATCGTGTCGCTGGCGATCCCGCCGGTGGTCGGCGGCCTGGTGACGATGTCGTGGTGGGGCGCTTTCACGGCGTTCTTCTGGGGCTCGCTGGTGCGGGTCGCGCTGCTGCACCACGTGACGTGGTCGATCAACTCGATCTGTCACGCGGTCGGCAAGCGCCCGTTCAAGTCGCGTGACCGCTCCGGCAACGTGTGGTGGCTCGCGGTGCTGTCCTGCGGTGAGTCCTGGCACAACCTCCACCACGCCGACCCGACGTCGGCGCGGCACGGTGTGCTGCGGGGCCAGATCGACTCGTCGGCGCGGATCATCCGCTGGTGCGAGCAGCTGGGGTGGGCGACGGACGTGCGCTGGCCGTCGAGGTCGCGTATCGACTCCCGCCGGAAGCAGCAGACCGTCGGCCCGGCATGATTGATGACGTGCCGACCGACTCCAGCAATTCCAGCCCCTCCAGCAAAGAGAAGCAGCCCCGGCGTACGCGCCGGACCCGGATGACGGGTGCCGAGCGCCGGGAGCAGTTGCTGGACATCGGCCGTACTCTCTTCGCCGCCAAGGGTTTCGAGGGCACGTCGGTGGAGGAGATCGCGGCGAAGGCCGGTGTCTCCAAGCCTGTCGTGTACGAGCATTTCGGCGGCAAGGAAGGTCTGTACGCGGTGGTGGTGGACCGTGAGATGCGGGCGCTGCTCGACGGTGTGACGGGTGCGTTGACGGCGGGCCATCCGCGTGAGCTCCTGGAGCAGGCGGCGTTCGCCCTCCTGGACTACATCGAGACGTACACGGACGGCTTCCGCATCCTGGTCCGTGATTCGCCGGTGGCGCAGTCGACGGGCACGTTCGCTTCGTTGATCTCGGACATCGCGACGCAGGTCGAGGACATCCTGGGCCAGGAGTTCAAGACACGGGGCTTCGACCAGAAGCTGGCGCCCCTGTATGCCCAGGCGCTGGTCGGCATGGTCGCGCTGACGGGCCAGTGGTGGCTGGACGCCCGCAAGCCGAAGAAGGCGGAGGTGGCGGCACATCTGGTGAACCTGGCGTGGCACGGCCTTGACGGGCTTGAGCCGAAGCCGCGGCTGATAGGGCACAGGAAGAGCTGAGGGGGATCAGCTCCGGGTGATGTCCTCGCCGATGACGAACCCCTTTGCCGGCCCCTCGGGGAGCACCGCGTCCGTGCCGTACGGGACGCGGTGTTCGTCCGTGTAGGTGGCCTTCTTTGGGTTGGGTGAGGTCAGCAGGACGACATAGCCGTCGCCGTCGTGGTCGTCGACAAGGACGTACAGCGGGATACCGGCGCCGGCGTACTCGCGGCGTTTGCGGATGCGGTCTCGTTCTTCGTTCCGCGTGCCTGGCGAGACAACCTCGATGACCATGGGAACGCCGGCCGCGTCGACACCAAGACCTTCCTCATCGGGGATCTCGTCGGGGTCGAGCGGAGCGATGAAGAGGTCCGGAATCCAGCACTTTCGGTGATGCAAGACGTTGCCGTCATGCCATACCGCCCAGTCGCCGCCCTCCAGATGACCTGCCAGAGCGTGGCGAAGACGGTTGATGAGCACCATGTGACGGCGACAGCCGGTGGGCGACACTTCGATGGCTCCCTCGATAATCTCGGCCCGGCAGCCCTCGGGGAGATCCATGGCTTTCCACACCTGCCATAGGACCTCGTCCAGGTCAGGGACCGGGTTGTCGTCCGCCGCAGGGGAAATGTTGTCGTCCACAGCCACGGACACCTCGTGTGCGAGAGCGGTCATCGTGAAGCACCTCCTTCGTCAGTGTGGGCGCGGGCGCCACTGCGGCACAAGCGACACGGGGACGCTATGGGCCACACCGCCCCTGCGGACGGAAAGTCCCGGAGATCACTCGTAAGTGCGAGGTCAGGCCAACGGTTCGAGGAATTCGAGCCGGTTGCCCACCGGGTCCTCCGAGTAGAACCGCCGGTGGCCCGGCAGGGCGTCGTCCCAGACGACCTCCGCGCCTCGCGCGGCCAGCCGCTCGGCGTACGCCGAGATGTTCCGCACCCGCAGCCCGGGGTGCGCCTTGCGCGCCGGGCGGAAGCCCGCCTCCACGCCCAGGTGCAGCTCCACCGCCCCCGCGCGGAACCAGCACCCGCCGCGCGCGGCGAGCGCCGGGGGCTTGGCGATCTCCTTCATGCCGAGCACGTCGACGTAGTACGCCCGCAGGGCCACCTCACTGCCGGGCGGCGCGGCGAGCTGGACGTGGTCGACGGCGACCAGCGTCACGTGGTCCGCCTGGCCACGGCGAAGACCCTGCGGAAGGGGAAGACCGTGCCCCGCTCCCCTGCCGGGTACGCCTTGCGCAGCAGCTCCCCGTACTCGGTGAGGAACGCCTCCCTCGCCTCCGGGTCGTCACCCAGAGCCGTCAGCACAGGCCGCAGGCCCGTCCCCTTCACCCAGTCCAGGACCGGGTCCGGACCCTCCAGGAGGTGCAGATACGTGGTCTCCCAGGCGTCCACCTCACACCCCAGCGGGGCAAGCCGCTCCAGGTAGGCCGTCGGCGAGAGCACCGCGTCCGCGTGGCGCAGGCTGCCGCCGAGCCGGTCCCGCCACCGCTCGGACTCGCTCAGCTCCCGCATCAGGACGTGGCTCGGGGCCTCGAAGTTGCCGGGGACCTGGAAGGCGAACGTGCCGCCAGGGGTCAGCGCCGCGATCCAGGCGGGGAAGGAGTCGGGGTGGCCCGGCACCCATTGGAGCGTGGCGTTGGACAGGATCAGGTCGTACGTCCCCTCGGGCGGCGCCCAGTTCCCGGCGTCCGCCGCGGCGAAGTCCAGGCGGCCGCCGCCGGTCGTGGGGCCCGCCAGGCGCCCGGCCCGCTCCAGCATCTGGGGGGAGTTGTCGAAGCCCGTGATGTGCGCCGTGGGCCAGCGTTCGGCGAGGAGCCGGGTGACGTTGCCGGGGCCGCAGCCCAGGTCCGCGACGCGCGGCGGACGGCCGCCGGTGGCGGGGAGCTCGGGGACGCGGGCCAGCAGGTCCACGAAGGGGCGGGCGCGGTGCCCGGAGTGGCGCAGGTACTGGCCAGGGTCCCAGGTGGGGGCGGGGCTGTTGCCGGGGGCGGCGGACATGGGTGGGCCTCCTGCGGGGAAGGGCCTCGGCGTCGCACGGACTTTCCGGGCCTCGGCGTCATACTGCCTTCGCGCGGGCGTCGTACCGGCGTCACATCGCCTTCGTACGGGCGCCATGCGCACGTCGTAACGCCATCCTCGGCCCAGACTATCTTGACGTCAAGAGACTTCATGTCGACAGACCCCCTACACTGATCGTCATGGAGGACGAGGTCGACCGTCTGGTCGCTGCATGGCGCCGGGAGCGCCCCGACCTCGACGTGGAACCACTCGAGGTGCTCAGCCGCGTCAGCAGGCTCGCGCGGCATCTCGACAGGGCCCGGCGGCTCGCGTTCTCCGAGCACAATCTGGAACCGTGGGAGTTCGACGTACTGACGTCGCTGCGGCGCGCGGGCGCGCCCTATCAGCTCTCCCCCGGACAGCTCCTCACCCAGACCCTGGTCACCTCCGGCACGATGACCAACCGCATCGACCGGCTCGCGAAGAAGGGCCTCGTCGAGCGGCTGCCGGACCCCAGCGACCGGCGGGGCGTGCTCGTGCGGCTGACCGAGGAAGGGCAGGACCGCGCGGACCAGGCCCTCGCCGGACTCCTCAAGCAGGAGCGGGCGATCCTCGCCGAACTCTCGCGCGGGCAGCGCGGCGAACTCGCCGGACTGCTACGCCAGTTGACCGCCCCGTTCGACAACATCCCCGGCTAGGTCGACCGGTCCCACCCCTGCCCGGCGCGCCAGCGCGACGGCCGCGAGCGTGGAGTGGACGCCCAGCTTCCCCAGCACGTTCTGCATGTGCGTGCGCACCGTGTGCGGGGAGAGGAAGAGGCGCTCGGCCACGGCCTTCCTGCCCAGGCCCGCCACCATGCAGCGCAGCACCTCGCGCTCACGCGGGGTCAACGACTCCACCAGGCGCTCGGATTCCGTGCGGTGCTTGCGGGCGGCGGTCAACTCGCGCAGAACGCCGGTGAGCAGCGCGGGCGGCAGATGCGTCTCCTCCCGCAGCACTCCCCGTATGACCGTCAGGAGCCGGGAGAGCGAGCAGTCCTTGGCGACCCACCCCGAGGCGCCCGCCTGCAGCGCGAGGGCGGCCCGGCGGGGGTCGTCCTTCTCGGCGAGCACGACCGTACGGACCATCGGCTGGCCCGAACGGACCCCGGCGACCAGGGAGATGCCGTCCACCAGGCCGTCCGCGTTGCCCTCCTGCACGGAAGGCGCGGGCCGCACGCCCTGCATGGCGCTCGCGGACGCGCCCAGGTCGGCGTCGACGAGCAGCACGTCGTATCTGCGCCCCTCGGCCGTCGCCCGCTCCAGGCAGCGCAGCGCGGCCGGGCCGCTGCCCGCCGCGGACACGTCGACGTCCGGTTCCGCCGCCAGTGCCGCCGCGAGCGACTCGGCGAAGATGCGATGGTCGTCGACGACCAGGACTCGGATACGAACCACTGAAACCCCCTCCCCCAAGCTCTCCTCGAAGAGCAGGGGATACCCCCGTCAAAATGATGTCGGAGGACGTACGGTGCGGGCACGACACCCGGGACGGGGGTCGCCACAGTCGCACGGCCGCCGCCGAGCTGTGACTGCCACCCCCACGCCGGGTGTCGTACCCGACTGTCTCGCCCCCTGAGCGGTGCCGGCCCCCACCGGCACTGCCACTCAGAGTAGGGCCGCACGGCAGGAGCGGAAGGTAATTTACAGAACTGACTGGCCAGCGCGTTTATGGTGAGCCGTATGTTTCGTATTGAGGCAGGAGTCGACAAGGAGCGGTTCGCTCTGCTCCTCGCCGGACTTGAGGACGCGAACTCCGCGGCCTCCCCCGTGATCCGTTCCCTGCACGGGACCCCGCAGGATCGCGAAATACCGCTGGCCGTCTGGCTCGTGGAGAGCACGGAGGGCCTCGTCGGCGGCCTCGCCGGACACACCTGGGGACGCTGGCTCCATGTGAACCACCTCTGGGTCAGCGAGAAGCACCGGGGCGCCGGATTCGGCGCCCGGCTCCTCGCCGAGGCGGAACGCATCGCGCGAGAGGAGCGCGAATGCCGCAACTCCCGCGTGGAGACGTGGGACTTCCAGGCCCCGGGGTTCTACCGAGGACAGGGCTACGACGTGGTGGCGGTGATCCCCGACTACCCGGAGGGCGCCAAGGAGTTCACCCTCACGAAGCGGCTGGACTAGGGGCCTGGGATCCTTCTGACGGATCTCCGTCCAAGACGCCTCACGCCAAGCGGCGCGCCCCCGCCGACGGAATGGCCGGGAACACCCGTGGGGCCGTGTGGCCCGCCGTGGTGAAGGCCTCCAGGACCGACTTCGTCACCGCCTCCGCGTCCGCCTCCTCCACGAGGACGACCGCCGAACCACCGAAGCCGCCGCCCGTCATCCGGGAGCCGAGTGCCCCCGCCGCATTCGCGGCGGACACCACCAGGTCCAACTCCTCGCAGGAGATGCTCAGATCGTCACGGAGCGATGCGTGGCCCTCGGTCAGGACGGGGCCGATCGCCCGCACCTCGCCCGCGTCGAGCAGGCCGATGACCTGCTCCACCCGGTGGTCGTCCGAGACGACGTGGCGGACATAGCGGCGGACCTTCTCATCCGTCAGCTCGGCCAGGGCGTCGGGGAGTTCGGCGTACCGCACGTCCCGCAGATGGGAGACCCCCAGGATGCGCGCGCCCTCCTCGCACCCGGCACGCCGCTCGGCGTACGCCCCGTCGCCCAGCTCGTGCTTGACGCGGGTGTCGACCACCAGGAGCCGCAGGCCGTGTGAAGCCAGGTCGAAGGGCACCTGACGTATCGACAGGTCCCGGCAGTCCAGGTGCAGGGCGTGGCCCTCGGTGGCGCACGCGGACGCCATCTGGTCCATCACTCCGCAGGGAACGCCCACGAAGGCGTTCTCCGCGCGCTGGGCCAGGACCGCCAACTCGGGCCTGGGTAGACCCAGTTCGTACAGGTCGTTCAGGGCGAGTGCCGTGACCACCTCCAGGGCCGCGGACGAGGACAGGCCCGCGCCGGTCGGCACGGTCGACGCGAGGTGGATGTCGGCGCCCCCCGAGACCTCGTGCCCCGCGTCCCGCAGCGCCCACACCACACCGGCCGGGTAGGCGGCCCAGCCGCCCTGACCGTATTTCGACAGGGGCGTCAGCTCGTCGACGCGCAGTTCGGCGACCGGGGCGTCGATGTCCGCCGAGTGCAGGCGCAGGACGCCGTCGGTGCGGCGCGCCACCGCCGCCACCGCGGTGTGCGGCAACGCGAGCGGCATCACGAAGCCTTCGTTGAAGTCCGTGTACTCGCCGATGAGGTTGACCCGGCCCGGGGCCGACCAGACCCCCTGCGGCTCGTACCCGTACAGCTCCGCGAACTGCCCCGCTACGTCCATCAGTTACCCCTTGATCCCATGTGTCAGCGCTGGGCGAACGCCCACGCGTCGGCGACGATGCCCGCGAGGTCCGCGCGGGACGGATTCCAGCCGAGCCGCTCCCGCGCGGTGGCCGCGGACGCGACGAGGACCGCCGGGTCGCCGCCGCGCCGCGGGGCCATGACCTCGGGGATCGGGTGGCCGGTGACCTGGCGGACGGTCTCGATGACCTCGCGCACGGAGAAGCCGTTGCCGTTGCCGAGGTTGCAGATCAGGTGCTCGCCGGGGGTGGCGGCCTCGACGGCGAGGAGGTGCGCCTGGGCGAGGTCCGCGACGTGGATGTAGTCGCGGACGCAGGTGCCGTCCGGGGTCGGGTAGTCGTCGCCGTAGACGGAGATGGCCTCGCGCTTGCCCTGGGCGACCTGGAGGACGAGCGGGATCAGGTGGGACTCGGGATCGTGGCGCTCGCCGTACTGCCCGTAGGCGCCCGCCACGTTGAAGTAGCGCAGCGACACGGCGCCCAGGCCGTGGGCGGTGGCCTCGCCGGTGATCATGTGGTCCACGGCGAGCTTCGAGGCGCCGTACGGGGAGGTCGGGGCGGTCGGGTCCGTCTCGGTGATGGGGGTGCTGACCGGCTCGCCGTATGTCGCCGCCGTCGAGGAGAAGACGAGTTTGCGGACCCCGGCCTCGCGCATCGCGGCGAGCAGCGCCATCGTGCCGCCGACGTTGTTGTCCCAGTACTTCTCGGGCTTCGCGACGGACTCGCCGACCTGGGAAAAGGCGGCGAAGTGCAACACGGCGTCGAAGGAGGGATCCAGCCACTTGGCGGCATCGCGGATGTCTCCCTCGACGAACGTCGCGTCGGCCGGGACGCCCTCGCGGAAGCCGGTCGAGAGGTTGTCGAGGACGGTCACCTCGTGCCCGGCCTCGATCAGATGCTGGGCCACCACGCTTCCCACATAGCCCGCCCCGCCGGTGACCAGGTACTTACCGCTCATGAACTCGCTACCTCTCGCAGTCGCTGGGCCGCGGCTTCCGGCGGCACGTCGTTGATGAACACGCTCATGCCGGATTCGGAACCCGCGAGGAACTTCAGCTTGCCCGAAGTGCGGCGAATGGTGAAAAGCTCGAGGTGGAGTGCGAAGTCGTCCCGATTGACGCCGTCATGTCCCTCCAGCGCGCCGAAGGGCGCCTGGTGCCACGCGGCGATGTACGGGGTGAGCGCCTGTCCCTCGGTCCCGCCTTCACCTTCGCCGAAGATCCGGTCGAAGCGCCTCAACAGTTCCAGATAAACCTGGGGAAACTCTGTGCGCGCGGCTTCGTCGAGCCCGAGCAGGTCCGGCACCCGGCGCTTGGGATAGAGGTGCACCTCGTAGGGCCAGTGCGCGGAGTAGGGGACGAACGCCACCCAGTGCTCGGCGTCCAGGACGACGCGTTCGCCGGCCGACTCCTCGGCCACCACGTCGTCGAAGAGATTGCGACCGCCCGTGGCCTCCTTGTGCGCGGCGAGGGACCTCAGCATCAGCGACGTACGCGGGGTGACGAAGGGATAGGCGTAGATCTGCCCGTGCGGGTGGCCGAGGGTCACGCCGATCTCGGCTCCGCGGTTCTCGAAGCAGAACACCTGCTCGACGGAGGGGAGGTGTGAGAGCTCGGCGGTCCTGTCCGTCCAGGCGTCCAGGACGAGGCGGGCCTGGTCCTCGGTGAGGTCGGCGAAGGACGAGTCGTGGTCGGAGGTGAAGCAGACGACCTCGCACCGTCCGGCGTCCCCGGCCAGCGAGGGGAAACGGTTCTCGAAGACGACCACGTCGTACGCGGAGTCGGGGACCTCGCTCAGGCGCTCTCCCTCGGAGGGGCAGAGCGGGCACTCGTCGGCCGGCGGGTGATACGTGCGGCCCTGGCGGTGCGAGGCGATGGCGACGGCGTCGCCGAGCAGCGGGTCGTGCCGGATCTCCGATGTGGTGGAGATGGGCTCCAGGGGCCTGCGGTCCATGGCGTCGCGCACCGCGTCGTCGCGCGAGTCGTAGTAGATGAGCTCACGACCGTCTGCGAGACGGGTCGAGGTCTTCTTCACGTCCGTGGCTCCTCACCGACACCCACCCAACATAACCGAACACAACAAACCACAACGCAACAGCATCGTCAACGCGGTCGGAGCGGTGGGGCCCATCACAATCCAACAAAGAACACCAACAGAAGTCTTCAGTTATTGAAGTGAGGGGCGTAGGTTCCGGTTCTGATTCAGTTCGCGCAACGAAGCGAGTTCCCCATGCAGTCCCCCACACAGACCTTGGCCGACGGGCTTCGGCTGCCTACCAACGGCCTCGACTACGCGATCCTCGCGATCTACTTCGCCGTGGTCCTCGGCATCGGTTTCGCCGCCCGCCGTTCCGTGAAGACCAGCCTCGACTTCTTCCTCTCGGGCCGCTCCCTGCCCGCCTGGGTCACCGGCCTCGCGTTCGTCGCGGCGAACCTCGGCGCCACCGAGATCCTGGGCATGGCGGCGACCGGCGCCCAGTACGGCGTCGCGGTCGTCCACTGGTACTGGATCGGCGCCATCCCCGCGATGGTCTTCCTCGGCCTCGTGATGATGCCGTTCTACTACCGCAGCAAGGTCCGCTCGGTCCCCGAGTTCCTGCTCCAGCGCTTCGACAAGTCGGCGCACCTGCTGAGCTCGGTGCTCTTCGCCTTCGCCGCGATACTCATCGCGGGCGTGAACCTCTACGCCCTGTCGATCGTCGTCGAGGCGCTCCTCGGCTGGCCGCAGTGGGTGGCCATCGTGGTCGCCGGGTTCTTCGTCCTGGCGTACATCACGATCGGCGGCCTCTCCTCGGCGATCTACAACGAGGTCCTCCAGTTCTTCGTGATCCTGGCCGCGCTGATCCCGATCTGTGTCATCGGCCTGAAGAAGGTCGGCGGCTGGGACGGTCTGAGCGGGTCGATCGAGAAGTCGCACGGCGAGAACTTCATGACCGCCTGGGGCGGCACCGGCATCGGTGACGCCAACCCGCTGGGCGCGAACTGGCTGACGATCATCCTCGGCCTCGGCTTCGTGCTCTCCTTCGGCTACTGGACGACCAACTTCGCCGAGGTGCAGCGCGCCCTGTCCGCGAAGAACCTCTCCGCCGCCAAGCGCACCCCGCTGATCGCAGCCTTCCCGAAGATCTTCATCGTCTTCCTGGTGATGATCCCGGGCCTGGTCGCGGCCGTGCTGGTCCCGAAGATCGGCACCGCGGGGTCGGACCTGACGTACAACGACGCGATCCCGTACCTGATGCAGGAGCTGCTGCCCAACGGCGTGCTCGGCATCGCGGTGACCGGTCTGCTCGCGGCGTTCATGGCGGGCATGGCGGCGAACGTGTCGTCCTTCAACACCGTCTTCACGTACGACATCTGGGCGAAGTACGTGGTCAAGGACCGCGAGGACGGCTACTACCTGAAGTTCGGCCGGCTCATCACGGCGATCGGCGTCCTCGCCTCCATCGGGACGGCCTTCATCGCCTCGTCGTTCTCGAACATCATGGGGTACCTCCAGACGCTGTTCTCCTTCTTCAACGTGCCGATGTTCGTCGTCTTCATCATCGGCATGTTCTGGAAGCGCGCCTCCATGAAGTCCGGTGTGTGGGGTCTGCTCGCGGGCACGACCGCCGCGATGGTCAACTACTTCTGGATCTACAAACAGGGCGTCATCGACATCCCGACCGACCAGGGCGCCAACTTCGTATCGGCGATCGTCGGCTTCGTCGCCGGCGCCGTCGTGATGGTCGCGGTCACGCTCTTCACCGCCCCCAAGCCGGAGGCCGAACTGGCCGGTCTGGTCTACGGGACGACAGCGCCGGGCATCGACGAGCCACCGGCCGAGGGCGACGACGCCTGGTACCGCAAGCCCGCGCTGCTCGGCTGGGGAGCGGTCGTGCTCGCCGCGGCCTGCTACCTGCCGTACTCGCTCTAATCCCGATCGGAGGTCTGGAAGAACATGTCTGAACTGCACGACGAAGTCTCCGCACTGGAGCGCAAGTCCGCCACGGCGGCCCGTCTCTTCGACATCCGGCGGATCATCGGCGGCCTCTTCGTCGTCTACGGAATCATCGTGACGATCGCCGGAATCTCCCCGTCCGACGCCGACATGAAGAAGGCGGAGGACATCAACATCAACCTCTGGACGGGCCTGGCCATGCTGGCGCTCGGGCTCTTCTTCCTCGGCTGGCTGTGGCTGCGCCCCACTCCGCCGCCCACCGAGGCGCCGGAAGAAGGCGAGTAACACCCCAGGACGGGGCCCGAGTTCACTGCACCGGTGGCTCGGGCCCCGTCGGCGTCTGGGTGTCCTCCGGGTAGGCCGCGGCGGGCCGTTCCGCGCGGTCGAGCAGGCCGGTGCGGGCGGCGAGCGCCGCGGCTTCCAGGCGGGAGCCGACACCCAGTTTCATCAGGACGCGCTGCACGTGCGTGCGCGCCGTGCTGGGCGCGATCCCCATCCCGGCGGCGATGAGACGGGTGTCCTCGCCGTCCGCGACCCGCACCAGGACCTCGACCTCGCGCGGCGTGAGCATCTGCAGCAGCCGCTGCCCCTCGTCGTCGGGCTGCGCGGCCGGATTGAGCAGCTCGCTGAACGCGCCCTGCAGCAGCTGCGGGGCGATGGCGGCCTCACCGGCTCTCGCCTTCATGATGGCGCGCTCGACACCCTCGATGCGCTCGTCATGGCGTACGTACCCGGAAGCACCCGCGGCGAAGGCCGCGGCGATGCCGCGCGGGCTCGGCACCGGGCCGAGCACCACCACGGCCACCTGTGGCCGCTCCCGCTTGATCTTCACGACCGGATCGAACATGCCGGGCTCCGCGGGCGTCGCCGTGCCGAGCAGGCAGACCTCGGGTGCCCGGCTGATGACCAGCTCCGCCGCCCCGGCCGCGGGTGCGGCAGCGGCGAGCACCCGGTGCCCGCGCAGCTTCAAGGCCGAGGCGAGTGCCTCGGCGAGCAGTCGGTGGTCGTCGACCACCATGAGTCGCACACCCATCGAGCAGCCCCCCACTTTCCCCCACGGAACCCCCACGGATCGAGGGCCCCCCGGCCCCACGCCCACTCATCCCCCGGAAGCTACACGCTTGTTCGACGCGGCGCGCCCCCTCCCGGCGATAAGCGGCCCGGAATGCCGAAATCCCGGCCATATTCGAGTGAGCGGGAGTACGTGCGTACGGAACGGCGCAGAGGGGAAAGCGAAAACGGCCCCGCTCCTCTTCAGGAACGGGGCCGCTCATCGCGTACGCGGAGGTCGCGGGCCTATTGGGCGACGAAGCCCAGGGCCGTGTACTCCTTCTCGTCCTTCGAGTACGGCTTGCTGATCAGCTCCTTGCCGAGGTAGAGCCTGCCGTCGGCGTAAAGGAGTTCGTTCGATTTCGGGACCATGCCGCTGATGGCGCTGCCGACGGACTCGGCCGCGGGCGTCTCCAGGAGCTTGGTCTCCTTCATCGTCTTGCCGTTGAGGGAGACGACCTGGGCGCCCTTGTCGTAGCCCGCGTCCTTGTAGGCCAGGATGTTGCCGCCGTCCATGCGGATGGGGAACATCTCGCCGTTCTCGCCCGCGTCGGCACGGTCACCGGTGGTCTTGCCGGTGGCCAGCGAGAAGGCGATGATCTCGTTCGTCTGGCTGTAGCCGTCGCCACCGCCGTCGTGCTGGCGGGTCGGGACGTAGAGCTTGTCGTTGCCGACGGCCAGCGAAGAGCAGGCGTAGACGACGTTGACCTCGCAGTCGTGGTCGTACTTCCCGTCGGGCAGCGAGATCTTGGCGCGGAGCTTGCCCTGGTCGTCCAGCGAGAAGGCGTCCGTGACGCCGCTCGCGGTGATCTCCTGGGTGTCCTGGCCGAAGACGACCGGGCGGGTCGAGATGATCTTGGCGTTGTCGACGCCCGGCGTCACCGGGTAGGTCCACTTGGAATCGCCGGTCTTGGGGTCGAGGAGCTGGACCTTGAGCTTCTCGTCGCCGTAGTCGCCGCACTTCTGGACGGCTACGAGCTGCTCGCCGCCCGCGTAGCCCTCGTCCTGGCACTTCTCGCCCGGGGTGGGCTCCCACAGGTGCTTGCCCGAGGTGAGGTCGAAGGCCGCGCCACCGGCGCTCGAACCGGCCGCGACGGTGCTGCCGCTGATGGTGACCTCCTGGACGCGGGCGGCCATGCTGCCCTCGTCGATGGTCTCCGTCCAGAGCCTCTTGCCGTCCTTCAGGTCGACCGCGGAGATCTGCGAACAGGTCTGGTGGTCGCCCTTCTTGGTCCGCTTGCCCTCTTCGTACGCGACCGCGACGATGCCGTCCTTGGTGACCTCGCGCGAGCTCGCGCAGGTCTGTCCCTTGAGCGGCAGCGTCCACAGCTCCTTGCCGTCGGACGGGTCGTAGCCGACGATCTCGTTGACGCCCGCCTTGGCGTAGACGTCCTCGGTGAGCCAGGAGCCCTTGATGCTCCAGACGTCGTCCTTGGGGACCTCGGGCTGCGGGAGCTGCATGGAGACGGTGGCGCTGGTGTTGGCCGGGACCTTCTCCGTGCCGGGACCGCTCGGGCCCTGCTCGCCGCCACCGCCCTTCTGCTCGCCCTCGCCGCCCTTGCTGCCACCGGTCGAGCCCTCGGAGCTCGCCTCGGTGTCGTCCTTGCCCGACGTCGTGGCGTAGAAGACGCCGCCGCCGACGATCAGGGCGATCGCGACGACCGCACCGATGATGATCTTCATCTGGCCGCTGAGCCTCGACCCGCCCGAGCCGCCGGGCGCGCCCGCCTGCGGAGCCATCGGCATCGTGCCGGGCTGCTGGTAGGCGCCGTACGGAGCCTGCTGGCCGTACGGAGCCTGCTGGCCGTACGGAGCCTGCTGGCCGTAGGGCTGGGTCGGCTGGCCCGGGTAGCCGTAGCCCTGGGGCTGGCCGGGGGGCGGGGTGCCGGGGGCCTGCGGTGCCTGCGGGTAGCCGTAGTTGGGCTGGCCCTGCGGCGGCGGGGGCGGCGTCTGCGGCTGGGCGGGGGGCTGCGCGGGCGGCGGGGTCTGCGGGTAGCCGTACGACGGGTTGCCCGGCTCGGGGGCCTTGCCGAAGCCCACCGGCGGGGGGTCCTGCGGTGCGCCGAAACCGCCGGGCGGGGGGTCCTGGGGAGCGCCGAACCCGCCCTGCGGGGGCTCGTTGGGCGGCTGGGGCGGCTGGGTCATGACGTCGGTTCCTTGGGGACGAGAGGTGAACTGGGCGACGAGGAAGGCGCGGGCGCTTGCCCGCCGGAGAAGGTCACTTGCCGTAGGCCAGCATCAGCTTCTCCTGGCCCTTTGCGCTGCCCGAGAGCCGCGTGGTGGAGATGTAGAAGCGACCGTCCACGAAGTCGACGTCCTTCGAGAAGAAGCCGCTCTCGATCTCGGAGGTCCCTTCGGGGTGCTTCAGGAGCGTCTTCGGCTCGTGCGACCCCGAGAGCGGGATCGAGACGACCTGACCGCCGGAGTCGTACGACGGATTGACATAGGCGATCAGCTCACCGCCCTCGACCTTCATCGGCAGCATCGATTCCTCAAGCGGCGACTTCACGCGCCAGGCCTCCTTGCCGTCGGCGAGGCTGATCGCCACGACCTCGTTGGCCCCGGAGGTCGCCTCGGTCGGCAGGTAGAGGTTCTTGTCGTCGGTCGTCGCGCCGAGGCAGCCCTGCAGGCTGCCGCCGAGGAACGTCGAACCGCCGCACTCCGGCGCGAACTTCTCGTCGACGGCGACCTCAGAGCGGGTGTCGCTGCTGTTGGGCTTCAGCGTGGTGATGTTCCACTGCTTCTTGTCCTCATTGGCGAGGTAGACGATCGTCGGGCTCTCGGAGTAGATCCGGGTGACCTGCCAGCCCTTGGGGAACTTCTTCGTCCACACGGCCTTGCCGGTCTTCGGGTCGATCTGCTGGAGCTCGTCGTGCTCGGTGGGCGAGCCCGCCCCGCAGGAGAGGGCGCGGAGCATCTTCTTCCCGCCGGCGAAGCCGCTGGGGAAGCAGGTGCCCTCGTCCTTCTTCTCGGAAACGAAGAGTTCCTTGCCGTCGCTCATCCGCAGCGCCGTGCCGGACTGGGAGCGGCCCACCATCAGCGTGTCGCCGGTGACGGAGAGATCGACGTCGCTGGAGAAGTCGAAGAGGCCCTCCTCCTCGACCGGCTTCGCCCAGCCCTTGCCGCCCGTCTTCAGGTCGACGACCTGGACCTGGCTGCACTTGGCGGAGTCCTTCTGGCCGTCCTTGTACGCGACGACGATCTTGTTGTCCTTGGTGACCTGCGGAGTCGTGCCACAGATCTTCTGCGGGAACTTGATCGTCGGCCAGGCCTGGTCGCCCGTCTTCACGTTGTAGGCGGTGATCTCCTTGTACGCCGCCTTGACTGCGACGTCACCCTGGACCCACATGCCGTTGGCGTCGGCGCCCGAACCGGGCACCTTGGGCGCTTCCTTGTACCAGAGCACCTTCGCCTCGCCGGGCTGCCGGCCCGCGTTGAGGTCTTCCTGCTCCTTGCCGTCGCCGTCGCCGTTGCCCGGGTTGACCGGAGCGGACCCGCTGGCCTTGGGGTCCTCGCTCTTGCCCGCGGTCGGCTTCTTCTTGCCGTCATCATCACCGCCGACGACCGCCCAGGCGACACCGCCGATGACGAGCGCCGCGACCGCCACGGCCGCCACGATCAGAACCGGCTTGCCCTTGAAGGGGTTCTTGCCGCCGCCACCGCCGACGCCGGGCGGATGGGTGCCGGGCACGCCAGGGGGCGGGAACTGCTGCTGCGGGTACCCGTACTGGGGCTGCTGGGCGTAGGGGCCCGGCTGCGTGGGCTGGCCGTAGGGACCGGGCTGACCCGGCTGCGTGGGCTGGCCGTACGGTCCGGGCTGCTGCGGCTGCGTGGGCTGGCCGTACGGCCCCGGCTGCTGCGGGTAGCCGTAACCCGGCTGGGGCGCGGGCGGGGTCTGCGGGTAGCCGTAGCCGGGCGCGGGCGGCGGAGTCTGCGGGGCTCCGGACGGCGGGGCCGGCGGCTGACCGGGCATCTGCGGCGGCTGGCCCGGTGGCTGCGGCGCGGCTCCCTGCTCCGGATCCTGCGGAGCTCCGAAACCGCCGGACGGCGGTTGGTTGGGCGGCTGAGTCATCAGCGCTTCCCCCTTCACTGATTTTTCGGCACGCCAAGTGGTGCTCAGGCCGACCTTTCTATCACCCTGACGGCCTAGCACACCTGACCGGTCCGTCCCCTGTTCCCAAGGGAGGACCGGCCCGTGATGCGTCTGTTACTAGACCTCTACGCGCTCTCCGCGAGCTCCAGCCACCGCATCTCCAACTCGTCGCGTTCGCTGACGAGTTCACGCAACTCGGCGTCCAGTTTGGCCACCTTTTCGAAGTCAGTGGCGTTATCGGCGATTTGAGCGTGCAGCCACGTCTCCTTCGTGGACATCTTGTCCAGCTGCCGCTCGATCTTCTGGAGTTCCTTCTTCGCGGCGCGTGCGTCGGCGGAGGAGACGGTCTTCTGCGGGGCGGCCGGTGCGGCGGCCCTGGAGGATGCCGACGCGGTGGCTCCGGGCGCCGCGGGGACGCCCGCTTCCGCCATCCGCTTGCGCCGCTCCAGGTACTCGTCGATGCCGCGCGGCAGCATCCGCATCGTGGCGTCGCCGAGCAGTGCGAAGACCTTGTCGGTGGTGCGCTCCAGGAAGAACCGGTCGTGGGAGATCACGACCATCGACCCCGGCCAGCTGTCGAGGACGTCCTCGAGCTGTGTCAGCGTCTCGATGTCGAGGTCGTTGGTGGGCTCGTCGAGGAAGAGGACGTTCGGCTCGTCCATCAGGAGACGCAGCAGCTGGAGCCGCCGCCGCTCACCACCGGACAGGTCACCGACGGGCGTCCACTGCTTCTCCTTGTTGAACCCGAACATCTCGCAGAGCTGCCCCGCGGTCATCTCCCGGCCCTTGCCGAGGTCGACCCGCTCGCGCACCTGCTGCACGGCCTGCAACACCCGCAGCGTCGGGGCGAGTTCGGCGACCTCCTGCGACAGATAGGCCAGCTTCACGGTCTTGCCGACGACCACACGCCCCGCCTCGGGCTGCACGTCACCGTCGGAGCGCTGAGCCTGCGCCATCGCCCGCAGGAGCGAGGTCTTGCCCGCGCCGTTGACACCCACCAGGCCGATGCGGTCACCAGGGCCGAGCTGCCACGTCAGGTGCTTGAGGAGCACCTTGGGCCCGGCCTGGACGGTCACGTCCTCAAGATCGAAGACGGTCTTGCCGAGCCGGGTCGTGGCGAACTTCATCAGCTCACTGGTGTCCCGCGGCGGCGGCACGTCGGCGATGAGCTCGTTGGCGGCCTCGATGCGGTACCGCGGCTTGCTGGTGCGCGCGGGGGCGCCGCGCCGCAGCCAGGCCAGCTCCTTGCGCATCAGGTTCTTGCGCTTGGTCTCCTCGGTGGCCGCGATGCGCTCACGCTCGGCACGGGCGAAGACGTAATCGGAGTACCCGCCCTCGTACTCGAAGACGGAGCCGCTCTGTACGTCCCACATACGCGTGCACACCTGGTCGAGGAACCAGCGGTCGTGCGTGACGCAGACGAGCGCCGAGCGCCGCGTCCGCAGGTGCCCCGCGAGCCAGGCGATGCCCTCGACGTCCAGGTGGTTGGTCGGCTCGTCGAGCACGATGAGGTCGGGCTCGCCGATGAGGAGCTTGGCGAGCGCGATGCGGCGCCGCTCGCCGCCGGAGAGCGGCCCGATGACGGTGTCGAGCCCCTGCGGGAAGCCCGGCATGTCGAGCCCGCCGAACAGCCCGGTGAGCACATCGCGGATCTTGGCGTTGCCCGCCCACTCGTGATCGGCGAGGTCACCGATGACCTCGTGGCGCACGGTGGCCTCGGGGTCCAGCGAGTCGTGCTGGGTCAGCACGCCGAGCTGCAGACCGCCGTTGTGCGTGACCCGCCCGGAGTCCGCGTCCTCCAGCTTGGCGAGCATCCGGATGAGGGTCGTCTTGCCGTCTCCGTTGCGCCCCACGACGCCGATCCGGTCCCCCTCGGACACGCCGAGGGAGACACCGTCGAGCAGGGCACGGGTGCCGTACACCTTGCTGACTGCCTCGACATTGACCAGGTTGACGGCCATTAACGCTCCAGGGAAGGGGATCGATCGACCTCCAGCGTAGTCGCCCTGCCGGGGATGCCTTCGCGCGCTCCGGAGTGCGGGGGTGATCACTCTTTGTGATGACGGTCGCGCGAACCGGCGGCTACCGTTGAGGCGCAGGCCGAAGAATCCCGTCCATGGGAGGAACCATGACCGCCGAGCCGATCTCCGAGCCGAGCACCGCGCCGACACCGCGGTGGCCGGTGCCGCCGCAGGAGGGCTGGACCGTGGACGACCTGCACACGTTGCCCGGCCTCCCGCCGCACACCGAGTTGATCGACGGGAGTTTGGTCTTCGTGAGCCCGCAACGCTACTTCCACAGCCTCGCCATCGACCTGTTGGTGAACGGGCTCCGCAGCACGGTTCCAACTGATCTGAAGGTCAGCCGCGAGATGACGGTGGTCATCGACCGACGAAACGGCCCTGAGCCTGATGTCTCCGTCGTCCGCAAGGAGGCGGTCAAGAGCCGCGACCAAACGTACTTCCCCGTCGCCGACGTGCTCCTCGCCGTCGAAGTCGTCTCCCCCGAATCCGAGGCCCGCGACCGCGACACCAAGCCCCACAAGTACGCCGCAGCGGGGATCCCCCACTACTGGCTGGTCGAGATGGCGGGTGGGGACGCCCACCCGGTGGTCCAGGTCTACGAACTCGGCAAGGCGTCCGGCACCTACGCCCTGACCGGCATCCACCACGACCGCCTCAAGATCAACGTCCCGTTCGACATCGACATCGACCTCACCGCCATCGACGAGCTGTAGGCGCCCGCTCCACGAGCAGCCACCCGACCAGCGCCATGCCCACCGCCGCCGGCGCCGTCACCCGCACCGCGATCAGCATCGCCGTACGCCCTTCGAGAAGTCCCCCGAAGCCGACCATCGAGAGTCCGAGCACCCCGAAGAGGCAGAGCGTGACGCCCACGGCGGCTGCCGGGCCCGCACCCGGGGTTCTCGGCAGCTCCTTTGCCTTCACCGGCTCTTCGAAACGGCGGAACGCCGCGACCAGCAGCGCGGTGAGCACCACCGCGGCCGCCATGCGCAAAGGCACCTGCGTCCACCACACCGCGGTGGCCGGCTCGGGCAACCGCACGTCCATCGCGATCATCGCCCCGTACACCCCCAGCATCGCCGTCAGGTGCCAAAGGAACGCCGTCATCGAGACGCCGTTCGCCGCCACGACGCCCCGCCACACCCGCGGTCGCGCCAGCCACCGGGTCGCGGGTCCCCGCAGCAGCTCCACGGCGCCCACCAGCCACACGCCGTGGCAGAGCAGGGCGAAGGTCGGCGGCGCCATGTTCGAGACGCGCTCGCCGGGCATGCCCACCATGGAGAGCGGATACGGGCCCAAGGCCACCAGGACCGCGGCCCCCGCGAGACCCGCCCCGGCCATGGCCGCCGGTATCCGCAGCCTGCCGTCCGCCCGCAGGAAGCCGAGCTGATGCACGGCGAGCCACACGAAGGCGAAGTTCAGGAACTCCACGTACGGGGCGCCGAAGGCGAAGCGCGCCACGTCCACCGCCCCCGCGGCGAGCACGAGGCCGCCGAACGCGCCCCAGCCGTACCGCTCGTGCAGCCTCAGCAGCGGCGGCGTGAACGCGACCATCGCCAGGTAGATGCCGATGAACCACAGCGGCTGGGCGACAAGCCGAAGCGTCACGTCCAGCAACGCCCCGCTCCCACCCAGGAGTTGGACCGCCAGCGCGGCTACACCCCATACCCCGATGAAGACCATCGTCGGCCGCAGCAGCCGTTGCAGCCGCGCCCGCAGGAACGCCGAGTAGACCGAGCCGCCGCCCTGCGGGGCCTTGCGCCTCAGAGAGCGGTACGACAGTGCGTGCGAGAAGCCGCCGACGAAGAAGAACACCGGCATGATCTGCAGCGCCCAGGTGAGCAGCTGCAGGTCGGGCACGACGGCGAGCAGGTTGCCGACCTCCGTGCGGCCGTCGCCGCCGACGGTCACCGCCGCCATCAGCCAGTGGCCCACGACGACCGTGCCGAGCGAGGCGACCCGCAGCAGGTCGATGTACCGGTCGCGCCCGGTGGGCGTCTTCTCGGCCAGTTCGCGAACGCTTGATCCCATGTACGTACGGTCGCGCGCACCGCACGCCTGGCATCAGCGCGCACGTACTCAGATCCGCGTCTGAGTACCCGCGCCCCTAAAGCACCGTCGCGCCCGGCGCGGGCGAGGCCGCCACCCGGGCCGTACGGCAGGTGCCGGAGGCCGAGAGCGCCTCGGCGACCCGCCGCGCGGCCTGGGCGTCCGCCGCCAGGAACGCCGTCGTGGGCCCGGAGCCGGAGACGAGCGCGGCCAGGGCGCCCGCCCCGGTCCCCGCGGCGAGGGTGCCGGCGAGCGAGGGGAACAGCGAGAGCGCCGCGGGCTGCAGATCGTTGGACACGGCGCCGGCGAGG
Organism: Streptomyces sp. NPDC050147; assembly: GCF_040660195.1. NCBI lineage: Bacteria > Bacillati > Actinomycetota > Actinomycetes > Kitasatosporales > Streptomycetaceae > Streptomyces > Streptomyces sp. NPDC050147. The sequence continues at coordinate 209,469 of NZ_JBFALJ010000005.1, read as the reverse complement.
GCCTCGGCGTCTCCCTGGCGCAAGGCGTCGAGCAGCCCGGCCGACGCCTCCGGAGCGGGAGCGTTGGGGGTCAGCCGGTCGAACTCGCGGTAGACCGCGGGCGTGGAGAGTCCTCCGTCGGCCACCGCGAACACCCAGTGGAAGGCGCCGCCGACCTCAAGGCTCTCCAGCTTCTCGCCACGGCCGGTGCCGAGCGCCGCCCCGCCCACCAGGCTGAACGGCACATCGCTGCCCAACTCGGCGCAGATGTCGAGCAGTTCGTCCCGCGAGGCCCCGGTTCCCCACAGCGCGTCGCACGCCACGAGCGCGCCCGCACCGTCCGCGCTGCCGCCTGCCATGCCACCGGCTACGGGGATGTCCTTGGCGATGTGGATGTGCACGTCGGCGGTACGCCCGTGACGCGCGGCGAGCAGCTCCGCGGCCCTCGCCGCCAAGTTGGTGCGGTCGAGAGGCACTTGATCGCAGCCGGGCCCCGAACAGGTCACCCGCAGTCGCTCGGCGGGCGTCACGGTGACTTCGTCGTACAGCCCGACGGCGAGGAAGACATTGGCGAGGTCGTGGAACCCGTCCGGGCGCGCGGCGCCGACGGCGAGCTGGACATTGACCTTCGCGGGAACGCGAACGGTCACGCTCTGGCTCACGCGTGCGCTCCCTCGGGGCCCTTGGGCTCGTGTCCCTTGTTCTCGGCGATCCGCGCGAACTCCTCCACCGTCAGCGCCTCGCCGCGCGCCTGCGGCGAGATTCCGGCGGCGACGAGCGCGGCCTCGGCGGCAGGCGCGGAGCCCGCCCACCCGGCGAGGGCGGCACGCAAGGTCTTGCGGCGCTGGGCGAAGGCCGCGTCGACGACGGCGAAGACTTCCTTCTTCGAAGCGGTGGTCTTCACCGGCTCGGCGCGCCGCACGAGCGAGACCAGGCCGGAGTCGACGTTCGGGGCGGGCCAGAAGACGTTGCGGCCGATGGAACCAGCGCGCTTCACGTCGGCGTACCAGTTCGCCTTCACGGAAGGCACGCCGTACACCTTCGAGCCCGGAGCCGCGGCGAGGCGGTCGGCGACCTCGGCCTGCACCATCACGAGCGTGCGCTCGATGCTGGGGAACGTGTCGAGCATGTGCAGCAGCACGGGGACGGCCACGTTGTACGGAAGGTTGGCGACCAGCGCGGTCGGGGCGGGGCCCGGCAGCTCGCGCACGAGCATGGCGTCGCTGTGCACCAGCGCGAAGGACGCGGCCTTCGCGGGAAGCCGGGCTTCGACGGTCGCGGGAAGGGCCCCCGCCAGCGTGTCGTCGATCTCGACCGCGATCACGCTGGCCGCCGCGTCCAGCAAGGCCAGAGTCAGCGAGCCGAGCCCGGGCCCCACCTCGACGACCACGTCCTTCGGGCCGACTTCCGCGGTGCGGACGATGCGGCGGACGGTGTTGGCGTCGATGACGAAGTTCTGGCCGCGCTGCTTGGTCGGGCGTACGCCCAGGGCAGCGGCCAGTTCGCGGATGTCGGCGGCGCCGAGGAGGCTGCCGGGCTCAGTGTTGCTCACCGCACCAGATTACGGGGCCCGGCCCCGGCCCCTCACCAGTCGGCCGCCGGTCGCCCCGCCGCCTTGCCCGCCCGGCCACCCGAGTGCCCGCGGGAGCCCGGAGCCCCCTACAGCCGCCCCCCACAGTGCGGCCACGGACTCGCCCCCCGTTGCACGTAAAGCTTCTTCGCGCGGTACGTCTGTTCCTCCGCGGACGCGTCCTGCGGGCGGCCCGAGCCGCCCAGGCCCTGCCAGGTCCGTGTGTCGAACTGGTACAGCCCCCCGTACGTCCCCGACGCGTCCACCGCGTTCGGGCGGCCGCCCGACTCGCACTGGGCCAGCGAGCCCCAGTTCAGGCCGTCCGCCCCCGCGACCGAACTCGGCCGCTGCTTGGTGCCCACCTTCACGATCTGCGTCTGCGGCTCCCGCACGACCTCCGACCGCAGCCGCCGCGGCTTCTGCTTGACGCCGTTGACCGTCCGCAGCGCGTACGTCACCCGCCGGGCCCCCTGGCGCCCCGGCCGCTCCACGACCTCCGTACCGACGAACAGGGAGGGGTCCTGTGTCCGCTGGACGTCGAACGGGATCGGCTCCTCGCGCACCTCCTTGCGCCCGGAGATCCGCATGACGGTGACCGTCTGCCCGTCGCGCGGAAAGCTGCCGGGCGGGACGGAGGTCGTGTCCTGGCCGTTCAGGCTGATTCCGGACTCCTCGACCGCTTCCCGTACCGTCGCCGCGTTCGTACGGACGGTCCGCTCGCGACCGTCCGCCAGGATCGTCACGGTGCGCTCGGTCCTTACGTCGAGATCCAGTCCGCCCCGGTCGATCCGCTTGCTCCGCGAGGCCGACAGATAGGCCCCCTCGGCGCGCACCCCGAGCTGCCGCAGCGCCCCGTCCACCGTGCGGGCCGTCGTCCACACCTCGCGACGCCGGCCGTCGACGGTGAGCTTGACCGGCCGGCCGTAGCGGACGGCGATCTCGTCGCCGCTGGCCAGGGCCGTGCTCGCGGTCGGCGCCACGATGTCGTGCGTGCCGAAGTCCACGCCCTCGTCCTCGAGCAGCTCACCGACGTCGTCCGCGAAGGTGTGCAGGGTGCGCGACTCGCCGTCGACACTCAGCCGGATCGCCTTGTCGTCGGCGACGAACGCCGAGGTGCCGCCCGCGAGAAAGGCGACCACCAGCGCCTGCGGCAACAGCCGCCGCAGCGAGTCGGGCCGCTCCGGCGAAGCCGAGGCCCTCGACCGGGACTGCTGCTTCGGTCTCGGCTTCTTCCGCCGCGCCGCGCGCCGCGCCTCGGCCCGCCCTCCGTCAGGCATGACCAGGGTGGCCTGCCGGGGAAAGCGGTCCGGCTCCGGGCCGGTCTCCGGCACCGGCTCCGGCTCCGGCTCATAGGTCGTGCCGCCCCCATAGGACATCTCGTACTGCGGCGCATGACTCACGACGACGCTCCAGCGTTCTCGTTCTGGTCCGGATCGGGCGAGGCGGACCAGAACCTAGCGGAGCGAGCGTCACTCTCCAAAGCAGCGCAACTACACAGTGTGGTTGCGCTGCCCTGAACCGCGGGGGTATGGGCGTTATACGTCAGTAATCAAAGGCGCGTGCCGTGTTGGCCGAGATCGCCTCGGCCATGGCGTCCTCACCGATCCCCCGCACCTCGGCCATCGCCCGCAATGTGACCGGAACGAGATACGGCGCGTTAGGCCGTCCGCGGTAGGGAGCGGGCGTGAGGAAGGGCGCGTCGGTCTCCACGAGGACCAGTTCGAGGGGGGCCACGGCCAGCGCGTCCCGCAGACCCTGCGCGTTCTTGAAGGTCATGTTGCCGGCGAAGGACATGAAGTAGCCGTTCTCCGCGCAGACTTGGGCCATCGCCGCGTCACCCGAGTAGCAGTGGAAGACGGTGCGCTCCGGAGCCCCCTCCTCCTTCAGGACCCGCAGCACGTCTTCGTGCGCCTCGCGATCGTGGATGACCAGGGCCTTGCCGTGCCGCTTGGCGATCTCGATGTGGGCGCGGAAGGACCGCTCCTGGGCGGCCTTGCCCTCGGGCCCGGTGCGGAAGTAGTCGAGCCCGGTCTCACCCACGCCCTTGACCTGCGCCAGCGCGGCCAGCCTGTCGATCTCGGCGAGCGCCGCGTCGAGCGCCCCGTCTCCGCCCGCCTCGCGCGCGCCTTGCCGGGACCAGCCGTCGGGGTCGCCGTGCACGATGCGCGGCGCCTCGTTGGGATGCAGGGCCACGGTGGCGTGCACGCTCTCGTACGCGGCGGCCGTCTGGGCGGCCCAGCGCGAACCGGCCACATCACAGCCCACCTGTACGACCGTGGTCACGCCGACCGCCGCGGCCTTGGCGAGCCCCTCGTCCACCGTCCCCGACTGCATGTCGAGGTGGGTGTGGGAGTCGGCGACCGGAACCCGCAGGGGTTCGGGCAGCGGCGGCGCGGCGTTCTTGGCGTCGGAAGGCATGCCTCGATCCTACGAAGTGGAATGCATCCCCCTTCGCGGGTCACCCCACCTTGCGGGTCACCCCACCTTGCGGGTCACCCCGCCTTGCGGTGGTGGAAGGGATGCAGCAGCGCCGACAGGTGCCAGTGGTGATGCCTGGGCTCACGGGGTTCTGCCGCCGCGCCCCCGGAGCCGGACTCACCCCCCGCCCCCGCACTCGCCACCGCCCGCGGCGCCTGATGCCGCCGCATCAGATCGAGCACCGACGACACCTGCCCCGCCCGCATGATCCGCACGACATGGCCGCCGCAGTTCAGGCACGTCGGCCGGGTCAGGGGCGACGGCACACGGTGGCCGTCCGCCACGTACGTCACGAATTCCTTGCCCTTGCCGTCCACGTGATGCTCGATCTCGTACGACTGTTCCCAGCCGTGCCCGCACCTCATACAGGCGAAGGCGTACGACTCGTGAACTGTGTTCGTCGCGAGTGGGTGACCGGTGTCGGCGATATCACTCATGCCAGCTCCTCTTGTCCGCTGGACAAGCGCTGCCGGACCGGGGATACCTCCCGGCCGGAAGCGTGGGGACGGGTGCGTCCCCTTTGACCAGTGGACGCTTTTCCCGGAGTCAGCGCATCAGACCTGTCGACAGTTGAGGACGATTTGGCCTTTCCATGGCCTTCAGGCCCGGTGCACGGCCCGCACTTTGCTTTTCACGATAGTCCTTTGCCGTCCGATGGGGCGGCCCGAGCCGCATTCTTTGCCGCCACGACGGCATCGAACACGTCGCGCTTGGGCAGCCCCGCCTCGGCCGCGACGGCGGCGATCGCCTCCTTGCGTCGCTCCCCCGCCTCCTCGCGCACCCGCACCCTGCGCACCAGCTCCTCCGGGCCCAGGTCACCGGCGCTTTTCTCCGGCGCTCCCTCGACGACGACGGTGATCTCCCCGCGTACGCCGTCCGCCGCCCACTCGGCGAGTTCCTTCAGCGAACCGCGCTTGACCTCTTCGTACGTCTTGGTCAGCTCACGGCAGACCGCCGCCCTGCGTTCGTCGCCGAACGCCTCGGCCATCGCGACGAGGGTGTCGTCGATCCGGTGCGGTGCCTCGAAGTAGACGAGAGTGCGACGGTCTTCGGCCACCTCGCGCAGCCGCGAGAGCCGCTCGCCCGCCTTGCGCGGCAGGAAGCCCTCGAAGCAGAAGCGGTCCACCGGAAGGCCCGAGAGCGCGAGCGCGGTGAGCACGGCGGACGGCCCCGGCACGGCCGTGACCCGGATGTCCTTCTCCACGGCGGCGGCGACGAGCCGGTACCCGGGGTCGGACACCGACGGCATCCCGGCGTCCGTCACGAGCAGCACCCGTGCACCGCCGACCAGGGCTTCGACCAGGTCGGGCGTACGCGCGCTCTCGTTGCCCTCGAAGTACGAGACGACCCGCCCGCCCACCTGCACACCGAGCGCCTGGGTGAGCCTGCGCAGCCGCCGGGTGTCCTCGGCGGCCACCACATCGGCCGACTCCAGCTCGGCGGCGAGCCGCGGCGGCGCGTCCGCGACATCGCCGATGGGCGTGCCCGCGAGGACGAGGGTTCCGGGGGACGGGTTTGCGAGGGACGGGTTTCCGGGGGAATCAGCGCTTCCTGTCACTGTTCCATCCTCGCAGGGGACGGGAGCGGGACTCACACAGTCGGGTTCCCTACGATGGCGCGGTGACCAGTACCGCGTCTTCCCCGGACACCCGCCAGGGCCAGGCAGCCGAGGAGCAGCAGCCGTCGTGGCAGCACAGGCTGCGCCGCTTCGGTTATGTGGCGCGTCCCACCGCCGACGTCCGGGCCCGGCTCGTGCCCGCGTACACCGAGCCGAGCCCGCGGCTGTGGGCGTCGATCGGCATGCCGAAGAGTTACGCCGACCGTTTCGTCCGGTGGTCGGGCTGGATCGGCCCGCTGCTGATCACGCTGGTCGCGGGGCTCACGCGGTTCTGGAATCTCGGCAGCCCGAACGCCGTGATATTCGACGAGACGTACTACGCCAAGGACGCCTGGGCACTGATCCACCGGGGCTTCGAGGTCAACTGGCCGGAGAAGGTCAACGACTCCGTCCTGGAGCAGGGGTCGAACATCACGATCCCCACGGACGCCGCGTACGTCGTGCATCCGCCGGTCGGCAAGTACGTCATCGGCGTCGGCGAGTGGATGTTCGGCTTCGATCCCTTCGGCTGGCGCTTCATGACGGCGGTGCTCGGCACCCTGTCGGTGCTGATGCTGTGCCGGATCGGGCGGCGCCTCTTCCGCTCCACGTTCCTGGGCTGTCTGGCGGGCGGGCTGCTCGCGGTGGACGGGCTGCACTTCGTGATGAGCCGCACCGCGCTGCTCGACCAGGTCCTGATGTTCTTCGTGCTCGCCGCGTTCGGCTGTTTCCTGATCGACCGGGACAAGGCGCGGGAGAAGCTGGCGACCGCGTTGCCGATGGACGAGGACGGGATCGTGCGCCCGGACGCGGGCGTCGCCGAGAGGCTGCGGCTCGGTTGGCGCCCGTGGCGCTGGGCGGCCGGTCTCTGCCTGGGGCTCGCTTTCGGCACCAAGTGGAACGGCCTGTACATCATGGTCTTCTTCTGCTTGATGACCGTCCTGTGGGACGTGGGCGCCCGCCGCGTCGCGGGCGCCGAGCGCCCCTACCGCGCGGCCTTGAAGCGGGACGTGTTCCCGGCGTTCGTCTCGACGGTGCCGGTCGCGCTCGGCACGTACGTCCTGTCCTGGCTCGGCTGGATCCTCTCCCCGACGGACGGCACGGGCGGCTACTACCGCAACTGGGCGGCCACGGACGGCAAGGGCGGCTCCTGGACGTTCCTGCCGGACTGGCTGCGCAGCCTGTGGCATTACGAACACGCGGTCTACGACTTCCACGTGGGGCTCTCCTCGCCGCACACCTACCAGTCGAACCCGTGGAGCTGGATCGTCGACGGCCGGCCCGTCTCGTACTTCTACGAGTCACCGCTGCCCGGCAAGGACGGCTGCCCGTCGGGCACCGCCGAGAAGTGCGCCCGCGAGGTCCTGGCGCTCGGCACTCCGATGCTGTGGTGGGCGGGGGCGTTCGCGCTCCTCTATGTGCTGTGGCGGTGGGTGTTCCGCAGGGACTGGCGTGCGGGCGCGATCGTGTGCGGGATCGCGGCGGGTTATCTGCCGTGGTTCATGTACCAGGAGCGGACGATCTTCTACTTCTACGCCGTCGTCTTCGTGCCGTTCCTGTGCCTGGCCGTCGCGATGATGATCGGCGCGATTCTCGGCCCGCCCGGGTCGAGCGAGCGGCGGCGGGTCGTGGGGGCCGCGGCTTCGGGCGTCCTGGTGCTGTTGATCCTGTGGAACTTCATCTGGTTCTGGCCCATTTACACCGGCCAGGCCATTCCCATCGATTCCTGGCGGGCCCGCATGCTTCTGGACACCTGGGTCTAGAAACGTCCATGTAGTGGGCACTTGAGACACCTTCGGATAACAGCTCCCTCGTACGTCACCTCCTCCGCTTAAAGTTCGGTGCGAACCACCCTTCCGGACACACATTCGGGAGGGCTCCTGGGGAGGGGGCGCGGAATGCGCAAAGGGGTAAAGGTCACTTTGGTGGGCGGCGTGTTCGCCGTGATGGTCGGGGGCGCGGGATACGGCGCGTACAACTTGGTGAACGGCGTGACCGGGGGCGGCGGTCCACCGGGGGCGGGTCCCGAGGTGGTGAGGACCGGGCCGCCGACGAGCGGTGAGGTCGGCGAGACCACGAAGAAGTTCTTCGCCGCGTGGGCCAAGGGCGACGCCGAGCAGGCCTCGCACTACACGAACAACGCGGAAGTGGCCTCGAAGATCCTGACCGGCTACCGCGAGGACGCCCACCTGACGAAGGTGAGACTCACGCCGGGCAAGGCCACCGGCACGACCGTGCCGTTCTCGGTCGAGGCCACGGTGTCGTACGAGGGGAAGAGCAAGCCCTTCGCGTACGACTCCGAACTGACCGTCGTCCGGGGCAAGGCGACGGGCCGCGCACTCGTCGACTGGGACCCCTCGGTCGTCCACCCGGACCTGAAGAGGGACGACACGCTGGCGACCGGTGAGGCCGCCGCGCCTCCCGTCCAGGCCGTCGACCGGCACGGCACGGTCCTGGACGAGAAGGACCACCCCTCGCTCGGCCCGCTCCTCGACCAGCTGCGCGCGAAGTACGGCGAGAAGCTGGGCGGTACACCCGGCGTCGAGCTCTACGTCCGCCGCGCGGACGAGGACGCGGGCACCGAGACGCTCCTCACGCTCGCCAAGGGCAAGGCGGGGCGGCTGAAAACGACACTGAGCGCACCGGCACAGCGCGCCGCCGAGAAAGCGGTGGCCCAGCGCCCGGACTCCTCCGTCGTCGCCGTGCAGCCGAGCTCCGGCGAGGTCCTGGCGGTGGCCAACCACCGGGCGGACGAGTTCAACGCGGCCCTCGAGGGCCGGCTGGCTCCCGGCTCGACGATGAAGATCGTCTCGGCGGCGATGCTCATCGACAAGGGCGTGACGAAGGCGAGCGGCCCCGCGCCCTGCCCGTCCACCGCGACCTGGCAGAGCAACACCATCCAGAACCTCCCCGGTCTCGCCCCGAACGAGGACGCGACCCTGGCGGACAGCTTCGCGCGCTCGTGCAACACCGCGTTCGTGAAGCTGGTCGACGAGGACGGCGTCACGGACGCGTCCCTCACCGAAGAGGCGCGGAACGGCTTCGGCCTCGGCCTCGACTGGAAGGTGGGCGTCCGGACGGTGGACGGCTCGGTCCCGGCGTCCCCGGGCCCCGACCGCGCGCAGAACATGATCGGCCAGGGCCAGGTGCAGCTGAACCCGCTCAACATGGCGTCGGTCACGGCGACGGCGATGACGGGAGTCTTCCGGCAGCCGGTCATCGTGGACCCGTCACTGGACGCCCGGAAGCTGGCCCAGGCACGCGGCCTGCCCGCGTCCACGGTGCAGCAGCTGCGCCAGATGATGAACCGCACGGCGGTCAGCGGCACCGGCGCCCGCGCCATGTCCGGGCTCAGTGGCAGCATCGGCGCGAAGACGGGATCGGCGGAGGTCACCGGCCAGGAGAAGCCCAACAGCTGGTTCACCGGATACCGCGGTGACGTGGCGGCCGCGGCGGTGGTGGAGAAGGGCGGCCACGGCGGCGACGCGGCCGGTCCTGTCGTGGCCGCGGTACTTGCCGCCGGCAGTTGAGGTGATTGGTCGGGGGGCTCAGGAAAGCCGCCTAGTGTGGGGCCTTCCGGTGCGTGGGCTCTGGGATCTGCGGAGGGTCAGTGGGTAAGCGAGGGCGCGCCAGCGAGCGCAAGGGAATCAGGAACATCACGGGCACATCGGACGCGAAGAGCGCCAAGGTGCACCCGGGTGTGCTCGGCGGCGCCGCCGCCGTGATCGTGTGCGGCGTGGGCATCGCCGCGTACAGCCTGATCGGCGGCTCGTCCGGTGACGGACCGACGGTCGACGAGAAGCCGGTGGCCTCGGGCCCGCCGACCGCCGCCGAGGTGCGCGCCACCACACGGGACTTCCTCGCCGCGTGGCAGAAGGGCGATGTCGCGGGGGCCGCGGCGCTCACGGACGACCGGGCGACGGCGAAGAGGGCCCTCACCGCGTACGCCAAGGACTCCCACCTCACGAAGGTGCGGCTGACGCCGGGCGAGCGCTCGGGCGCGAAGGTGCCGTTCTCGGTCACGTCCACGGTCTCGTACGAGGGAAAGAGCAAGCCCTTCGCGTACGACTCCGAGCTCACCGTCGTACGAAGAAAGCACGACGGCAAGACGCTGGTCGGCTGGCAGCCCTCCGTCGTGCACCCGGACCTGAAGGAAGGCGACCGCCTGGTCACCGGTGCGGCCGGGGACCCGCCGATCAAGGCGGTGGACCGGGACGGCGGCGAGCTGACGGCGGCGAAGTACCCCTCGCTCGGCACGGTGCTCGACAGCCTGCGCGAGAAGTTCGGTGACAAGGCCGGCGGCGAGGCGGGCGTGGAGCTGCGGGTCGTGCGCAAGGACAGCGCGAAGAACGCCGAGAAGTCGGCGACGACGAAGGACGACGCGAAGGCGACGCCCGACAAGACGCTCCTCACGCTCTCCCCCGGCACTCCCGGCACTCTGAAGACCACCTTCGACGCCTCGCTCCAGGCGGCGGCGGAGAAGGAGACGCGCAAGCGCAAGCAGGCGTCGGTCGTCCTGGTGAAGCCGAGCACGGGCGAGATCCTGGCGGCGGCCAACTCGAAGCCGACCGGCTTCAACATCGCGTTCCAGGGTTCGCTGGCCCCCGGCTCGACGATGAAGGTCGTCACCTCGTCCCTGCTCCTGGAGAAGAAGCTCGCGGGCGTCGACAAGAAGCACCCGTGCCCGAAGTACGTGACGTACGGCGGCTGGAAGTTCCAGAACGACGACAAGTTCCAGATCAAGAACGGCACGTTCCGCGCGAGCTTCGCCCGATCCTGCAACACGGCCTTCATCAGCCAGGCCGAGAAGCTCCAGGACGACTCCCTGACCAAGCAGGCGCAGGAGGTCTTCGGCCTCGGCCGCGACAACTGGTCGATCGGCGTCCCGTCCTTCGACGGGGCGATCCCGGTGCAGAGCGACGCGCAGATGGGCGCCTCGCTGATCGGTCAGGGCGGGGTGCGCATGAGCCCGCTGAACATGGCGTCGGTGGCGGCCACGGTGAAGTCGGGCACCTTCAAGCAGCCGTACCTGGTCTCCCCGGACGTCGACAAGCGCACGCTCGCGACGGCGCCCCGCAAGATGTCGGGGGCGACGGCTTCGGCGCTGCGGGACCTGATGCACTACACGGCGGTGGCGGGAACGGCCGTCAAGCCGATGTCGGGCCTCGGCTCCGACATGGGCGCGAAGACGGGCTCCGCGGAGGTCGACGGCCAGAAGAAGCCCAACGGATGGTTCACGGCGTACCGCGGTGACCTGGCCGCGGGAGCGGTGGTGCAGGAAGGCGGGCACGGCGGGGACTCGGCGGGGCCGCTGGTGCGGGCGATGTTCCTGGCGGACAAGTAGTTCCTGGCGGACAAGTAGGCGACTCGCTCTGGTCGTTACCGTCTGTCCGATATGCGGATACACGGTCGCGTGCCCGGTACACAGACCGCTAGCGTGCCGGGCATGAGCGCTACAGATTCCCCCGCCCACCCCCGTTTCGCCGCGGCACTGGACGAGCTCGGCCTCGCTGAACTGGTCGGCGAGGTCCGCACCTTCCCGGAGGGAGCCCGTACCGCCCAGGAGGCCGCGGCCGCCATCGGCTGCGAGCTGAGCCAGATCTGCAAGTCCCTGATCTTCGCGGCGGACGGCGTCCCGGTGCTCGTCCTGATGGACGGCGCCTCGCGGGTCGACCTGGAGCGCGTGCGGTGGGAGTTGTGCGCGGCGAAGGTGACGCGCGCGAAGGCGGACGTCGTCCGGGCGACGACGGGGTACGCGATCGGCGGCGTACCGCCCTTCGGTCATGCGACGAAGACCCGCGTCCTCGCGGACCCCTCCCTCCTCGCCCACGACGTGGTGTGGGCGGCGGCGGGCACTCCGTACGCGGTCTTCCCCATGGCGCCCAAGGTCCTGATCAGCCATGCGAACGGCACTCTGGTGGACGTGCGCGAGCTCGACAAGTGACGCCGGTGGTCACGGCGGCGGTCCTGCTGGCCGCCGTCACGCACGCGAGCTGGAACGCGATCGCGCACCACATCACGGACAAGCTGGTCGGCTTTACGCTGATATCGGGCGGCGGGCTGCTGATCGGCCTGCTGATCGCCCCGTTCGCGGCGATACCGGCGGCGGGAGCGTGGCCGTACCTGATCGTCTCGGCCCTCATCCACATCGGCTACTACGCCCTGCTCATGAAGTCGTTCAAGCTCGGCGACTTCGGCCAGGCGTACCCGATCGCGCGCGGTACGGCGCCCTTGGTGGTGACCGTCCTCGCCGCGGTCTTCGCGGGCGAGATCCCGGACGGCTGGCAGGCGGCGGGCGTCGCGGTCTCCTGCGCGGGCCTGACGGGCCTCGCCCTCTGGGGCATACGCGGCTCGGGCCGACGCCCCGACTGGGCGGCGATCGGCGCGGCCCTCGCCACGGGCGTCTCGATCGCGGCGTACACGGTGGTGGACGGCCTCGGCGTCCGGGCGTCCGGTTCCTCCCTGGGCTACATCGCGTGGCTGATGATCCTTGAGGGCCTCGCGATTCCGGTGTACGCGGCGTACCGCTGGCGGGGCGAACTGGTGGGGCGGCTGCGGCCGTTCGCGGGGGTCGGGCTGCTGGGTGCGGCCCTGTCGGTGGCGGCGTACGGCTTGGTCCTCTGGGCCCAGACGAAGGCGGACCTCGCGCCGATCTCGGCGCTGCGGGAGTCGTCGATCATCGTGGGGGCGGGGATCGGGGCGGTCTTCTTCAAGGAGAAGTTCGGGGCGCCGAGGCTGGTGGCGGCGGGGTTGATGGTGGCGGGGATCGGGTTGATGCTGCACGCGGGTTAGGGCTTCGGCGGTGTTAGTCCTGCGTCGCGTACGAGAGGAAGCTCCGCCAAGTCCCGGCCGTGACGGCGAGTTGCGGGCCGTGCTGCACCTTGGAGTCCCGCACGTGGACCGTCTCGGGGCACGTGGCGACCTCGACGCAGTCGCCCTGACTGCCGCTGCTGTAGCTGGACTTGTGCCAGGAAAGGGCCACCTCGACGCAGTCGTCGCCCTCGGAGCCGCTGTAACTGCTCTTGAACCAGGCCAGATCAAACGTGCTCATAGCGCTGCCGTCGCGTACGACAGGAAACGCCGCCACGTCCCTGCGGTGACCGCGAGTTGCGGGCCGTACTGCACCTTGGAGTCCCGCACATGGACCGTCTCGGGGCACGTGGCAACCTCGACGCAGTCGCCCTCGCTGCCGCTGCTGTAGCTGGACTTGCGCCAGGAGAGGGCCACCTCGATGCAGTCGTCGCCCTGCGAGCCGCTGTAACTGCTCTTGAACCAGGCCAGTTCGGACGTGTTCATAGCGCTCCTCGCAATCGTTTCAACAGGCCCAGCGAATCCTCGGGTGTCAGGGCCTGTGAACGCATCTTGGCATAGCGCTGATGGAGGCGGCTGATCTCTTTCACGTCAGTGATGAGGCGACCGTTCTCCTGTCCTTCCGAGTAGCCGAACCAGTGATTCTCGACCGTCTCAGCCAGCCGCAGTGGCCCATCCAGCCCCGCATGCACCGGCTGCCGCAACGGCATCAGCTGGAACTCCACGTTCCAGTGCCGTTCGATGACGCCCAGCAGGCGGTCATACAGCTCCCGGGTCACTTCAGCCCCGCCCGTATGCCGCTCAAGTACCGCCTGTTCCACGATGAAACTGAACGCCGTAGGCGGCTTACGGGATGTCGCAAGGAGGTCCTGTCGTGCCAGCCGCGCAGCGACACGCTCCCCCAACTGTTGCTCGTCCGGCAGCGGTGGCACACTGAACGACACCGCCCGCGCGTAGGCCTCCGTCTGCAACAGGCCCGGCACCACCCGGCATTCGTACGTGTACAGACTCACCGCCTCCGCCTCGAACTTCGCCCACTGCCGGAACCAACTGGCCAACCCCGGCTGTCGCGAAAGATGCCGCGCCGCACCCCGCAGCGCGCCAAACGCGTCCAGAAGCTCCTCCGCCCGCTCCACGAAGTCCGGCTGTGGAAAGCGACGCCCCTGCTCGATCTTGGCGACCGTCTGAACCGAGTACCCGACCGACTCGGCGAACTCCTCCTGGGTCAGGCCCGCCCGTCTACGGAAGGCCTTGAAGACCTCGCCGAACGTCCTCAGACTGTCCGACACCTCCGGCTCACTACAGCCCGGCGACCCGCCCGCACCGTCCGTCATACGAGGACACCTCCGTTGCGCCTGCCCCGCGAACCGCTCCCAACCAGCCCATGGTTACGGACAGTTGCCAGCCCTGTCTACGCTCCGTACTAGTACTCTGACGCAGAGTGCTAGTCGCTGACCTGGTGCGCGGAACCCGCAGGCGGCCATTTTGGGGCCATGACGCCCAGCTCAACTCCCCAAGTGCCGGTTACCGTGCGTGTGTTCGCCCAGCGATTCAGCTCCACGCCGCGCGGCGCCCGCCTGGCCCGTCACCTCGCCCTGCACCGGCTCGACGCGTGGGGCATCCCGTACGATTCCGACACCTCGGACACCGCCGCCTTGCTCTTGGCCGAACTCGCCGCCAACGCAGTGACGCACGGCCACGTTCCGGGACGTGACTTCGAGCTGCGGCTCACCTTCGACGCGCGCACTCTCCGCATCGACGTATCGGACCCACGCGGCGAGCGTCGCCCGGACGGCCCCGGCACAGACGCCACCCCACCACCCCGGTCGGAGGGCGGCCGAGGGCTCCTCCTCGTCGAGGCGCTGGCCGACCGGTGGGCAGTACTCGACCGCCCACCCTTCGGCAAAACGGTCCGTGCCGAACTGGACCTTCACCCCTCGTCACTCAACGAGCCACGGACAGAAACTCTCTGACCGCGCCCATACTCGTCTTCCATTCAGAGATGTTGTTTCCGTCCTCGTCCACCGTGCTGCGCGGCTCCACGGAGCGCCAAGGCTCCTTCGGAATGAAATCTCCGGTCAACTCCTCCAAGAAGATGATCGAATTCTGGACGTACACGTCATCCCCTTCTCGGTATATCGGCCAGCAGAACACAAAGTTACTGTTCGCCGGATCAGTGATCGAGGAAATTAGGCACGAAGTGGAGTCAGTCCCACCGTCAAGGACAGCCAGGGCGCTCATCCAGCTTTCCTGGTAGTCCGTCACGCTCCAGTAGGAGAGATCCATCGCAAAGCTTTCTTCGAAATCACCCACCGAAATCCTGCCGACAGCGCCAGTACCTGCAGCCACCTCTCCCGGCGAGGGCTCGGAAGCCACCTGGATCGAGAAGCCGTCATTCCTTGAGGTAATTGAGGTCTGCGTCATAGGTGCCGATCCTCTGGCCCTTTCTGTTGAACATCTTCCATCCGTCGGAGACGTTGTGGCCGTCGACGTCAGGCGAGATGTACTTCTTGCCGTTTGAGAACACCTCTTGCCCATGCGAATCGAAAGGCGCCCGCTGAGTCGGAATTCTTGTCTTGTAACCGAGCTCCGCCGCCCTGTCCGCCGGTGTTGCAGCGTAGAGCTCCTTGTTCGCGTCACTCCGCTTCTTTACCGCATCCGGGTGGTACGGGTCCTTCTGCAGTGCGGGCGACGACGTATAGCCCTCAGGAAGAATCTCGTCGCATGGGCTCAGGCCGAGAGGGTCGGCCCAGGTGTGGGGGTTATGTACGTAGGTGGCGTGGTTCGGGTCGGGCGTCAGGCCGAGAGGGTCAGGAGTGAGATACCTGGCCGTCTCCGGGTCGTAGTGCCGGAAGTAGTTGTAGTGGAGACCAGTCTCAGGATCGTGGTACTGGCCGGGAAAGCGAAGTGGCGTGTAGGCCGTGGCGTCGCGATTCCAGACTGTGGTGCCCCAGAGCGTGGTGCGGGTACGCCACGCGATGTCGCCCTGCTCGTCCACAAGCTCGGTGGGGGTACCGATGAGATCGGTGACGATGGCGTAGAAGCGGCAGTCGATCTCCTGCTGGTCAGCTGCGCCCGCATCGACCGTCATCTTGCGCTCGGTCTGGGTCAAAGGGTGCAGCCCGTTGTGGACCCAAGTGAGAGTGACCGCTTCCGCGCTGTCCGGGGCGTGACTGGTCTGTTCGCACAGGTTGGTCACATCCCAGGTGAAGTCCACCTGCTCGACCGCAGTTTCACCGTCCACGGCCAAGCGTTCCTTCGCTGTGCGTCGCCCCAGCGGATCGTATTGATACCGCCACCGCGTCCCGTCCGGGGTGACCACTGCGGTGAGCCGGTCCTCCGCGTCCCACGTGTAGCGCCAGGTGTCCGGTTTCCGGGATATCCGGGTCTTCTGGCGCAGCGTGATGCGACCCGCTCCGTCATGTTCGTAGCGGACGCCTCCCGCGGTGCGGATGCGGGTGCCGGTGTAGGTCCGCCGGCCAACTGCTTCTTGGCCGGGCATGGAGGAGGGCCAGGAGGCTTGGGTCTGATTTCCGGCCGCGTCGTAGGCGTAGCTCTCGGACCAGCCCGCTGCGCGAACGGTGGTGACCCGGCCTACCGGGTCCAGGTCGAAGCGGCGGGATCCATTGAGCTTGTCGTCGATTCCGACCAGGTAGCCGTCCGGGCGATAGGTGTAGGTGCGGTGCTGGATGCTCCGGTCGGCCGGACCGGCAAGTTCCTGTCGGGTCATGCGGCCCAGAGGATCGTAGTTCTGCGTGAGTGTGAGGCCCTCGCCGATCCGACGGGACAGTTCCCGGCCGCCCGCATCGTGGGTGAAGCTCAGTCGGCGGCCCGCCGTCGACAGCGCGATGCGGTTGCCCGCGGCGTCGTAGACCCAGGTGCTCACCTCACCGGACGGCGTCGCACGGCTGGTGCGGCGCCCGAGCGCATCGTAGGTGTACCTCGAGGTGCGGCCGTTGACCGTCTCCGAAGTGATGTTGCCCTCCCGGTCACGTTCCAGCGTGAGCACTGTGTCCGGGCCGCGAGCGCCTATCAGATCGCCCATTGCGTCGTACGTGTAGGTGGTGACCACGCCTGCGGCGTTCTTGGCCACCGCGCGCCCCAGCACATCTCGTTCGAAGCTGATCGTGTCACCGGAAGGAGTGGTCCGGGCTGTCAGCCTGCCGACCGCGTCATGGGTGTAGTCGTGCCGCCGCTCGTCGAAGTCGCTTTCCGATATCAGCCGTCCGGCCAAGTCGTACTCGTAACTCCACGCCAGTCCGAGAGGATTGACCACCCTACGCAGTTGCAGCTGCGCATCATGCTCGAAGACGTACCGGGAGCCGTCCGGCCCAGTACGGGCCGACAGCAGGTCAAAGTGCGTGTACTCGAATACCGATACGCCGCCCATGGCGTCGGTGTGTGTCGTGCAGTTTCCCTCTCCGTCGTACGTCCACGACTCCGTCCCCTCGTCCCCTGTGGTCCGCCGGGACAGTTTGCCCTCGACCGTCCACTCCATGGACGTGCTGAGGCCCGTCGCGTCGGTCACCTTGACCGGACGGCCGAAGCCGTCGCGCTCGTAGCGGGTCGTTCCGCCCAGTGCGTCGATGGTTTCAGCCGGCAGACCTGCCGCATCGCAACGGACCGAGACAGTGCTGCCGAGCGGGTCCGTCACCGCGGTCAGGTGGCCCGTTTCGTCGTAGGCGAACCGGGTGAGCGCTGACGCCGGGGTGAGGGTGGTGAGGTGGTTGCCCCGCTCGTCGTAGGTGTGGCGCCAGACCAGGCCGCCGGGTTCATGCACGTCGACCGGCTGGCCGAGGTTGTTGTAAGCGATCTCCGTGCGGGTCCCGTCGGCCTGTTCGACAAGCGTGAGGTTGTCGCATTCGTCCCAGGTGTAAGCGGTGGTGCGGCCAAGACCATCGGTGGTGGAAACCAGCTTGTCGCGTGCGTCGAAGGTCCGGAGTGTGGTGTGGCCGAGCGGATCGGTCTCCGCGACGACCAAGCAGCGGTCATCGATGACGAAGCGCGAAGTGGCACCCGCGGCCGTGGTGACGTCCGTGACACGGCACTCGGGCCACGCTGGGTCGGTCACGTCGTACGCGAAAGTGTGGGCCAGATGCCCGGCCATGCCGCTCTGCGCGACGCACCGGTCCTGCTCGTCGTACGTGTAGCTGTACCAGCTGCTGTTGGAGTCCTCCCACGACGTGATGCGCAGCCGTTGGTCATACGTGAACCGCGTCGGAATGCCGGAGGAGTTGGTGACTGAGGCGAGGTTGCCGTCGGTGTAGCCGTATCGCTTGACCATGATGTCCGAGCAGTCGTCTCCCGCACCGACCAAAGTCAGGGCGGTGACGCGCTCGTCCTCAACGGTCAGGGCGAGGTGGTAGCCGCCGGAGTGGCGGATCCCCAGCGGAGTGCCCTGCGTGTCGTAGTCGAAGTCGATGGTGTTGTGGTTACGGTCGGCCACTCTTTCCAGGAGTGCCACCCCATCGACGGGTGAGGAGAACTGGCGGCGACGACCGGTGACCGGGTCTGTGACCTGGTAGCCGCCGTTGTCCAGCCGGACAAGCGGCCGGCGCGGGCCGGAGTCGGCCAGCACGCAAGCCTCGGGTCCCGCGGGGTGTGGGTAAGCCAGCAGCATTCCGTCCTCGGTGACGAGGACAACGCCCTCTTCGTCGATCTCCAGGCGCTGGTCGATGGTGGATGCCCAGCTCGGCCCGAACCACCCACCGGTGCGATAGCCGGATGCGACACGGCGGGTGAAGGCCAGCGGCAAGGTGCCCGGGAGCCTGATGTCCGTCCCCTCGAGGAACATCTGCCCGGTGGCCACGTCCACCGGGTCACCACAACCCTTGATCTTGCTCTTTACCCGGTTGTACGTGCCCTTCGCACCACTGGCGAGCGCACTCCGGGCCGACTTAAGGCCCTTGAGGCCTCCCTTGAGGCCCTTCATACCCTTGGCGAGGCCGCGGAGGCTGGTGAGGGCCTCCATGCCGGGGATGCAGTCCAGGGCGGCGAAGGCGACGTCGAGCAGCCCTGCTTCCCCGTTGGCGTATTTGTTGAGGGTGTCGGCCAGGACGACGAGGGCGGCGATGAGGACGATCGCGCCGAGAATGGGACCGCCGACGATTAGCGCGATGACGCCGAGCACGGCCACGACGACCTTGCAGACGGCGACGATGGTGTCCCAGTTGTCGGTGACCCAGTCGCCGACCTCCTCCCACCACTTGCGGTTCTGAATACCGGCGTCGGAGGCCTCTTCGAGCTTCTTCTTCGCCGTACCGGCCGCGTTCTCGCGCATCTTGCGCGCGTCCTCGGCCATCTTCTTCGCGGCATCGAGGTTGCTCTTGGCGGCGGAGACGTCCGACTTGGCGGCCGTCTGGGCCTTCTCGGCGGAGTCGGCGTTGCGGGTGGCGGCCTTGACCTTGTCCGGGTCGGGTTTCGGGACGTCCTTGCCGGCCTTGGTGCCGTCGTCGTCCTTGTACTTGTCGGCTTCCTTGCCCGCCCGGTCCATCCAGGAGTCGGCCGAGGTCAGCCGGGACTGCGCGGCGGAGAGGCTGGTCTGGGCCTCGCGCCCCTGGGCCAATGCCTTGTCCGCCAAAGCCTGGGAGCGTTCCAGCTCCGGCCAGTACGTCGACAGGGCGTCGCCGGCCATCTCGTAGCTCTTCTTGAGCTTCTTCAACTTGCCCGGCGCGTCCTCGAACTCCGCCGTGAAGGACTCCGCCGTCTTGCCCGCCCACGTCAGGATCGCATCCTCACCCGCCATCCCCTTGATGTCCCGCAGCACCTTCGACACGTCGTCGGCGAAGTCGTGCAAGTTCTTGGCCAGGTTCCGGACCCGGTCCGGATCGCCGGGAGTTGGGTCCTTGTCCAGGTCCAGGACATGCCAATCCGCCGGACGATTCCCCGCCATGCCACAACCCCCGTCACTTTCGCCCCACAAGTACCCGTACGCACATGCGGAATTACTAGCTGAGGCAGCCGCGTCACCAGTCGGTCTGGCCGGCGCTGCCGCTAGGGGCCTTTCGAGTCGTGTCGGCCGTCTTCGGATCGAAGCCGAACGGCAGCTCAAGGCGGTGTGCCGCCATCAGGTCCTCGTCGCCGAGCAGCTCGCCCGTCGGGCCGTCCGCGGCGATCACGCCCTCGCTCAGGATCAGGGCCCGGGGGCAGAGTTCGAGGGCGTAGGGGAGGTCGTGGGTGACCATCAGGACCGTCACGTCCAACGAGCGCAGGATGTCGGCCAGTTCGCGGCGCGAGGCCGGGTCCAGGTTCGAGGACGGCTCGTCGAGGACCAGGATCTCCGGCTCCATCGCGAGGACGGTCGCCACCGCGACGCGTCTGCGCTGGCCGAAGGAGAGGTGGTGCGGCGGGCGGTCCGCGAACTCCGCCATGCCCACCTGGGAGAGGGCCTTGTGGACCCTGGCCTCCAGCTCCGGGCCGCGCATCCCCGCCGCCGCCGGGCCGAACGCCACGTCCTCGCGCACCGTCGGCATGAAGAGTTGGTCGTCCGGGTCCTGGAAGACGATGCCGACGCGGCGCCTGATCTCCGCCATGTGCTTCTTGCCGACCGGAAGGCCCGCGACGGTGACCGTGCCCGCGCCGCCCGTCAGGATGCCGTTCAGATGCAGGACGAGCGTCGTCTTGCCCGCGCCGTTGGGGCCGAGCAGTGCGACTCGCTCGCCGCGGCCGACCGTCATGTCGACGCCGAACAGCGCCTGGTGCCCGTCGGGGTAGGCGAAGGCCAGTCCGGCCACTTCGAGAGAGGGTGCAGCGGTCACAGGGTCCATCCCAGCAGGCAGACGACAAGAGCGGCGCCCGGCAGGGCGAAGGCGTACGTCCACTGTGCGCGCGAGGCGGTGACCTCGTCGATCACCGGCATCGCACCGGCGTAGCCCCGGCTGACCATGGCCAGGTGCACCCGCTCGCCCCTCTCGTACGAGCGGATGAAGAGCGCGCCGGCGGATTTCGCGAGGACGCCCCACTGCCGTACGCCCCGCGCCTCGAATCCGCGGGACTCACGCGCGATCTTCATGCGGCGCATCTCGTCCGTGATCACGTCGCCGTACCGGATCATGAACGAGGCGATCTGGACGAGCAGCGGCGGCAGCTTCAGGCGCTGGAGGCCGAGGAGCAGCGAGCGCAGTTCGGTGGTGGAGGCGAGCAGCACGGAGGCGGCGACGCCCAGCGTGCCCTTGGCCAGGACGTTCCAGGCGCCCCAGAGGCCGTTCACGCTCAGGGACATGCCCAGTACGTCGACTCGCTCGCCCTCCGCCACGAACGGCATGAGCACCGCGAACGCCACGAACGGGACCTCGATGAGCAGCCGCTTCAGGAGGAACGGGAGCGGGACGCGGGAGGCGTAGGCCACCGCGCCGAGCAGCAGCGCGTACAGGCCGAAGGCCCACATCGCCTCGCGCGGTGTGGAGACCACGACGAGCACGAAGCAGAAGACCGCCGCCAGTTTGGTGTGCGGGGGCAGGGCGTGGACGGGTGAGTGGCCGTGCCGGTAGAGCCGGTGGGCGTGGCCCGCGCCCATGTCAGGTGTTCTCGGAGGCGGAGGCGGAGGAGGAGACCGAGGCTGTGGACGCGGGGTCCGTGTCCGTCGTACGGCGACGCCGCAGCGCCCAGAAGACCGCCGAGCCCGCGACGATCGTGACGCCGACGCCGATCACGCCCGCGAGGCCGCCGGAGAGGCGGGTGTCGGTGATGTCCTTGACGCCGTAGTCGGCGAGCGGGGAGTCCGAGGTGGCGTGCTCCTCGGCCTTCTTGTCGATTCCCTTGTCGGCGGCGACCTTCTCCAGGCCGTCGGGGTTCGCGGAGGCGTAGAAGCTGACGAAGCCCGCGAGGACGAGGGAGGTGACCAGGCCCGCGATCCACACCTTGCGGTGCGAGCGCGCCGCGGCGACGGGGGCGGGCTCCTCGGCCGCGGGGGCGTCGACCAGTTCGCCGCCGACGCGGAGCTTGAGCTTCTGGGTCAGGCCGCGGGCGCCGTACACGAGGTCGGGGCGGACGGCGACGACCGCGCCGACCGTGAGTGCGGTGATGGCGGCCTCGCCGATGCCGATGAGGATGTGCACGCCGACCATGGCCGTGGCGACCTTGCCGATGGAGACGTCGGTCGTGCCGCCGAGCGCGTAGAGGAAGGTGAAGGCGAGCGCGGCGGCGGGCACGGAGATCAGCGCGGCGACGAAGGCGGAGGCGGTGATGGAGCGGCGGGTGCGCGGGAGCACCTTCACCAGGCCGCGGAAGGTGAGATAGGCCACGACGGTCGTGACGACGGCCATGTCCGTGATGTTCACGCCGAGCGCGGTCAGGCCGCCGTCGGCGAAGAGGAGGCCCTGCATCAGCAGGACGACGGACACGCACAGGACGCCCGTGTAGGGGCCGACGAGTATCGCGGCGAGCGCCCCACCGAGCAGATGTCCGCTGGTCCCGGCGGCGACCGGGAAGTTCAGCATCTGCACGGCGAAGATGAACGCGGCCACGAGTCCGGCCAGCGGCGCCGTCCGCTCGTCCAGCTCGCGCCGTGCGCCGCGGAGGCTGACCGCGACCGCTCCGGCGGCGATGATCCCGGTGGCGGCGGAGACGGGTGCGTTGATGAATCCGTCGGGGACATGCATGCGCGCGCTCCTGGGCAGGACAGGAAGAGGAGAGGCAGAGCGGATCGCTCGCGAACCGTTCAATGATAGTGCTCTGTTGCGAACGGTTTGCAAGAGCGCTGACTACCCAGTTATCCCGGTCACACCTGGAGCAAGAATCGCAATATATGGGACATTAGAGGGCAGAAGGCGCGTGATGAAGAGCGTGACGGTGAGGAGTTCGGCGATGCCCGCAGTAGAACAGTTCGCACGTGCCCACGTCGTCACGGACTCCCCTGACGACCAGCTCGCCGTCCCCGCCGTCCTCCGGTACGACCCGGAGGCCGACCCGCTCTCGGTGCGGATCGGCCTCCCTGGGTCTTACGAGGGTTCACACGAGTGGACCATCGCCAGGCAGCTGCTCGAACAGGGCCTGCGGGCCCCGGCCACCAGCGGCGACGTACACATCTGGCCCTGTGGACGGGTCCAGACGGTCATGGAGTTCCACTCGGCGCAGGGCGTGGCAGTCGTGCAGTTCGAGGCTTCGGCGCTCATCCGCTTCCTGCGCCGCACGTACGCGACGGCCCCCGTCCCGCACTGAGACGGCCCCGTCCCGCACTGAGGCGTCGTAGCTGACGCCCCAGCGCGGTGTGCTCGCCCCCGCTCAGACCCTGGCCGGCTCCCGGTCGGTGTCCTGAGCGCGGTCGGCGTCCTTCTCGGCGGCCGTGCGCAGGCCCTCGCCCTCGACGTCCACGTTCGGCAGCGCGCGGTCCAGCCACCTCGGCAGCCACCACGCCTTCTTGCCGAGCAGCGCGAGAACCGCCGGGACCAGCGCCATGCGGACGATGAACGCGTCGAAGAAGACGGCGATCGCGAGGCCGAAGCCGATCATCTTCACCATCTGCTCGCCGGAGCCGATGAAGCCGGCGAAGACCGCGATCATGATGACCGCCGCCGCCGAGACCACGCGTGCCCCGTGCCGGAAGCCGGTCACGATCGCCTGGCCCGGCCGCTCCCCGTGGACGTACGCCTCTCGCATGCGCGTCACGAGGAACACCTCGTAATCCATCGCGAGGCCGAAGACGACGCCCACCATGAAGATCGGCATCATGCTCATGATCGGGCCGGTCTGCTCGACACCGAAGAGCGAGCCGAGCCAGCCCCACTGGAAGACCGCGACGACCGCGCCCAGGGCCGCGAGGACCGAGAGCAGGAAGCCGAGTGCCGCCTTGAGCGGGACCAGGATGGAGCGGAAGACGACGATCAGGAGGAGGAAGGCGAGACCGACGACGAGTGCCAGGTAGGGCAGCAGGGCGTCGTTCAGCTTCTGTGAGACGTCGATGTTCATGGCCGTCGTGCCGGTGACCATGACGCTCGCGCCGGTGTCGGACTTGATGTCGGCGCCCGCGTCACGGATCGCGTGCACGAGGTTCTCGGTCTCGATGCCGCTGGGCTTGGAGGACGGGACGACGCTGATGATCGCCGTGTCGCCCGCCTTGTTGACCGTCGGCGGCGCGACCGAGAGGACGTCGTCGAGCCCGGAGATCGTCTTGGTGATCTCACCGGCCGCGGCCTTCGGGTCGTCGCTCCCCTTGAGGTCGGCGACCGTCATCAGCGGGCCGTTGAAACCGGGGCCGAATCCGTCGGAGACCAGGTCGTACGCCTTGCGCTGAGTCGTGGACGTCGGCTGCGAACCGTCGTCCGGCAGGCCCAGTTCGAGCGAGGAGACCGGCAGCGCGGCGGCGCCGAGACCGATGACGCCGACCAGCAGGACGGTCAGGGGGCGGCGGACGACGAAGCGTGCCCAGCGCGTGCCGAGGTTGCTCTTCGGCTCCGCACCGCCCTCGGTGCCCTCGGCCGCGGCCTTCTTCCTGCCGCCGCCGAGCACCTTGCTCTTCTCGCCCGTGGGCTTGACCTTCTTGCCCGCGTAACCGAGCAGCGCCGGAATCAGGGTGAGCGCGATGAGCACGGCGATGACCACCGTGCCGGCCGCCGCGAAGCCCATCTTGGTGAGCATCGGGATGTTCACCACGGCGAGGCCGACAAGCGCGATGACCACGGTGAGTCCGGCGAAGACCACGGCCGATCCTGCGGTCCCCACGGCACGGCCCGCCGCCTCCTCGCGGTCCCGTCCGTCGGCGAGTTCGCCGCGGTAGCGGGAGACGATGAAGAGCGCGTAGTCGATGCCGACCGCGAGGCCGATCATCATGGCGAGCGTGGAGGTGGTCGTCCCCAGGTCGAGCGCGCTGGCGAGCGCGGTGATCGAGGAGACGCCGATGCCCACGCCGATCAGCGCGGTCAGCAGGGGAAGACCCGCCGCGATCAGCGAGCCGAAGGTGATGACGAGGACGACGGCCGCGACCGCGATGCCGATGATCTCGGTGGCCCCGGTCTCGGGCATCGCCTGCAGCGCGTCGCCACCGACCTCGACCGTGAGCCCGGACTCCCGCGCCTGGTCGGTGGTCTTCTCAAGGGCGTCACGGCTGTCGTCGGTCAGCTCCATCGAGGTGACCTTGTACGAGACCGAGGCGTACGCCGTGGAGCCGTCCTTGCTGACCGTCTTGGTCCGGAAGGGGCTGTCGGCCCTCGCGACCTCGTCCGAACCGGACTTGAGGGCGGCGACGGTCTTCTCGATCTCGGCCTTGTTGCCCGGGTCGGTGACCTTCTCGCCGTCCGGCGCCTTGAAGACGACGCGGGCGCTCGCCCCGTCGGCACTGGCTTCGGGCGCACGCTCTTCGAGCAGGTCGAAGGCCTTCTGGGCCTCCGTGCCCGGAATGGAGAAGGAGCTGGAGGCGGCGGTGGGCGCGGACGCGGCGCCGACTCCGGCGAGCGTCAGGAGCGCCACCCATATCAGGGCGACGAAGTGCCGTCGCCGGAAAGCGAGTCGGCCTAGTTTGTAGAGGAAAGTGGCCACGGAGGCGTACTCCCGGTCAGGTCGTGGTGTCTACAGGGCAGGGGGGATCAGCCCGACGACGTGAGCGGTCGCGTCAGGTGGAAGGGGTGAACTTGTGAGGGGGCTGGGTCAGACGCCGAGAGCGGGGAGGATCACGGCGTCGATGTAGGAACGGAGGAACTCACGGTCGACCGTGCGGTCCTCGATCAGGTCACGGGCGACGAAGCCGCCGACCATCATGTGGATGACGTAACCCAACGCCGGGTTGTCCGGGGCCACTTCGCCCCGCTCGACAGCCCTGCGCAGCAGCGCGTTCAGGCCGGTGATCTCCGGCTCGATGAGCAACTGCCGTAGCGCCTGGTGGAGTTCGGGGTTCCCGTGGATGGCGTGGAACAAACCACGCATCAGCGCGGCGTCCCGCTCCATCTGGCAGTCGTCCGAACGGTTCGCGGTCTCAAGCAGGTCGCCGCGCAGGGACCCCGTGTCGATGTCCTCGATGGACACCGGCTTGTTGTGCCGCAGCGCCCTGGCGATCAGCTCGGGCTTGCTCCCCCACTGGCGGTAGAGGGTGGCCTTGCTGGATTTCGTGCGGGCCGCGACGGCGTCCATCGTGAGCGCTTCGTACCCGACTTCGCGGAGCAGGTCGAGCACGGCCGCGTAGAGCTCGGCCTCGCGCTCGGGCGTGATCCGGCTGCGCCGCACCGTTGCCGCCTCAGCCATGATCCCTCCGCTCCCGTTCAGCACTGTTGCGTACGCCATGACTCTACCCGGAGGCTTAACGAAACGAAACGGTTTCGTACGTGTGCTGCATCACGCGGCGCGTCAGCACCTGTTCGACCCCATGTACGAGTCATTGACCTCATGTACGAGTTGCCGGGGCCTGCGCACCGGAAAAGCATGGTGAAGTGACCGACGCGCGCGATGAAGCCCATGCTGACCACGCCTACCTGCGATTTCCGCACCTCAGCGGCGACCGCCTCTGTTTCGCGGCCGAGGACGATCTCTGGGTGGCACCGCTGAGCCCGGACAGCGCACCCGCGGGCCGGGCCTGGCGGGTGACCGTCGACCGGACCAAGGTGAGCCATCCGCGCTTCTCGCCGGACGGCCGCCACATCGCGTTCACGACATGGCGCAGCCTCGACCCGGAGATCCATCTCGCCCCGGTCGACGGCGGCCCGGCCCGGCGCCTCACCTACTGGGGCAGCACGGACACCCGGGTCTGCGGCTGGTCCCCCGACGGCGACATCCTCGCCGTCTCCTCGCACGGCCAGCCCTTCTCGTACTTCTGCTGGGCCTACAGCGTGCCGACCGACGGCTCACCCGGCGGCAAGCTGCCCTGGGGCCCTGTGTACGACATCGCGGTCAACGACATCGACGGCGAACGCAAGACGCTCCTCCTGACCGGGAAGCCGCCGCACGAGCCCGCCGCGTGGAAGCGCTACCGGGGCGGGGCCACGGGCCGCCTGTGGGTGCACGGCGAGCAGATCCTGCCCGACCTCGACGGGCACCTGGACGCCCCGATGTTCGTGGACGGCAGGATCGCCTTCCTCTCCGACCACGAGGGCGTCGGCAACCTCTACTCCTGTCTGCCGGACGGCTCCGACCTGCGACGGCACACCGATCACGACGCCTTCTACGCCCGGCACGCCGCCAGCGACGGCTCGCGCGTCGTCTACCAGTGCGCGGGCGACGTCTGGCTGGTGGACGACCTGTCCGCCGACTCCGAGCCGCGCCGGCTCGACGTGCGCCTGGGCGGGCCGCGTGCCGGACGGCGGATCTATCAGGTGCCGGCCGCGCAGCACCTCGACTCGCTCTCCGTGGACACGACGGGCCGGGCGAGCGCCGTCGTCGTACGCGGCAGCCTGTACTGGCTCACGCACCGGGACGGCCCCGCCCGCACCATCATCGACACCCCGGGCGTTCGCGTCCGGCTCCCGGAGATGCTCGGCAAGGGCGGGCAGGTCGCCTACGTCACCGACGCCGAGGGCGAGGACGCCGTCGAGATCGCCTATCTGCCGCGCGCCAGCGGCGACCGCGCGCCGCGCAGGCTCGCGCAGGGAAAGCTGGGCCGAGTCCTCGAACTGATCTCCGACCCGGAGGGCGAGCGGCTCGCGATCGCCTCGAACGACGGGCGGCTGCTCCTCGTGGATGCCTCCGAGGAGTCCGAGGGCGAGGTCACGGAGCTGATCCGCTCCGTCAACGGCCCGGTGCGGGATCTGGCGTTCTCCCCGGACGGGGCGTGGCTGACCTGGTCCCATCCCGGCATCGGCCGGTCGCTGCGCCACATCAAGATGGCCCGCATCGAAGGGCCGGGCCGCCGCATCATCGTGGACGTCACCAACGGCCGCTTCGAGGACGAGAATCCGGTCTTCACCAGCGACGGCCGCTATCTGGCCTTCCTGTCCTGGCGCGGCTTCGACCCCGTCTACGACGTGCACACCGGCGACCTGTCCTTCCCGCTCGGCTGCCGCCCCTACCTGGTCCCCCTGTCGTCGGCGACCCCGTCCCCCTTCGCGCTCTCCCCCGACGGCCGCCCGGCGGCGGGCGGGCTCGACCCGGCCGACGGCCTCTCGCCGGCCGGGTCGGCCCTCGTGGAGGTCGAGGGCCTGGAGAGCAGGGTGACGCCGTTCCCGGTCTCGGCGTCCAAGTACTCGGCGCTCAAACCCGTCAGCGGCGGCGGTCTCGTCTGGTTGCGCTGGCCGATCTCGGGCGCGCTCGGCGAGACGTTCGTCAATCCCTCGGACACCTCAGGGCGCCCCACCCTGGAGTACTTCGACATCACCAAGGGGAAGAAGTCCGAACTGGTCGGCAACCTCGACTGGTTCGCGCTCAGCGGCGACGGCACGCGGCTCGTGGTGGTCGACGATGACGAGCTGCGCGCGGTCCCCTCGACGGAGTCCGGCGACAGCGACACGATCGTCTGGATCGATCTGCGCCGCATCCTGCACGAGGTCGACCCGGCCGCCGAGTGGCGCCAGGCCTACGACGAGGCGGGCCGCCTCATCCGGGCCTACTTCTGGGAGCCGCACATGTGCGGCATCGACTGGCCCGCGATCCTGGACCAGTACCGGCCGCTGGTGGAACGGGTCGCGTCCCCCGACGAGTTCGCGGACCTGCTCCGCGAGGTCCTGGGCGAGCTCGGCACGTCACATGCGTACGTCTCCGCCGCCCGCCGCAACGAAGGGCCGCCGCACTATCAGCGGGCGATGGGCCTGCTGGGCGCCAACCTGGTCTGCCGGGACGGCCATTGGATGATCAAACGGATTCTGCCCGGCGACTCCTCCGACTCCAAGGCGCGCTCGCCGCTCGCGGGCGCGGGCATCCGCGAGGGCGCGATCCTCACGCACATCGACGGCCGCCCGGTGGACCCGGTGGCGGGCCCCTTCCCGCTGCTCTCGGCGGCGGGCGGCACGACGGTGGAGCTGACGTTCCAGCCGGCGGAGAAGGAGGGCAGGCCGCGGAGGGTGGCGATCGTCCCCCTCATCAACGAACGCCCCCTGCGCTACCAGGACTGGGTGGCCAAACGGCGTGACGTCGTCCGGGAGTTGAGCGGGGGCAAGTGCGGCTACCTGCACATCCCCGACATGGGCGGTTCCGGGTGGGCGCAGTTCAACCGGGACCTGCGCCTGGAGGTCTCCCGCCCGGCCCTGATCGTGGACGTGCGCGGCAACGCGGGCGGGCACATCAGCGAGCTGGTGGTGGAGAAGCTGACGCGGAAGATCCTGGGCTGGGACCTGACACGGAACGCCGAGCCGGTGTCGTACGCGTCGAACGCGCCCCGAGGCCCCGTGGTGGCCCTGGCCGACGAGGCGACATCATCCGACGGCGACATGATCACGGCGGCCTTCAAACTCCTCGGCCTCGGCCCCGTGGTGGGCCAGCGCACGTGGGGCGGCGTGGTGGGGATGACCGGGCGGCACGTCCTCGGTGACGGGACGGTCATCACGGTGCCGATGAACGCGGGGTGGTTCGACGAGTACGGCTGGTCCGTGGAGAACCACGGCGTGGCCCCTGACCTGGAGGTGCTGCGGACGCCGCTGGACTGGGCGGAGGGGCGGCACGCGCAGCTCGACGACGCGGTGCGGGTGGCGCTGGACCTCCTGGAACAGCAGTCGGCGGCTGAGCCGCCGGGCATGGACGACGTGCCGGACAGGCGGCGGCCGAAGCTGCCGCCGCGGGGGTAGCGCGGCCTCCCTCACGTGACCCGTCACTTCCCGTCACGTCACTTCCCGTAACTGATCGAAATGCGAGGTATATACCTCCATGCAAGTCTGGTCGAGGCCCCTCCAACCTCACCCCTAGGAGTGAACCCGCATGGGCATCAAGGACCAGTTCCAGGACAAGGCGAACGACCTCGCCGGCAAGGCGAAGGACGCGATGGGCGACAAGAAGGACGAGGCGGGCGAGCGCGCCTCGCAGGGCAGGGACGAGGCGAGCGAGCGCAGCTCACAGGGCAGGGACGAGGCCCAGAAGGCCGCGCAGGAGCAGCAGGACAAGTTCAACCAGGACTACGACGCCTGACGCGGCGCCGAGCTTTGGCTGTTTTGACGGTGAGGCCCACCCGGGGTGCCGGGTGGGCCTCACCATTGCCTGACTACCGCGCGGTACGGGCCTGTTCGTCACGGGCCTGTTCGTCGGCGGAGCCCCCCGCCCCCACGAGCCCCGTGGAGACCGACCCCAGCCGGGGTTCGAACCGCCGCATCTCTCGCTGGCCGACCGAGCCGATGACGCCGGGCAGGTAGCCCCTGATGCCCTGCATCCCCCGCAGCCACCACTGCGCGTACACGTGGCTCGACCGGCGCTCGATCCCGGCCACGATCCGGTCGACGGCCGGACCCAGCGGGTACGTCTTGCCGGCCGGCCACGGCAGGCGCTGCCGCAACTCCCGCATCACGTCGTCCTGATCCGCGCCCCGCACCATGTCCGTGTCCGTCCAGGACAGGTAGCCGACGCCCACCTTCACGCCCTTGTAGCCGACCTCGGCCCGCAGACAGTGCGCGTACGCCTCGACGCCCGACTTCGACGCGCAGTACGCCGTCATCATCGGCGCCGGCGTGATCGCCGCCAGCGAGGCGATCTGGAGGAGATAGCCCCGGCTCTCCATCAGGACGGGCAGGAACGCCCGCCCCGTCACCGCGCTGCCGATGAGGTTGACCTCGATCACCCGGCGCCACGCGTCGGGGTCGGACTCGACGAACGGCCCTCCGTTGGCGACGCCCGCGTTGGCGACGACGATGTCGACCTTCCCGAACCGCTCCTTGACCTCCTGGGCGACCCGGGCCATCGCGGCGTGATCCGTGACGTCCGCGTGCCAGGCCTCCGCCTCGGTGTGCAGCCGCCCCGCCACCTGCTTCAGTTCGTCCGGCTCCAGGCCGATCAGCGCGAGCTTCGCACCCCGCGCCGAGAGCTTGCGCGCGAGCAGCTCCCCCACTCCCCGCGCCGCCCCGGTGACGACCGCGACCTGACCCTCCAGGCTGACCTTGCTCATGCGCTGCTCCCCTCAAGCCCGTGCACCTGCTGCTCGTTCGCCCGTACGTACTTCTTCACGAGGCCCCTGATCCCCGCGGTGACCGCCTCCGGCGCCTCGACCGGCGTCATGTGCCCGATACCGGGAAGCTCGGTGAGACCGAGCGAGTCCGGCAGCATCCCCGCGAGTCGCCGCGCGTGCGCGATGGGCGTCATCCGGTCGCAGGTGCCCGCGATGACCGCGGTGGGCACGTTCAGTTCCAGTACGCCCGTGTCGAGTGCGACCTCGTCAAGCACGTGCGACCAGCGGTAGCGCACCACCCGCGGGCATCCGTGCACGATCCGCGCGCACACCTCGACCCGTTCCGGGGGCGAACCGGCGCCCATCGTGGCGTACTTGAGGAGCCGGCGGGCCATCGGCGTCACGGGCCCGAGCGGCGCCTTGGCCCCGAGCACCGACCGCGTCAGCCGTGTCCGCAGCCACCCGGCCCGCATCGGCACCACGGTCGACTCGGCGACGAGCCGCGCGCTGCCCGTGCTGCACAGCAGAGCGGCGGCCGCGTGTTCCCGCAGCGCCGGACGCGTACTCGCGGCCATGATCGTCATGCCGCCCATGGAGTGCCCGGCGAGCACGGCCCGTTCCCCCGGCGCGAGAGTCGCCGCGAGCACCGCCTCCAGGTCGTCGGCGAGGGCGGTGGTGCTGTACCCCTCGACCCCGTCCGGCGCGGCACTGCGCCCGTGTCCCCGCTGGTCGTACACGATCACCCGGTGGTCGACGGCGAGGTCACGTATCTGCGCCGCCCAGAAGGCGGTCGAACAGGTCCACCCGTGCGCGAGCACCACCGCGGGCGCGCCCTCGGGGCCGTGCACCTCGGCGTGCAGCCGCGCGCCGTCCGCCGACACGACGGTCAGCTCCCGCGCCGCGGCGGGCGGCGCCGCGGCGGGCGGCGCGAACGGACCGCTCGTCACATGCGTCAGCCTGCTCATGCCCCTGCCTCGACCTTCTTCTCCGTACGGGGCTTCAGCGGCGCGCCCACGTCCGTCCTCGGCGGTCGCACCACCTCGTACTCGGCGAGATCGACCCGGCGCGTGGCGCCCCGGAACTCGCTCGTCGTGCCCGGCCAGATCGTCGTGTTCACGCCGTTCTCGTCGAGGTACCAGCTGTTGCAGCCGCCCGTGTTCCACACGGTGCGCTTCATGCGCTCCTGCACCTTGACGTTCCAGGCGTCCACGGCACTCGCCCGCGCGGCGAGCGCGGCCCGGTCGCCGCGTCCGGGGGGAGCCAGCAGCGTCAACTGCCGCATGTAGTCGGCGAGATAGTTCAGCTGGGACTCGATCATCAGGATCATCGAGGAGTTGCCGAGGCCGGTGTTCGGTCCGATGACCGTCATGAAGTTGGGGAAGCCCGCCGCGGTCGCGCCGCGCAGCGACTTCATCCCGTCCTTCCAGGTCTCCATCATCGTCACGCCGTCGGGACCCACCACACGGTTGGCGATCGGCATGTCCGTCACGTGGAATCCCGTGCCGAAGATGATCGCGTCGACCTCGGTCTCGGTGCCGTCCGCGGCGACGACGGTGTTGCCGCGCACCTCGCTGAGCCCACTGGCGACGACGTCGACATTGGGCTGCGCGAGCGCCGGGTAGTAGGTGTTGGAGAGCAGGATCCGCTTGCAGCCGATGCGGTACGAGGGTGTCAGCTTGGCCCGCAGCGACCGGTCCTTGATGGCACGGGCGATGTTCCGCTTGGCGAGCTGCTCGACCGCGCCGAGCTCGTTCGGCCGCTTGGTGAACGCCTGGACCTGCAACTCCCGGATGCCCCACAGGATGCCGCGCCGGGCCTGCGTGGTGAACGGCAGCTGACGGTGCAGCCAGCGCTCGGCCTTGCTGATGGCGCGGTCCATGCGCGGCATCACCCAGGGCGGGGTGCGCTGGAAGAGGGTCAGCCTGCCGACCTCGCGCTGGATGGCGGGCACGATCTGGATGGCGGAGGCACCGGTGCCGATCATCGCGACGCGCTTGCCGCGCAGGTCGTAGTCGTGGTCCCAGCGCGCGGAGTGGAAGACCTTGCCCTCGAAGGTGTCGAGGCCGGGGATGTCCGGGAGCTTGGGGTCGGAGAGCGGGCCGGTGGCGGAGACGACGACATCCGCGGTGAGCGTGCCGTTGCTGGTCTCGACCTCCCACCACAGCTCCTCCGCGTCCCAGCGCAGCTGCGTGACCTCGGTGTTCAGGCGGATGTGCGAGCGCAGGCGGAAGGTGTCGGCGACCTGCTCCAGGTACTCCTGGATCTTCTCCTGGCCGGAGAAGGTGCGCGGCCAGTCGGGGTTGGGCGCGAAGGAGAACGAGTACAGATGCGAGGGAACGTCGCACGCACAGCCCGGATAGCTGTTGTCCCGCCAGGTGCCGCCCACGGCGTCGGCCCGCTCCAGGACGACGAAGTCGGTGATGCCTTCGCGGCGCAGCCGGACCGCGGCACCGAGCCCGCCGAACCCCGACCCGATCACCGCCACCCGCACATGCTCGCGGGCGCGCCCCTTCTCACACCCCTGCTCGCGCTCCTGCTGGCGCTCGTCCTCGGTCATGCCGCCGCCTCCCGAACTGCTTCACGACTCTGCCAGTGTCCACTGGCGCAATTGGGAGAGTAGAACAGCCGCGTACTGATGGGTAGGGGTCTGGCGCCTTGAGTTACCGCCGGTAGAACACCCGCGCGATCCGGCACCGCATAGGCTGCTGCCGTGGCAGAGACACGCGAGTACCGCATGGAGGAGCTGGCCAAGGCGGCCGGCATCACGGTGCGCACCGTGCGCTTCTACCGTGAGCGCGGCCTGATCCCACCGCCCCGCCGCGAGGGCCGCATCGCCTGGTACGACGACCATCACCTGGCCAGACTCCGCACGATCGCCGCCCTCCTGGAGCGCGGACACACCCTGAGCGGCATCGCGGAACTCGCGGAGGCCTTCGAGAACGGCCGCGACGTCGGCGAACTCCTGGGCATCGGCGCACCCACCGAGGAGACCCCGGTCCGCCTCACCCCCGAGGAACTGGCCGACCACTTCGCGGGCGAGGTCACCCCCGAGAACCTCGCCGCGGCCCTGGACCTCGGCTACCTGGGCACGGACGGCGAGGAGATCGTCCACGTGAGCCGCCGCCTCCTGGACGTCTCATCGGCCCTGGTCCGCGAAGGCATCCCCCTGGCGGCGGTCCTGGAGGCGGGCCAGCGCGTACGCGAACACGCGGACGCACTGGCCGAGTTGTTCATCACGGTCATCCGCACCCATACACCCGACGAAGCGGGCACCGTCAGCATCGACCGCCTGCGCCCACTGGCGAAGAGCGTGGTGGAGGCGGAACTGTCGATGGCCTTGGACCGCCGTTTGAAGTAGACGGCCCGCCCGGACCTCCGAGCACTCCCTACCTCGGCAAGAACCAACGCGCCTTGTAAATCCCGCCGTTGACCAACTCATACTCCCCGGCAGGCCGATGGACACTCACCTTCGTGGTCCACCAGCTCTCCTCGAGCCCACCCTCCGGCACGGTGGAGATGACCTGCCCCGTACCCGGATCATCGCCGACCCCCTTCACCGACTTCCGGGAGATCTCCCCGGCCCCGGCGAAGTCCCGCACGAAGACCTCACCCCGGATGTCGTACTGGAAGACGGCCGCGTTCGTCGTCACCCACAGCCGCCCGGCCCGCCCGGCCACGGGGAAGAGGTCGTGGCCGCCGGGGGTCCTGCCCGGCGTACCGACCGGCAGCCCGATCGAGAACCGCCGCGTCAGCGTGGGCCGTGCCCGCGTGCCACCCACGGCATACGTCACCAACTCATCGTCCCCTATGGCCCACAGGACCTCGCGCTCACCGTCCCAGTGCAGCCCGTGCGCACCCTTCAGTTCCGCCTCGGCGAACCGCGAGGCGCGCGGCCCCTGTGACGCCGCGTACAGCCTGACCAGCGCACCCGTGCTGCACGCCACCGCCACGTTGCCGTCCGGCAGGATTTCGGCACTGTGCGGATTGAAGAGGTCGTCGCCCGGTCCGATCGCCGCGCCCCAGTAGCGCTTGCCCGAGGGGTGGTCGACGACGGCGACGAAGCCGAAGGAGGCGGTGGTCAGGACGTACGTACGCTTCTTGTGTCTGCGCACCTTCGACTCGCTCGGATACACCCAGCTGTCCTCCGGCCGGAGGTCCTTGTACCCCGAGTGCTCCAGGGGCGAGAACGCCCACCGCACGACGGACGGATTCTCCTCGGGGTCCCAGACCCTGCGCCTCGGGTCGAGCACGAGGATCCGCCGGGTCGCCTGCTCCGTGAGCAGCACGGGCGGCGTACCCCGAGGAATCCCTCCGTCGGCTCCGCCCGCTCCGGCCGCCACGGCGGGTGACACGCCCACGGCGGGTGACGCGGCCACCACCGGCAGCCCCGCCCCGACCCCCGCACCCAGAGCACCGAGCAGCACACCCCGACGAGACGGACTCGACTTACCGGACATGAAGTCTCCCCACACGGCTGGCAGTTGAGGCAGTCGAGTCATTGTCAGGTACGCGCTCGCAACATGCCATGGCGCCGCGCGGCATCACATGTCGTAGACCACCGTGACGGGTGCGTGGTCCGACCACCGCTGCTCATGACTGGCCGCCCGCTCCACGAAAGCCTTGACCGCGCGCTCCGCGAGGCCCGGCGTCGCCACGTGGTAGTCAATGCGCCAACCCGTGTCATTGTCGAAGGCGCGCCCTCGGTAGGACCACCAGGAGTAGGGGCCCTCGACGTCGGGGTGCAGCGCCCGCACCACATCGACGTATCCGGCGTCCCCCTCGAAGACCTCACTGAGCCAGGCACGCTCCTCGGGCAGGAACCCCGAGTTCTTCTTGTTGCCCTTCCAGTTCTTGAGGTCGGCCTCCTGGTGCGCGATGTTCCAGTCGCCGCAGACCACGACCTGCCGCCCCTCGGCGGCCGCCCGCTGCTTGAGGCCCTTCAAGTAGACGAGGAACTCGCCCATGAAGCGGACCTTCTCGTCCTGCCGCTCCGTGCCGACCTCGCCCGAGGGCAGATACAGGCTCGCGACCGTGACGCCGGGCAGATCGGCCTCGACGTAACGCCCGCTGCCGTCGAACTCCTGCGACCCGAATCCGACCTGTACGCGATCGGGCTCACGGCGCGTATAGAGGGAGACGCCCGCCCGCCCCTTGGCGGCGGCCGGCGCGTGCACGACGTGCCAGCCCTCGGGCCCGCGCACCTCGTCCGGCAGCTGCTGAGGCTCGGCCCGCACCTCCTGGAGGCAGAGCACGTCGGCCGAGGTGTCCGCGAGCCACTCGACGAAGCCCTTCTTCGCGGCGGCGCGCAGCCCGTTCACATTCACACTGGTCACTTGGAGCATCCGGGAACGATACCGGCACACTAAATGGATGCCCGCACCCCACTAATGGATACCCACACCCCACCGCATAGAAGTACGATGATTCGCATGAGTATCCAGTCACTGTCGCAGCGGACCTTCATCGAGCTGCGCCCCACCCCCTTCGACCACCCCGACGCGGTCATGCTCAACGACCGCGTCCAGCTCGAATACGCGGAGCGGTACGGCGACGAGGGCGACATCACACCCCTCGACCCGGCCATGTTCACCGCCCCGCGCGGTCTGTATCTCCTCGCGTACGACGAGAACGGCACCCCCGTGGCCACCGGCGGCTGGCGCGGCCACGAGAAGAACGACGAGGGGTACGCGGACGGCGACGCCGAGATCAAGCGCATGTACGTCACCCCGGAGGCCCGCGGTCTCGGCCTGGCCCGGCGCATACTCGCGGCCCTGGAGGACGACGCCAGGGCGGCCGGGCGTACGCGCATGGTCCTGGAGACGGGCACGAAGCAGCCGGAGGCCATAGCTCTCTACACCTCTACCGGCTACACCCCGGCCCCCACGAAGTTCGGCCACTACCGCTTCGAGAACTCGAGCCGCTGCTTCGCGAAGCCGCTGTAGTTGCCGGCGCTTCACTTCTGAGGCACAGCAAAGATCCCGCCCAGTTCGATGAACTGGACGGGATCTCATGTGCAGTGGACCTGTGGGGATTTGAACCCCAGACCCCCTCGATGCGAACGAGGTGCGCTACCAGACTGCGCCACAGGCCCTTGCAACGAGTGAAACTCTAGCATCCCGATCCGGGTGCTCGGAAATCCGTTCCTGACCGGTCCCTCGCTGGTCAGGCCTCACTCGTTGGCGGCCCGCGGCCGCTCCCCGTCGTCGTACTGATCGAAGAGGGGCGTGCGCCCGCGTTCCCGGGCCCTGCGCGCGGACGCGGCCCGCCGTGCGTCGCTGCGGCCACCCCCCGCGTCCATACCCTCGGCGCCCTCGCCGCCCTCGGCGGCTTCCGCGTCCTCGGCGTAGTCGGGGTATCCGCTCGCGTCCGCCTCGCCCCGCGCCTCGTCGGCCGTGGGCTCCACGGAACTCGACCGCGCGGAGCTCCAGGCGTCGGGTGCGCCCAAGTCGACGTCGCCGGTGGCCCGCGGGGCGACCGGCGCGGTCACGTATGTCGGCAGGGGCACCGGCACCGGGTCCCAGCTGTCGCCGTGGCCGGGGCGGCGCTGGCGCTCACGCTGCTGGTCCACCCACTCCGCGTGGTCGGTCTGCTCGACCAGGGCGCGGCGGTCGGCGGCGAGTGCGGAGAGCCCGGTCTCCGTCCCGGGGCCCGGTCCTTCCTCCGCTTCGTCGACGACCGCGTCCGCGCCGCCCGGCGTACGCCTGCGCGGCTGACGCTCCCGCAGCCGCTGCGCGGCGACCTCGGCCCTGCGCCGGTCCATGGTGTAGGTGAAGCGGCGCCGCTCCTGGCCCCGCAGATACACGATGTACGCGCTGAGGAGCGCGGCGGGCGCCGCGGGCGCCCAGAGGAACGCGAGCCCTCCGACGGCGGCGACGACCGTGCCGGCGGTGAAGGCGATGAACAGCATCACCGTCGTAC
This sequence comes from Streptomyces sp. NPDC050147, assembly GCF_040660195.1. NCBI lineage: Bacteria > Bacillati > Actinomycetota > Actinomycetes > Kitasatosporales > Streptomycetaceae > Streptomyces > Streptomyces sp. NPDC050147. The sequence goes on along the minus strand of NZ_JBFALJ010000005.1, from coordinate 172,179 downwards.
GCCGTCGGCGCGCGAGTACCTTCGTGCGCCGGGCGCGCGCGGCGGCTTCCGCCGACGCGGCCCGCCGGGCGGCCGACTGCTGGGGCCGGGCTCCGGACGGGGCCGGGGTCGGGGCCGGGGCCTGTGCCGGAACCGCGGCCGAGGGGTTCACCTGGGCCTTCACGGAGGGCTTCGCCTGGGGCTTCGCCGCGGGCTGCGCCTGGGACCGTGCCGACGGCTGCTGCGTGTGTGACCTCGGCGAGGGCTGCTGCGCCTGGGGTTTGACCGGCGCCTTGCCCTGCGGCTCGGGCCGCTCGTCCTGGCCGCCCTGTCGGTGCGGGGGCGCGACGAAGGCCCGGACGTCCACCGAGCCGGTGGCGTTGTCCGGGTCGCGCGACTCCTCCTCTTCAGGCGAGCGCGCTTGCAGGTCCTTGGCGTACCGGCGCTCCATCCCCGCGCGTCCGGACAGGAGCCGGATGGCGGTGCTGAAGCGTTCCGTCGGACGGGCTTCATTGAGCTCGTCCTGCCTACGGAGCCACATCGGCACCAAGTAGGCGGCCCAGGCCCCGACGATGACTGCGTAGATGAGGCCGCTGCTGCTCACGCCTCACACGGTAGAGGGGTTTGCTTGAGGCCATCTGCCAATTGCGCCGGTGTGTCGCACGATCTGGCTGATATCTCGAACTTTTTTTGTGACTGATGCGATCAACAGGACACCGGGACCGTGAAATTAATGCCTCGGAGGGACCAAGTCGGACCCAGGTGGTCGATCACCGATCAATTTCAAACACTTATTCTATTTACGCGGTGTTCCGGGGGCGTGCCTGGTGCCAGCGCCGCAGCAACCCTTCCGGTACCTCTTCCGCGGTGAGCGCGAAGACAAGGTGGTCACGCCAGGCGCCGTCGATGTGGAGATAACGTGGACGGAGGCCCTCCTCGCGGAATCCGAGTTTCTCCACGACCCTGCGACTCGGCCCGTTCTCGGGGCGAATACAGACCTCGATACGGTGCAGCCCGACCGATCGGAAGCAATGGTCGACCGCGAGAGCGACGGCGGTCGGCATCACGCCGCGGCCCGCGACCGACTGGTCGACCCAGTAGCCGACATGGCCCGAGCACATCGATCCCCAGGTGATTCCGGCGACCGTCAACTGCCCGACGAGCCGCCCCTGGTACTCGATCACGAAGGGCAGCATGCGCCCGGCGTGCGCCTCGGCGCGCAGATGCCGGACCATCTGACGGTACGTCGGGCGGTGCACCACCGGGCCGCTCGGCGTGGGTGGCGGGATGGTCGCCTCCCAGGGGCGCAGCCAGTCCCTGTTGCGCCGGTTGACCTCACGCCAGGGCCGCTGGTCGCGCATCTTTATCGGACGGAGGGCGACATCGCCGTCCGTCAGCTCGACGGGCCAGGAAGGGCTGTTCAGCTCGCACCGCCCGGGGGTACCTCCCAGGCCTTTGGGGCACTGGGGGAGGGTCTGGGATGGTCGCCGCCCCGGAGTTGCTCTACGGCGTGCGTGAGCAAGGGCTCCAGGACGGCGATGCCGTCCCGCACGCCGCCGGTGGAGCCGGGCAGGTTCACGATGAGGGTGCGCCCCGCGACCCCGGCCAGGCCGCGGGAGAGCACGGCCGTGGGGATCTTCGCCCTGCCGTAGGCGCGGATCGCCTCCGGGATGCCCGGCACCTCGTGGTCGATGACGGCGCGGGTCGCCTCGGGGGTGCGGTCGGTGGGCGAGATGCCGGTGCCGCCGGTGGTGAGGATCACGTCGAACCCGGCTTCGGCTCCGGCGCGCAGGGCCTGCTCGACGGGGTCGCCGTCCGGGACGACCTGGGGGCCTTCGACCTCGAAGCCGAGCGCGGACAGCGCCTCGGCGATGATCGGCCCGCCCCGGTCGGCGTAGACCCCGGCGGCCGCGCGGTTGGAGGCCGTGACGACGAGTGCGCGGTACGCGGTCATGCGCCGGCTCCTTCGCGGCTCCAGTCCCCGGACTTGCCGCCGGTCTTCTCCTCGACGCGGACGTCCGTGATGACCGCGCCCTTGTCGACGGCCTTGACCATGTCGATCACCGTGAGGGCGGCGACGCTCACCGCGGTGAGCGCCTCCATCTCCACGCCCGTACGGTCCGTCGTCTTCACCGTGGCGAGGATCTCGACGGCGTCGTCCGCCACGGACAGGTCCAGTTTCACCCCGGAGACGGCCAGCGGGTGGCAGAGCGGGATCAGGTCGGGCGTGCGCTTGGCACCCATGATGCCCGCGATCCGCGCGGTGGCCAGGGCGTCGCCCTTCGGCACGCCTTCCCCGCGCAGCAGCTCGATCACGCGGGGCGAGACCAGGACGCGGCCACTGGCGCGGGCGGTGCGCGCCGTCACGTCCTTCGCGGATACGTCGACCATGCGGGCGGCGCCCGCTTCGTCGATGTGCGTCAGTCGCTGCTCGGTACTCATGTGCTGTGGCGCTCCCGGTCCGGGCCCTCCGGCGGTGCGGCGCGAGGGGGCTTATGTGCGCGACACCGTACCGCGCGGACGCGCCTTTCAGCCGAGCAGGACCACTTCGACGTCCGTACCCGGCTCGACCGACGTGGTGTCCTCCGGGACGACGATCAGCGCGTTCGCGTGCGCGAGGGCCGCGACGAGGTGGGAGCCCGCGCCGCCCACGGGCCGCACGCCGCCCGCCTCGGCGTCGTACTGCCCGCGCAGGAACTGCCGCTTGCCCGCGGGTGAGGTCAGCGCCTTGTCGGCGGTGAGCTCCGCGCGCGCCGTGGGCCGGTGGACGTCCGGGAGGCCCATCAGGGCGCGCACCGCGGGACGCACGAAGATCTCGAAGGAGACGTACGACGACACCGGGTTGCCCGGGAGCGCGAGCAGCGGGGTGTGGTCGGGGCCGATGGAGCCGAAGCCCTGCGGCTTGCCCGGTTGCATGGCGAGCTTGCGGAACTCGATGCCGCTGCCGTCCTCACCCCCGTCCTCGGCGGATCCCACGGATGAGAGGGCTTCCTTCACGACGTCGTACGCACCGACGCTGACGCCGCCCGTGGTGACGACGAGGTCGGCGCGGATCAGCTGGTCCTCGATGGTGGAGCGCAGTGTGTCGGCGTCGTCGGCGACCGCGCCCACGCGGTAGGCGATCGCTCCGGCGTCCCTGGCCGCGGCGGTCAGGGCGAAGCTGTTGGAGTCGTAGATCTGCCCCTTGGCCAGCTCCTCGCCGGGCTGGATCAGTTCGCTGCCGGTGGACATGACGACCACACGGGGGCGTGGGCGCACCGTGACCGTGCCGCGGCCGATCGCGGCGAGCAGGGCGATCTGCGGGGCGCCGAGGACCGTGCCGGCGGACAGCGCGCGGTCACCGGCCCGGACGTCGCTGCCACGCGCCCGCACGTGCGCGCGTGCCTCGGCGGGGCGGTGGACGCGGACCTCGCCGGATGCTCCTTCGGGGGCGCCGCTGTGCGCGCGCATCCCGGAGACGGGGCCTTCGCCGAGGCCTCCGTCGGTCCACTCCACGGGGACGACGGCCTCGGCACCGGGCGGCAGCGGGGCGCCGGTCATGATGCGGGCGGCCTGTCCGGCGCCGACTTCTGGCTGCTCGCCCTGGCCGGCGGCCACGTCACCGATGACCGTCAGGACGGCGGGGAACTCCTCGCTCGCGCCCGCGACGTCGGCGACCCGGACCGCGTAACCGTCCATGGAGCTGTTGTCGAAGGGCGGCAGCGAGACGGGCACCGTGACGTCCTCGACGAGGACGCAGCCCTGGGCGTCGAGGAGTTGGAGCTCGATGGGCTCCAAGGGGCGGACGGATCCGAGGATGTCGTCCAGGTGCTCGCTCACCGACCAGACGTGTTCCTGGCCGGTGACTTCAGTCGTCGCGCTGCTGCTCAAAGTGCTACATCTCCTCGGACACGTAACTGCGAAGCCAGGCCTGGAAGTCCGGGCCCAGGTCTTCACGTTCGCACGCGAGTCTGACAATGGCACGCAGATAGTCGCCCCGGTCGCCGGTGTCATAGCGGCGGCCCTTGAAGACGACGCCGTGCACGGGGCCGCCCACCTTCTCGTCGGCCGCGAGCTGCTGGAGGGCGTCGGTGAGCTGGATCTCACCGCCGCGGCCCGGCTCGGTCGTGCGCAGTATGTCGAAGACGTGAGGGTCGAGGACATAGCGGCCGATGATGGCGTAGTTGCTGGGGGCGTCCGCCGCGTCGGGCTTCTCGACCAGACCGGTCACCTTGACGACGTCGCCCTCGTCCGTGGCGTCCACGGCCGCGCAGCCGTAGAGGTGGATCTGCTCCGGGGCCACCTCCATGAGGGCGATGACACTGCCGCCGTGCCGCTCCTGGACCTCGACCATGCGGGCGAGGAGGGGGTCGCGCGGGTCGATCAGGTCGTCGCCGAGGAGGACGGCGAACGGTTCGTCGCCGACGTGCGGGGCGGCGCACAGGACGGCGTGACCGAGCCCCTTGGGGTCGCCCTGGCGCACGTAGTGCATGGTGGCGAGGTCACTGGACTCCTGGACCTTCGCCAGCCTCGCCTCGTCGCCCTTGGCCAGAAGGGCCGACTCCAGCTCGTAGTTGCGGTCGAAGTGGTCCTCGAGGGGGCGCTTGTTGCGGCCCGTGATCATGAGGACGTCGTCGAGGCCGGCGGAGGCGGCCTCCTCGACCACGTACTGGATCGCCGGCTTGTCGACGACGGGCAGCATCTCCTTGGGGGTGGCCTTGGTGGCCGGCAGGAACCGGGTGCCAAGGCCTGCTGCGGGAATGACAGCCTTGCTGATCCGCGGGGGGTGAGACTCAGTCATGTCCGTAACCATAACCGGTGAGTATGTGCGGAATCTGTGTCTCCGGACATTTTGTTCTCATATGAGCGCACTTGGAAAGGTTTGTGAACGCGCCATGCAAGAAACCGGCTCGGACCAGCCGTCCGATCAGCCAACCAAGCGCACCTTGCGCGCGGAATTCCTCGCGGTGAGAAGCCGGTTGACTAGGGATGACGCTCAGAAGACCGCCGCGGTTCTCGCCGAGCGCGCATTGAAGCTGCCGGAGCTCCTCGGGGCGCGCACGGTCGCCGCGTACGTCTCCGTGGGGAGCGAACCGGGGACGCGCGCTCTCCTCGACGCCCTGCACGCGCGCGGGACGCGGGTCCTGCTGCCGGTGCTCCTCCCGGACAACGACCTGGACTGGGCGGCCTACGCGGGCGAGGGCTCGCTCGCCCGCGTGCAACACCCTGGAAAGATCCAGCTCTTGGAACCCTCGGGGCCGCGCCTCGGGCCCGACGCGGTCGTGTCGGCGGACGTCGTGCTGCTGCCGGGCCTTGCCGTGGACGCGCGCGGAATGCGGCTGGGGCGCGGTGGCGGGTCGTACGACAGGGTGCTCGCCCGGCTCGGGCGGGCCGGGGCCGACCCGGCCCTGGTGGTGCTCCTGTACGACACCGAAGTCGTCGCGCACGTGCCCCAGGAGCCGCACGACAAGCCGGTGCACGCCGTCGTCACCCCGTCGGGAGTGCGCCGCTTCCGCTGAGAGGTCTGTGAAGACGAGAATGGCCCTCCACGCGCGCGTGGAGGGCCCTTTCACTGTTGCCGTACTGGTCGGACGCGGCTCAGGGCCGCAGCACCAGGGTGTCGTTCGTGCTCTTCTTGACGGCCTCGTCCGAGAAGGACCACGGCAGCAGCTCGCCCTTGACCCACTTGCTGGTCTGGTCGGTGTAGTGCGCGCTGTAGGCGTGTCCCGAAGCTCCGGTGAGGTTGATCCACTTCGACTTGTCGAGGTTGTCGAGGTTCACCACCATGCGCATCGAAGGCACCCACTGCACTCCGTAGCCGCCCGCCGCGTTCCAGCCGGTCGCGTTGACCGCCGCCTCGCCGCCGCCCAGCTTGAACGGGCCGCGGTTGAGCATGAACTGGAGCCAGCCGGGGCCTTCCACGCCCAGGGTCTGGTTCTTCAGGGTCAGCCGGTGCAGGCGGCCCCAGCTCCAGGTGTCGACGTCCTTGCCGAGCTTGGCCGTCAGGTCCCAGCGCGCGTCCTCCATGGCCCGGCCGAACAGCTGGTCGCGGGTCTTGGTCGCGGCGTCCGTGCGGGTCCTGGGCGACTTCCACCAGTCGTTGTCCTCGTCGTCGAGGATCGACCGGATCACTTCGTAGTAGCGGTCGCCGCCGTCGGGCTGCGCGGATTCCGCGTCCCGCTGACCGCACTCGCGCACCCGCTCGGCCTCGTCGGCGGGACCGGTGTTCCCGGCCGGTTCGACGTTCAGGCACTGGCCCTTGACCCGCAGCTCCTTGGGCAGCTTGTTGCCGATGGAGAGCTTGAGGATGTTGCGCCAGACCGAGTTGAAGTACGCGGCCGCCGCCGAGTCGGGTTCCTGGGTGTAGTCCCAGCCCTCGAGCAGCTTCTGCGCCTCACGGACGTAGCCGTCCTTGACGTCGATCTTGAGCAGCTTGGGCACGAGCAGCTTGGCGATCTCGCTGCTGTTGTCCATCTGCATCGTGCGCATGTCCTCGGTGGAGACCTTCCCACCGTTCTTGATCTTCGACTGGATCAGGTCGGTGATGCGCTGGCTGCGCGCCCCGTAGCCCCAGTCCGACGTGAGCTTGTACGGGTACGAGGACTTGTCGTCGTCGATGACGGCCTGGTTGGCGGTCACGATGTAGCCGCGCTTCGGGTCGTACTCGTAGGGCAGCGCGGACTGCGGGATGTAGCCGGTCCAGCGGTAGTCGGAGTCCCAGCCGGGCGCGGGCAGTGCGCCGTCGCCCTTGCCGCGGACCGGGATCTTGCCGGGCGCCTGGTAGCCGATGTGGCCGTCGCGGTCCGCGTAGATCAGGTTCTGCGAGGGCACTTCAAAAGAAGAGGCCGCCTTGCGGAACTCCGAGAAGTCCTTCGCCTTGTTGAGCTCGAAGACGGCGTCCATCGACTTGCCCGGCCGCAGCGCGGTCCAGCGCAGCGAGACTCCGTAGCCATCACCCCGGTCGGGGGCCGCGCTGTCGACGGTGGCCTTCTTGCCGACCTTCACCAGCTCGTCGTCGCGGTCGGACAATAGGGGCCCGTTGCCGGTCTCCCGGACGGTGATCTTCTTGGACTTGCCGCCCGCGACCTTGATGGTCTCCACGCGGGACTTGAAGGGCAGCACCTTGTCGTCGTACTCGTAGCCGTCGCCCTCGAACTTCTCGAGGTAGAGGTCGGTGACGTCGGCGCCGAGATTCGTCATGCCCCAGGCGATCTCCTGGTTGTGGCCGATCACCACGCCGGGCATGCCGGCGAAGGTGTAGCCGGAGACGTCGTACTGGCAGTCCTTGGAGACCGTCCGGCAGTGCAGCCCCATCTGGTACCAGACGGACGGCAGCTGCGGTGACAGGTGCGGGTCGTTGGCGAGCAGTGGCTTCCCGGTGATCGTGTGGTCGCCGGAGACCACCCAGGAGTTGGAGCCGATGCCGTTGCCGTTCGGGCCGAGGCCCGCGTCCGGGACGCTGTCCAGGATGTCGGAGAGGCCCGACAGCTGGGACTGGAGCCCGTCGGGGGCCTGGGTGTTGCCCGCGAGGCCCGTGCCCGCCGCGCCGCCGGTCTGCGACTGGCTGCCCGTGCCGCTGCCCTTGCCCTCGTACTCCTTGGTGAGGCTGTTGTAGGCGCCCTCCTGGACGATGGGCTTGTTCCGGTCGTACGGGTACTCCGGGTACAGGTCCTTGATCTGGGACGGGCCGAGACGGCTGGTCATCAAAGAGCGGTCGATCTCGTCCTGCATGTTGCCGCGCAGGTCCCAGGCCATGGCCTTGAGCCACGCCACGGAGTCGACGGGGGTCCACTCCTGGGGCTCGTAGTCGTTGGTGAAGCCAAGGGCGGCGTACTCCAGGGAGATGTCCTTGCCGCTCTTGTCCTTCAGGTAGGCGTTGACTCCCTTGGAGTACGCCTGGAGGTACTTCTTCGTCGCGGGCGAGAGCTTGGTGTCGTACTCCTTCTGCGCCACGCGGTGCCAACCGAGCGTCCGCAGGAACTCATCGGTCTTCACTTGGCCCTTGCCGAACATCTCGGAGAGGCGACCGGAGGTCATATGGCGGCGGACGTCCATCTCCCAGAACCGGTCCTGCGCCTGGACGAAGCCCTGGGCCATGAACAGGTCGGCGTCGGACTCGGCGTAGATCTGCGGGATGCCGTTGCCGTCGCGCTTCACGTCGACGGGACCGGCGAGGCCGTCGAGTTTGATCGTCCCCTTGGTCTGCGGGAAGGAGGCACGCACCGTACTGACGCTCCAGTACGCCCCGTAGCCGATGCCCGCCACGATGGCCAGGACCAGGACGATTACGAGGAGGCGGGCTCGGCGCCCCTTCTTCTTGCCGGACTTATGACCGGAAGAGGCGGTGGTATTCGAGGGCATCGCTGTCCTTGCTGTCCTTACGCGAGCGGCAGGGCTGGCTGGGCGGTGGTGGGAGCGCTGGAGCAACTGTAGGCGCAGGGCACTACGGCCTCGGACGCGGAGTCAGGAACCTACATGGCGACACGTCGGACGCGTGTTCGGTGGCATCAAGGAAGCGTTAACAATTAGGTAAGGTAACGAAGTACTTGGCTTGCGCGAAGGAAGGAACGGCCCCTGACTGTCCACGACCTCAACCAGCTTCTGCTCATCTGCTCGCTCGTCCTGCTCGTCGCGGTCGCGGCGGTCCGCATCTCGTCGCGCAGTGGGCTCCCCAGCCTGCTTCTCTACCTCGGCATCGGCATCGCCATCGGTCAGGACGGTATCGGCAACGTCACCTTCAACAATGCCGAGTTGACGCAGGTCATCGGCTATGCGGCGCTCGTCGTGATCCTGGCCGAGGGCGGCCTCGGCACGAAGTGGAAAGAGATCAAACCCGCGTTGCCCGCGGCCGCCGTCCTGTCGCTCGTCGGCATCGCGGTGAGCGTCGGCGTGACGGCCGCCGGAGCCCACTACCTGGTCGGCCTCGAGTGGCGGCAAGCGCTGATCATCGGCGCGGTGGTCTCGTCGACGGACGCGGCGGCGGTCTTCTCCGTGCTGCGCAAGGTGCCGCTGCCCGCGCGCGTGACGGGGATCCTGGAAGCGGAGTCGGGGTTCAACGACGCCCCCGTGCTGATCCTGGTCGTGGCCTTCTCCACCGCGGGCCCCGTGGAGCACTGGTACGTCCTCCTCGGCGAGATCGCCCTGGAGCTGGCGATCGGTGCCGTGATCGGCATCGCGGTGGGCTGGCTCGGCGCCTTCGGCCTGCGGCACGTGGCGCTGCCCGCGTCCGGCCTCTACCCCATCGCCGTGATGGCCATCGCCGTCGCCGCCTACGCGGCCGGAGCCATGGCGCACGGCAGTGGATTCCTCGCCGTCTACCTCGCCGCGATGGCCCTCGGCAACGCCAAGCTGCCGCACTGGCCCGCCACCCGGGGCTTCGCCGAAGGGCTCGGCTGGATCGCGCAGATCGGCATGTTCGTCCTGCTCGGCCTCCTGGTCACCCCGCACGACCTGCTCGACGACATGTGGCCCGCGATCATCATCGGCCTGATCCTGACCGTGGTGGCCAGACCCCTCGGAGTGGTCATCAGCCTCGTGCCGTTCCGCCTGCCCTGGCAGGAGAAGGCCCTGATGTCCTGGGCCGGACTGCGTGGAGCCGTGCCCATTATTCTGGCCACGATCCCGATGGTGAACGGCGTCGACGACAGCGAGCGGATCTTCAACATCGTCTTCGTCCTGGTCGTCGTCTACACCCTGATCCAAGGTCCTACGCTGCCGTGGCTGGCCAGGACACTGCACCTGGGCGACTCTTCGGGCGCCGCCGACCTGGGCATCGAATCGGCACCTCTGGAGCGTCTGCGCGGGCACCTGCTCTCGGTGGCGATCCCGAAGGGATCGCGGATGCACGGCGTCGAGGTGGGGGAGCTGCGGATGCCCGCAGGGGCGGCGGTCACGCTCGTCGTTCGCAACGGCGAATCATTCGTACCGCAGCCCATGACCGTGCTGCAGCGCGGGGACGAACTTCTCGTGGTCGCGACCGACCCGGTGCGCGACGCGGCGGAGCGGCGGCTGCGGGCCGTCGGACAGGGCGGAAAACTGGCTGGATGGCTGGGAACTGCTGGTCATGAGGCCAAAAGGCGGGGCAATCACAGGTGACGGGCGCCTCAATCTCCGTATTCACAGGCCTGATGGGGCACATTCCCTGTACGATGAAGGCACACTTCTTCTGTACCAACTGATCGAACCAACTCTGTCTGAAGCAGAGCTGGCGCCGACCGTATGGCGGCCGCATGTCCTCGCAGTGGGCAACTGCAGTGGGCAACCGGCATCTACCGCAGTTCCGCGCAAGAGGACAGCTCTCGGCGTCGCCCTGAAAAAGGGGGCCGCGCTACCAGGCGGCAGAAAGGCACGGGCCGTGGCATCCACGGTCACCTCCCGCCCGGGATACGGACAGCTGCTGCGCACCCGCGGCGCCTGGACGTTTCTCCTGCCCGGCTTCGCGGCACGACAGCCCTTCGCGATGCTGACCATCTCCATCGTGCTCCTTGTGCAGCACACCACCGGCTCGTACGGCGTCGCCGGCGCCGTCTCGGCCGTCACCGGTGTCTCCATGGCGGTGTTCGCCCCCTTCGGCGGCAAGCTCGCCGACCGGTTCGGCCAGCGGGCCGTACTGGTGCCGGGCGTGCTCATCCACACCGTCTCGGTGCTCTCCCTGACGGTGCTCGCGCTCTCGGACGCCCCCTTGTGGGCCCTCTTCGTCGCGGCGGTGCCCACCGGCGCCTCGCAGCCGCAGATCAGCCCCATGGTGCGGGCCCGCTGGGGCGTCAAGCTCCAGGACTCCCCGCTGGCGGGCACGGCGGCCGCCTTCGAGTCGGTCACGGACGAGCTGACGTTCGTCCTCGGCCCGCTCTTCGCGACCGCGCTGTGCACGACCATCGACCCGGCGGCCGGACTCTTCACGGAGGCCGGACTCACTCTGGTGGGCGGCCTGCTGTTCGCCGCGCAGAAGAGCACCCAGCCCAGGCCCGCCTCCCGCGAGGAGCACGCGCGCGTGGAGCACGTCTCGGCCCTGCGCATCCCCGGTGTGCGGGTGCTGATCGTGACCTTCCTGGGCATCGGCGCCGTCTTCGGCGGTATGCAGGTGTCCCTGGCCGCCTTCACCGAGTCCATCGGCGAGCCCGGCCTGAACGGCGTCCTGTACGGCACGTTCGCGGCGGGCAACATGCTCTCCGGGCTCGTCTGCGGTGCCATCGCCTGGAAGATCGCCCCGCAGCGGCGCCTTCTCGTCGGGTACGCGGCGCTGACCCTGATGGCCTCCGGACTGTGGGCCGCGCACTCCGTGGTGCTGCTCGCCGGACTCGGACTCCTGGTCGGCGTCTGCATCGCGCCCGCGCTCATCACCGGCTACACACTGGTCGACCGTCTCGTGGACCCCTCCGGCCGCACCGAGGCGTTCACCTGGCTCACCGGTGCCGTCGCGCTCGGTCAGGCCGCGGCCGTCACGGTCGCGGGACAGCTGGAGGACCGCTTCTGGGACGGCGCCGGATTCCTGGTGCCGCTGGGCGGCACGGCGCTGGCCCTCGCGGTGCTCGTGACGCTGCGCTCGCGGCTCGTGCCGCGGTCGGTCGGACGCACCGTGGCACGTGGCGTCGGTCACCGCGAGCCGGTCGCGGTGGACTGATCTCGCGGAATACGTCACTATGGATCGTCGTTAGCACTCATCGAGTGAGAGTGCCAGGAGGAAGCAAGTGCCGACGTACCAGTACCAGTGCACCGAATGCGGCGAGGGCCTCGAGGCGGTGCAGAAGTTCACCGATGACGCTTTGACCACGTGCCCCAGCTGCGACGGACGCCTCAAGAAGGTGTTCTCCGCCGTCGGCATCGTCTTCAAGGGCTCTGGCTTCTACCGCAACGACAGCCGCGGCTCGTCGTCGAGCAGCACGCCGTCGACGGCGACCGCGTCGAAGTCCTCGGACTCCAAGCCGTCGGACTCCAAGTCCTCCGCGGGCGCTTCGTCGTCCTCCTCGGACTCGAAGTCGTCCAGCTCCTCATCGGGGTCCTCGGCCGGCTCGTCGAGCTCGTCGGCCGCCTAGTCCTCGGGCAGACCGTCCGCGCACGCCTTTAAAGACCCCACGCGCACGCTTTTCTCCCAGGTCCCCGCTGTCCTCCGACAGCGGGGACCTCGGCGTTCCCGGGCCCGGTTACTGTGCTCGGCATGGTGAACACGCCGAACGCGACGCGGGCCGGGATCGGTGTCATCGGCGGCTCGGGCTTCTACTCCTTCCTCGACGACGTGACCGAGCTCGAGGTCGACACGCCCTACGGGGCGCCCAGCGACTCCCTCTTCATCGGAGACATCGCCGGGCGGCGGGTCGCGTTCCTGCCCCGGCACGGCCGCGGACACCATCTGCCGCCGCATCGGATCAATTACCGCGCCAACCTGTGGGCGCTGCGCTCCGTGGGCGTACGTCAGGTGCTCGGCCCGTGTGCGGTGGGCGGCCTGCGGCCCGAGTTCGGTCCCGGGACGCTGCTGGTGCCCGATCAGCTCGTGGACCGCACGAAGTCACGTACGCAGACGTATTTCGACGGGGTGCCCCTGCCGGACGGGAGCATTCCGAACGTCGTGCACGTGTCGCTTGCCGACCCGTACTGCCCCGTCGGGCGCGGCGCCGCGCTGCAGGCGGCCCGCGGGCGGAAGTGGGAGCCGGTGGACGGCGGGACGCTCGTGGTGATCGAGGGGCCGCGGTTCTCGACTCGGGCCGAATCGCTGTGGCATGCGGCGCAGGGCTGGTCGGTGGTGGGCATGACCGGGCATCCGGAGGCCGCGCTCGCCCGCGAACTTGAGCTCTGCTACACGTCGTTGACCCTGGTGACGGACCTGGACGCGGGTGCGGAGAGCGGTGAGGGCGTCTCGCACGAAGAGGTGCTCCAGGTGTTCGCGGCCAATGTGGACCGGCTGCGGGCGGTGCTGTTCGACGCGGTGGCCGGGCTGCCCGCGCAGGGCGAGCGGGAGTGTTCGTGTGCGCGGGCGCTGGGCGGGATGGAGACGGGGATTCAGCTGCCGTGAGAGGCCCTCACCGCGTCTGAGGGCGGAACTTTCCCTTCGGGTGAGGGAGTTGTCCACAACCGGCGAGTAGTGCACGGGTCTCAGCGGGATTCGGCGCGGGCCTGCATCGTGAGAGCGCAAGGCAAGATCCTCAGCCCTCCCGAACTCTCTGCAGCTCTACCGAACTCTCCGCAGCTCTCCCGCACTCTCCGCAGGTGGTGGCCGTCGTGGCGCATGCTCCCTCAGACATCTCAGAAATCTCCTCCTCCGCCCCTCCCCCGCCGTGCCCCGTGCCGCACTTCTCGCCCGTGCGGGTGCGGGGCGGGCGCCGGCGCCTGCGAAGGCTGCTGCGGCACAGGCGGCGGGCCGTGGCCGCTGGGCTCGCGGTGACCGCGGCGGCGCTCGTGGCCGCCGGGCCGCGGGATGCCGAGCCGGTGCGGCCGCAGGGACATCCGGCGGCCGCCGCCGCGCCCTCGCGGGAGTCGGAGCGGGGGCATCGGGCCGCCGCGCTGGTGGCGGCGCCGGTACGGATCGCGGACGCGGAGACAGTGCGTCTGCTGCACCGGGGCGACCGGGTCGACGTGGTGGCCTCGGACGGATCGAAGTCGCGGGTGGTCGCGGCCGGGGCCAGGGTGACCGAGGTACCCGTCCCTCGGTCGGACGCCGGTGAAAGCGTCGCGGAGGCGGGGGCGTTGGTCGTATTCTCCGTGCCGCGGGCGACGGCGGCGCGGCTCGCCGGAGCCGGTGCGGGTATGCGGCTGGCGGTGACGCTGTGCTGACTCACGACGTGTGCGACTGCACTTACTTGCGGTCAAGTCGCTCGTTCGAGGCATCCAATTGGACAGTCCTACCAGGCCCTGACGTAGTTTGCGAAGCCGTCTGTTTCACAAACTGCATGTGCAACGAAAGGCCTCGTGGTGAGCGAGAAGAACGAGCCGAGTCTCTGGGAGGGCTTCAAGGCCTTCCTGATGCGCGGCAATGTCGTCGACCTGGCGGTCGCGGTGGTCATCGGAGCCGCGTTCACGAACATCGTGAACTCCGTGGTGAAGGGTGTCATCAACCCGCTGGTCGGCGCCTTCGGGACGAAGGATCTCGACCACTACAGCTCCTGTCTGAAGTCCCCGTGCAAGGTGGACAAGTCGGGAGAGGTCGTCGACGGCATCCCGATCATGTGGGGCACGGTTCTCAGCGCGACCCTCAGCTTTGTGATCACGGCGGCCGTCGTCTACTTCTTGATGGTGCTGCCCATGGCCAAGTATCTGGCGAGGCAGGCCGCGCGGAAGGCCGCGAAGGAGGGCGCGCAGGAGGTCATCGAGGTCTCGGAGCTGGAGGTCCTGAAGGAGATCCGCGACGCCCTGGTGGCCCAGCGCGGCTCGGGGCACGACGAGCGCGGGCGCGACGAGCGGTAGCCCGCGCTCAGAGGTGGTGCGGCGGCTTCTCGTCGAGGAAGCGCGCCAGGTCGCCGGCGCTGTCGCCGGCCGGAGGCCGCTCGCCCCACCCGCGATCCGTGTCGTCCGAAGACTGCTGCGACAGGGGGTCGTCGAAGATCAGGGCACTCTTCGGCTTCTTCGGCGCCTCGGAGTGCTTCGGGGTCTCCGATTCCTTCGGATCGCGCGGTTCGGGGGCGGGGGCGGTGCTCATGTTTCCAGGGTACGTCCGTGGGGGGCCGCGGCGAGCGTCAGACGGCCGTGAACCCCTGAGCGGCGAAGATCCCCCCGGCGGCGGCCATCTGCCCGGAGGGCGGCGAGGGGATGCGGCGTGCCGTACGGCGGCCGGGTGTCACTGCCGACCCCGCTGGGCGCCGCAGCCCGACTCGGCGGGTGCCTTCTGCTGTGCTGGGCCGCATGACGTCCACACCGGCCTCCGGGGCGACACCGACCCCACCTGCCACAAGCTCCCCGTCTTCCCCGCCCCCCATCCTGCGGCCACTTCGCGCACGCGGGCGCGGGGAGACGCATCGGGCCGCGACTCCACTGGAACTCTTCTTCGACCTCTGCTTCGTCGTGGCGGTCGCGCAGGCCGGGGTCGAGCTCGTGCACTCCGTGGCCGAGGGGCACGCGGGCGAGGGCGTGCTCAACTACGCGATGGTGTTCTTCGCGCTGTTCTGGGCGTGGGTCAACTTCTCGTGGTTCTCGTCGGCGTACGACAACGACGACGTGCTCTACCGGGTCGTCACGCTCGTACAGATCGCCGGAGTGCTGGTGTTCGCCGCGGGGGTCTCCCAGGGGTTCGAGGAGCACGACTTCCTCCTCATCTGGCTCGGCTACCTGATCATGCGGGTCGCCCTCACCACTCAGTGGCTGCGTGTCGCCAAGTCGGCCACGGGCGCCGAGCGCACCACCGCGCTGCGGTACGCGAGCGGGGTGCTGGTCTGCCAGATCGGCTGGTCGGGACTGTTGTTCCTGCCCGAGGACGCGCGCCCCTGGCTGTTCCTCGTGATGGCGGTGGCGGAGATGTGCGTGCCGGTGATCGCCGAGCGCGGCTACACCACGGCCTGGCACCCGCACCACATCTCCGAGCGGTACGGCCTGTTCACGATCATCGTGCTCGGCGAGACGATCGCGGCGGCGACCGTCGCCGTGAAGTCCGGCATCGAGGAGAACGACGCGCTCGACGAGCTCCTGCCCATCGCGGCGGGCGGTCTCCTGATGGTCTTCGCCGCGTGGTGGGTCTACTTCGTCGTCCCCATCCACGGCCGCCTGAGCAGCAACCGACAGGCCTTCCTGTGGGGGTACGGGCACTATTTCATCCTGGGAGCGGCCGCCGCGATCGGCGCCGGCCTGGAGGTCGCGGTCGAGGAGGCGGTCGGCAAGGCGCACATCTCGACGTTCGCCGCGTCCGCGGCGGTGACCGTACCGATGGCGCTGTATCTCCTCACCGTCTGGCTGCTGCACTCCCGCTACTACAAGGTGGGGCTCGCCCAGCAACTCGTGCTGCCGGTCGGCGCGCTGGCGACCCTCGCGAGTACGTTCGCCGGAAGCTGGGCCGTGCTGGTCGCCGGGCTCGTGGCGACGGCCACCGTCGCGACCGGCGTGACGCTGACCAGCCGGATGGCCCGACTCACGGCGCGCAACTCCCCCTCGTGATACGCAACTCGGTATGACCTCCGACTCCCTCACCGATGTCCCCGGCCTCCGGGTGGGCCACGCGACTCTCGCCGGCGAAGGCCGCCTCACCGGCACGACCGTCGTACTGGCTCCGCCGGGCGGCGCCGTCGCCGCCGTGGATGTGCGCGGCGGCGGCCCCGGCACCCGTGAGACGGACGCCCTCGACCCCCGCAATCTGGTGCAGCGTGTCGAGGCCGTGGTGCTGACCGGCGGCAGCGCGTACGGCCTGGACTCCGCGACCGGCGTGATGGCATGGCTGGAGGAGCGGAGCCGGGGCGTACGGGTCGGCCCCGACCCCTCCCACGTCGTCCCCGTGGTCCCGGCCGCCTGCGTCTTCGACCTCGGCCGCGGCGGCGACTTCAGGGCGCGCCCCGACGCCACGACGGGCCGCGCCGCGGTGGAGGCCGCCGCGGGCACCGAGCCGTTCACCCCCGTCGAGGAGGGGAACGTCGGCGCGGGCACCGGAGCCGTGGTCGGGAAGGTCAAGGGCGGTGTCGGCAGCGCGAGCGTCAGGCTGGACTCGGGCATCACCGTGGCCGCCCTGGTCGTGGCGAACGCGGCGGGCCCGGGGGTCGATGCGGGGACGGGCGCGCTGTACGGGCGGTACTTCGAGGGACGGCAGGTGGCCTACCCCGCCCCCGAGGTGCACGAGGAGGCCACGCGCCGCCTCGCCGAAGCCGCCGCCGAGAACGGGCCGCCCCCGCTGAACACCACCCTCGCCGTGGTCGCCACGGACGCCGAACTCACCAAGGCCCAGGCGCAGAAGCTGGCCGGCACGTCGCACGACGGCATGGCGCGCGCCGTACGCCCCGTCCATCTCCTGAACGACGGGGACACGGTCTTCGCCCTCGCGACCGGCGAGCGCCCCCTGGCCGCCGACGCTCCCCTCGCCCTGAACGAGATCCTCGCGGCGGGCGCGGACATGGTGACGGCTGCGATCGTCCGGGCGCTCCTGGCCGCGGAGTCCGTCCGGACGCCGGGCGGCACCTTTCTCTCGTACCGCGACCTGTACGGCAAGCAGGCCCAGTAGCCCGAGCAGCCCGACCAGCCCGACCAGCCCGAGCAGCCCGACCAGTCCGAGTAGCCCGAGCTCAGGAATCCCATAGCCTCACCCAAGGGAATTCTCAGGCGGAACAGTTACAAATGGCCGCGGACAACGCTCCGTTGGACCGCCGGCGGGCCATGTCCATGTGCCCGCACTCACATCAAGCGGACGGAACCTCTCCGCCCGCATGCCGCTCTTAACCCTTACTGGATCAGAACGCGCACTTCGCACAAAGATGGAGCAGCCCGTGACAACGTCGCACATAGCCCAGCCCCGGCGGCGCACCCTTCTGGCGGCCACCGCGCTCGCCGCCGTGGGTGCGCTCACCCTCACGGCCTGTGGCGGCGACTCGGACGCCAACGGCGACAGCGGCGGCAAGGACGGCAAGACCAACGCCCAGGGCGCCGACATCACCATCTCCGCGAAGGACGGCTCGACCGGCGCGTCCATCAACGCCACCGGCGTCAAGGTCAAGGGCGGCAAGCTGACCGACGTGAAGATGACCCTGGTCTCCACCGGAGCGGCGGTCGACGGCACGCTCTCCGCCGACGGCACCAGCTGGAAGCCCAAGGCCCAGCTGGAGCGCGGCATGAAGTACAAGATCACGGCCGACGCGAAGGACTCCAAGGGCAAGGAGGCGACCGAGAACTCGATCTTCACCACCGTCTCGAAGGCCAACAGCTTCATCGGCAGTTACACCCCCGACGGTGGCACGAAGGTCGGCGTCGGCATGCCGGTCTCCTTCAACTTCGACAAGGCGATCACCGAGAAGCAGTCCGTCCAGTCGCACATCAAGGTCACCTCCGACAGCGGCCAGAAGGTCGTGGGTCACTGGTTCGGCGACCAGCGCCTGGACTTCCGGCCCGAGGAGTACTGGAAGGCCGGCTCCAAGGTCACGATGAAGATCGACCTGGAGGGCGTGAAGGGCGCGGACGGCGCCACCGGCGTACAGAACAAGACGGTCAGCTTCACCGTCGGCCGCGCCCAGGTCTCCACGGTCGACGTGAAGGCCAAGAAGATGACGGTCGAGCGCGACGGCAAGGTCATCAAGACCATCCCGATCTCCGCGGGCAGCCCCGCGAACCCCACGTACAACGGCAAGATGGTGATCTCCGAGAAGTTCACCCAGACCCGTATGAACGGCGACACGGTCGGTTTCGGCGGTGAGTACGACATCAAGGACGTTCCGCACGCGATGCGCCTGTCGTCGTCCGGCACCTTCATCCACGGCAACTACTGGGGCTCACCCTCGATCTTCGGCAGCGCCAACACCAGCCACGGCTGCGTCGGGCTGCAGGACGCGCAGGGCGCGGGTGACTCCAGCACGCCGGGCGCGTGGTTCTACGACAACTCCCTCATCGGGGACATCGTGACGGTCAAGGGCTCCCCGGACGAGACGATCGCCCCGGACAACGGCCTCAACGGCTGGAACATGTCCTGGAGCGAGTGGACGGCGGGCAGCGCGGGCTGATTCCGGCCGCCGCACCTGACCCGGCCGACCCTCTCACCAGCCCCAACACCGCGAGCCGCACGGGAACTTGCCGTGCGGCTCGTACGTTTTCCCGTTCCCGGACATGATGTCCGACGCAGGGGCTACGGTATGCACTCACAAGGTGACATGCAGCAACGCCGGGAGAGACCTTGAGCGTTCCGTACGAGTACGAGACGGCGTACGAGCCACAGTCTGCCGAGCAGAATTCTCCGCACTCCCCGCAGGAGCATCTAGAGCGGCTTCTTCGCCGCGCCATGAACTCCTTCGACCTGCCGGACGACACGATAGGGCGTCTGGACTCGGCTGTGGCGTACGACAGTTCGCTGCACTCCGCGCACCACAGCGCGGGTCTGCACCGCGAGACGTACCGTCACACGTGGCTGCTCGCCGACGCGGGCGCGCTCACCCTCTGGGAGCTCGCGCACAACACAGGCCCCGGCAGCCACCCTCAGTACGAGCTGTACGCGGACGAGGAGGAGGCGGGGGTCGCCACCTCGCGCCTGCCCCTCCCACCGGACACCCCTTCCGCCGCCTGCGAGCAGCCCGTCGTGCTCCAGCTCCCGGTCGCCCACGAACCCCGCCATACGTACGTGCCGGACGACTCCGCGGATCACGGCCGCCGACTACTGCGCCGCGCGGAGAACTCGGTGAGCGAGGGGCGCCCCGGCGAGGAACTGGAGCGGTTACTGCGCTCGGCGTTCGCGCACCAGATCACCCAGGCTTTCGGCCGCCCCTGCCTGGTGGGCGAGGCACGCCTGTGCTTCTCGCTCTACGAGCACGCGTTCCTGCTCTTCGACGGCAGCGAGCTCAGCCTCTGGGAGGTCGAGCACACGGTCACACCCGACAAGCGGCACCGCTGCGAGGTGTACGCCTCCGAGGAAGCGGCCCGCGCGGCGATGGAACAGCGCGCGAGGAACATGCCGCAGCAGCGCGCAAAATAGGAAGAAGCAGGACGAAGAGGGGCGGCGGCCTCGCCGGCTCAGGGGCGGCCGTGGCCGAACTGGCGGACGAGGCCCGCGAAGGCGGCGCGCTCGTCCGCCGTCAGCTCGGCCGTCTCCGCGCCCGGCGGGCCCGCCTGCGCGGGCAGCGCGCTCAGCGCCTGGGACTGACGCCGGACGCCCACATCGGCCTGGTCGCGCCGCATCACCCGCACCAGGCCCACGGCCCAGACGACGGTCGCCGCGGCCAGTACGGCCACGCCTGTCTGCTGGAGGATCGAGACATTCTGGAGCATGTCGCACAGTAGACATCACGATCCGGGGCTTACGACAGGGGGTTGTGGGACTTACGTCCTGAAGTGACGCATGTCGCACAACCCCCCGCATAGGGCCCGAACAGCCGAAGCCCGGCAGTCGGGCCCTAACGGCCGGGCATCAGACGACCGGGCATCAGACGACCGGGCATCAGACGGCCGAGGATCAGACAGCCGCGGGCACCCGCTTCTCCGTCGCCGCTTCCTCGCCCGTGACACCGCCCTGTGAAGGGGCCGTCCTCCGGGCGCCCTTGAGCAGGATGACCGCGACGGTCGAGACGCCGACACCGGCGGCGATCGCCACCAGGTACAGCAGCGGCTGCCCGATGAGCGGCACCACGAAGATGCCGCCGTGCGGGGCCCGCAGCGTGCAGCCGAAAGCCATCGACAAGGCGCCGGTGACCGCGCCGCCCGCCATCGACGCGGGGATCACCCGCAGCGGGTCGGCCGCGGCGAACGGGATGGCGCCCTCCGTGATGAAGGAGGCGCCCAGGAACCAGGCCGCCTTGCCGTTCTCACGCTCGGCCCTGGTGAAGAGCCGGCCGCGGATCGTGGTGGCGAGGGCCATGGCGAGCGGCGGGACCATGCCCGCCGCCATCACCGCGGCCATGACCTTGAAGCTGCCATCGGTCGGGTTGGCGAGGCCGCCGACGGCGAAGGCGTACGCGACCTTGTTCAGCGGGCCGCCGAGGTCGAAGCACATCATCAGGCCGAGGATGACGCCGAGAATGATGGCGTTGGCGCCGGACAGGCCCTCCAGCCAGTCCGTCAGCGCGCTCTGCAGCGAGGCGATGGGCTTCCCGATGACGAGGAACATCAGGAAGCCGACGACCGCGGACGAGATCAGCGGGATCACGACCACGGGCATGATGCCGCGAAGGACGTCCGGGATCTTCACGCGCTGGATGCCCATGACGACCGCACCCGCGATCAGACCCGCCGCGAGGCCGCCCAGGAAGCCCGCGTTGATCGTGACGGCGACGGAACCGCCGACGAATCCGGGGACGAGTCCTGGCCGGTCGGCCATCCCGTACGCGATGTAGCCCGCGAGGACCGGCACCAGGAAGGCGAAGGCGAGTCCGCCGATCTGGAAGAGGAGCGCGGCCCAGCTGGTGGTGTCCGTCCACACGAAGTGCTCGGCGACGGACGGCGCCTTGTCGATCTTCCAGCCGCCGATGGCGAAGCCGAGCGCGATGAGGAGGCCGCCGGCGGCGACGAAGGGGACCATGTAACTGACGCCGGACATCAGCCACTTGCGCAGCTTGGTGCCGTAACCGTCGCCGCTGTCCCCGGTGTTGTCGACGGGGCTCGGCCCGACGTCCGCGGTGATCTCGCCGCGGGCCGCCTTGGCCCGGGCCTCCGCGATGAGCTCGGCGGGCCTGCTGATGCCCGCCTTCACGCCGACGTCGACCGTGGGCTTCCCGGAGAAGCGGTCCTTGTCCCGTACGGGGACGTCGTGCGCGAAGACGACCGCGTCCGCGGCGGCGATGACCGCCGGGTCGAGGCGGGTGAAGCCTGCTGAGCCCTGGGTCTCCACGGTCAGCTCTACGTCTGCCTCGCGGGCGGCGTTCTCGAGGGACTCGGCTGCCATGTAGGTGTGGGCGATGCCCGTGGGGCAGGAGGTGACCGCCACGATGCGGAACGGTTCCGCCGGGGCGGGGTCGTTCTCCGGCTGCGGGGCCGTGGGTTCTTCTGTCGTCTCCCCACCCGCCCGTCCATTGCCCTGGATCAAGTCCGCCGCCGTCCCCGCGTCCGTCGCGGCCCGCAGCGCGGTCGTGAACTCCTCGTCCATCAACTGCCGTGCCAGGGAGGACAGGATCGTCAGGTGGGCGTCGTCGGCCCCTGCGGGGGCGGCGATCAGGAAGATCAGGTCAGCGGGCCCGTCCGGCGCCCCGAAGTCGATGCCGTCGGCCGAGCGGCCGAAGGCCAGGGTCGGCTCCGTGACGTGGGCACTGCGGCAGTGCGGGATGCCGATGCCGCCGTCGAGGCCGGTCGGCATCTGGGCCTCGCGGGCGGCCACATCCGCGAGGAATCCGTCCAGATCGGTCACCCGGCCCAGGGCCACCATGCGCTCGGCGAGGGCACGGGCCGCCGCTTCCTTGGTTCCGGCGGACCGGTCGATTTCGAGGTCGACCAGTTCCGCGGTGATCATCTCGCTCATCGCGGGCTCCTTCGCACGCGTATCGCCCGGAGGGCGGGGGTGGGCACGGGGGTGTGGGGGCGGGGGTGGGGCCGGGGGGTCATGACGCCGGCTCCGTCAGTACGCGGTCCAGGGGGACCTCCGACGTGACGGTGACCGCGTCGGGCGCGAGGTCCGAGGGGGTCGGCATCGCGCTGCCGGGGAGCTGGACGGCTGCCGCGCCGTGCGCCACGGCCGAGGCGAGGGCGGTGGCGCCGGTGCCGCCCGCGATGAGGAAACCGGCCAGGGAGGAGTCACCGGCGCCGACGTTGCTGCGTACGGTGTCGACCGGCGCGCAGCCGAAGTACGTGCCCGAGTCGTCCACCAGGAGCTGGCCGTCCGCGCCGAGGCTGGCGAGCACGGCCCGCGCGCCCAACTGCCGCAGCTCTTCGGCGGCCTTGACCGCGTCGCCGACGGTCGCCAGGGGGCGGCCCACAGCTTCGGCGAGCTCCTCGGCGTTCGGCTTGACCACGTCGGGGCGTTCGGCGAGGGCGGCGAGCAGGGCCGGTCCCGAGGTGTCGAGGGCGATGCGTGCACCGGCGGCGTGCGCGCGGGCCACCAGGTCGGCGTACCAGGACGGGGCGAGCCCGCGGGGCAGGCTGCCGCAGCAGGCGATCCAGTCGGCGCCGGTGGAGCGCCCCCGCACGGCGGAGAGCAGCAACTCGGCTTCGGCACCCGTCAGTTCGGGCCCGGTGGCGTTGATTTTGGTGAGCGTGCCGTCGGGTTCGGCCACCGCGATGTTGGAGCGGGTCTGGCCCGCGACCCATACCGGGGCGACCTTGATGCCCTGCTCGTCGAGGAGCTGGGCGACGAGTGCGCCGGGCGCGCCGCCGAGCGGCAGGACGGCGAGCGTGGCCGCGCCGGCCGCCGCGACCGCCCTCGATACGTTGACGCCCTTGCCGCCTGGGTCCATGCGGTCACCGGTGGCCCGGATGACCTCGCCGCGGTCCAGCGAGGGGATCTCGTAGGTGCGGTCGAGGGAGGGGTTGGGGGTGACGGTGAGGATCATGCGCGTACGTACCGTTTCGTTGCCACTGACCTGCGTGCTGCTGCTGTCCGCGTTCTTTTCCGGGCCGCCGCCCGTGCCGCTCATGCGCGGATCACCTCGGTGCCGCGGGCCTCGATCGCCTCGGCGTCCTCGGGGCTGAGCCCCGTGTCGGTGATCAGCAGGTCCACGTCGTCGAGATCACCGAAGCGCGCGAAGTGCTCCTGCCCGTGCTTGGTGGAGTCCGCGAGGAGCACCACGCGGCGGGCCGCGCCGATCGCCGCGCGTTTGACGGCGGCTTCGGCGAGGTCGGGGGTGGTCAGACCGGCTTGTGGGGAGAAGCCGTTCGCGGCGACGAAGAGGACGTCGGCGCGGATCTCTCCGTACGCCCGCAGCGCCCACGCGTCGACGGCGGCGCGCGTACGGCTGCGGACGCGGCCCCCGATCAGGTGGAGCTGGATGCCGGGGTGGTCGGCGAGGCGGGCGGCGGTGGGCAGGCCGTGCGTGACGACGGTGAAGGTCGCCTCCAGCGGGAGGGAGGCCGCGAGGCGGGCGACGGTCGAGCCCGCGTCGAGGATGACGCTGCCTTCGGTGGGGAGCTCGGCCAGGGCGGCGTGGGCGATGCGGTCCTTCTCGTCGGCCGCCGTCCCCTCTCGCTCCGCCAGGTCCGGTTCGAAGTCCAGACGTCCGGCCGGTATGGCACCGCCGTGCACGCGACGCACCAGACCCGCGCGGTCGAGGGCCTTCAGGTCGCGCCGGATGGTCTCGGCGGTGACCTTGAACTCCTCCGCCAGCGACAGTACGTCGACCCGCCCGCCGTCACGCGCGAGCCGCAGGATCTCCTGCTGCCGCTCCGGTGCGTACATGTCCGTTTGCCTCCGCGGGATGCCCGAGTGTGTGGTTTCCCCAGCAGAGTACGACCGAGACACCTCAAAGTAAACAGGTTCGGGCTTTCGCCAGACACAAACGGACGTCCGCCCCTATTGAGCGGGCCCAGGGTGGGTGGGTGAGGGGGCCATCACCCGCCGTCCGTCCCCGGACGCGACGGCGGCCCAGGCAGAGCTCTGGGCTCCGCCTGGGCCGTGCCACGTCACTCCTTCGCTCAGGAGGTCAACGCGGGCTCCCGCTCGGCAAGTTCATCACCGGAGACATCGCCGGCAGCGGCCTCGTCGCCACCGCCACTGCCATCGCCACCGTCAGCGCCCTCCACATGCTGGCGCGGCCTCGACGGCAGGGCGAACATCAGCAGGAAGATGGCGACGAGCACGCCGACGACCCACCACAGCGAGTTCTGGAACGCGCCCACGATCTCCATCGGCACCTCACTCCGCGCCGCCTTCTCGTCGATCACGCCGAAGAAGACCACGGAGACCAGGCCGAGTCCGAGCGCCGTACCCATCTGCTGCACCGTGTTGAGCAGCCCGGACGCGGACCCGGAGTGCTCACGCGGCACGTCGGACAGGATGGCGTCGGTCAGGGGCGCGACGATGAAGCCCATGCCGGCGCCCATCACGACCAGCGGCAGCGCCATCTGCCAGGACGCGATGTCCGCGCCGTACCGGTCCGCCTCCCAGATGTAGAGCAGCACCCCGGTGGCCATGGTGAGCGCGCCGCCCTGAAGGACCTTGCGCCCGAACCGCGGTACCAGCTTCTGCACGGACATGCCGGCCGCCACCGAGACGGCGATCGAGAACGGAATCCCGGTCGTGCCGGCCCGCAGCGCGCTCCAGTCGAGCCCCTCCTGCATGTACAGGGTCCAGACCAGGAAGAAGATGCCCATGCAGACACCGAACACGGTCTGCACGGCGATGCCCGCGGCGAAGCTCTTCACCTTGAACAGGGACAGCTCCACGAGCGGCGAACCGTCCCTGGCCGCCTTCGCCTTCTCGTACGCGATGAGCGCGCCGAAGACGACGAGTCCGCCCGCCATCATGGCGTAACCCCACAGCGGCCAGTCCAGCTCCTGCCCGCGGGTGAGCGGGTAGAGGACCATCAGCATGCCGAGCGTGACGAGGACGACGCCGACGAGGTCGAGCTTGAGTGCCTTCGGTGCCTTGGACTCGGTGATGAACTTGCTGCCGAGGATCAGTCCCGCGATGCCGACGGGCAAGTTGATGAGGAAGATCGGGCGCCATTCGAGGCCGAAGAGGTTCCACTGGGTGAGGAGTGCGCCGAGCAGCGGTCCCGATACGGCGCCGAGTCCCACGATCATGCCGAAGAGCCCGAAGACCTTGCCCCGCTCGTGCGCGGGGAAGGTGGCGTGCACGATCGACAGGACCTGCGGGACCATCATCGCGGCCATGCCGCCCTGGAGGATGCGCGAGGCGACCAGCATCTCCGGGTTGGCGGCGAACCCGCAGAGCGCGGAGGCGACCGTGAAGCCCGCGATCCCTATGAGGAACATCCGCTTGCGCCCGTGGATGTCACCGAGCCGCCCGCCGGTGATGAGCCCGGCCGCGAACGCGAGCGCGTAGCCCGCGGTGATCCACTGGATCTGGCTGTACGAGGCGCCCGCCTCCTGCTGGATGGACGGGATCGCGATGTTGACGATGGTGACGTCGACGAGGTCCATGAAGGCCGCGGTCATCACGATGGCGAGGGCGAACCAGCGGCGCCGGTCGGCGGCGGCGGAGGCCGTTCCTGGCGGTGCTGTGGCGGGGCTGTTGTAAGTCATGAGGGGAGATTAGAAGCCATATAGGCCAGAGCGTGTCCTAGATGCGCGGCATCCTGGAAGACATGACATCGACTTCCGGCACGACCTCGGAATGGGCGGAACGGTCCGCCGCCCGATCACGTGGCTCTGATGGATCACTCGACTCTGACGGATCAGGCTGCTCTGACGGATCACGTGGGTCCGGTGACTCAGGTGGTTCTGGCGGCTCCGGTGGCTCCGGTGGCTCCGGTGGTATGGACACCCCGGCTCGGCTGCTGCAGCTCCTCTCCCTTCTCCAGACCCCGCGCGAGTGGCCCGGTGGGGAGCTGTCCGACCGGCTCGGCGTCAGCCGTCGTACGGTGCGGCGCGACATCGACCGGCTGCGGGACCTCGGCTACCCGGTGCAGGCCAGCCAGGGGGCGGCCGGCGGCTACCGCCTGGTCGCGGGCAAGGCCATGCCGCCACTCGTACTGGACGACGAGGAGGCGGTGGCGATCGCGGTGGGGCTGCGGGCGGGGGCGGGCCACGCGGTGGAGGGCGTGGAGGAGGCGTCGGTACGGGCCCTTGCGAAACTCGAACAAGTCCTCCCCTCCCGTCTGCGCCACCGCGTCCAGACGCTGCAGATCGCCACGACCCCGCTGACCAGCGGGGACGGTGCCAGCATCGCGCCCGAGACGCTTACGGTCATGGCGTCCGCGGCGGCGGGCCAGGAGCGCCTCCGCTTCGCGTACCGCTCCGGTGACGGCACCGAGTCCCGTCGCCTGACGGAGCCGCACCGGCTCGTGTCCACGGGGCGGCGCTGGTATCTCGTCGCGTACGACATCGATCGCGACGACTGGCGCACCTTCCGGGTGGACCGGGTGTCGTCCCCCTTCGCCACCGGCGCTCGCTTCGTCCCCCGGGAGCTGCCGACGGGGGACGCCGCGGAGTTCATCCGCCGGTCGATGTGGCGGGGTCAGCCCTCGTACGCGATCGACGTGACGTTCGAAGCGTCCGCGGAGACCATCGCGGCGACGTTCCCTGCCGCCCTGGGTACGCCCGAGCCCGTGACGGACACGAGGTGCCGCCTGCGTGCCACGGTGACGGATTCCCTCGACTGGCTGGCGGTTCGCCTCGCCACCGCGGGCTGCGATTTCGTGGCCCATGGCCCACCGGAGCTGGTCGCTTCCCTCCGGGAACTGGGCTCCCGCCTCCACCGGGCGTCTTCCCCGGCGTAGGCAGGCCGCGGGCCTGTCCCAGAGCTCCCTCTCCCGCGGGCGGGGCGGTTCCATCTCCACCTGGGCTGCGCAGGGCCCTGTCCCGCGCTCCGCGCGGATCTTTCCCGCCCACCCACCCGATTACCCCGGAGCAACGGGTGGGTGGGTGGGAGACATCCGCGCGGAGCGCGGGACACGATCCCCCCCACAGCCGCAAGGCAAGAAAAAGGCAAGGCAAAGACAAAATGAGCCCCGGTGCCGGGGGGGGATGGCACCAGGGCTCAGCTATGGGGAGACCGCTCAGGCCGACCGCCTAGGCCGCCGCGTCGAAGCCCGTGTCCCGAGCCAGCTTCTTCAGTTCCAGCAGCGCGTGCTTCTCGATCTGACGGATCCGCTCACGCGTCAGACCATGCTGCTTGCCGACCTCCGTCAGCGTCCGCTCGCGGCCGTCATCGATGCCGTACCGCATCTTGATGATGGAGGCCGTGCGCTGGTCCAGGCGGCCGATCAGGTCGTCGAGCTCCTCGCTGCGCAGCAGCGTCAGGACGGACTGCTCGGGCGAGACCGCGGAGGTGTCCTCGAGGAGGTCACCGAACTGCGTGTCGCCGCTGTCGTCCACGCCCATGTTGAGCGAGACCGGGTCGCGCGCCCAGTCCAGGACGTCCGTGACACGCGCGGGCGTGGAGTCGAGCTCCGCGGCGATTTCCGCCGGCTCCGGGTCGCGCCCGTGCTTGCGGTTGAACTCGCGCATGACCCGGCGGATCCGGCCCAGCTCCTCCACCAGGTGGACGGGGAGGCGGATGGTGCGGGACTGGTCGGCTATGGAGCGCGTGATGGCCTGACGGATCCACCACGTGGCGTACGTGGAGAACTTGAAACCCTTGGCGTAGTCGAACTTCTCGACCGCGCGGACCAGGCCCGCGTTCCCCTCCTGGATCAGGTCGAGGAGCGGCAGCCCACTGCGCGGATAGCGGCGGGCCACGGCGACGACGAGGCGCAGGTTGGACCGGATGAAGACGTCCTTCGCCCGCTCGCCGTCGGCGACCAGCGCCTCGAGCTCCTCGCGCGATGCGGAAGTGCCGGGGACGGAGTCCTCGACGTCACCGTCGAGTATCTTCCGGGCATACACACCGGCCTCGATGATCTGGGACAGCTCGACTTCCTTGGCGGCGTCGAGC
The DNA here is from genome assembly GCF_040660195.1 of Streptomyces sp. NPDC050147. Taxonomy (NCBI): domain Bacteria; kingdom Bacillati; phylum Actinomycetota; class Actinomycetes; order Kitasatosporales; family Streptomycetaceae; genus Streptomyces; species Streptomyces sp. NPDC050147. The sequence goes on along the minus strand of NZ_JBFALJ010000005.1, from coordinate 144,149 downwards.
AGCGGCGTACGCGCGATCTCCTCGAGGTACATGCCGACCAGGTCGCGGTCGGCGATCTCCCCGCCTACGGCGCGAACACTGCGTGCCGCGTCGGTCTCGCCGGAGGAGGCGGACTTACGACGGGCGACGGCACGGGTTGCCATGCGTGCTCCCTTGCGTGTGGAGGTCCTGGTCGGCCTTTTCACAGGCCTCTGTGGTGGAAACCACACCCTTGCGGGTGCCCTGCTTCCACTGGAAACAACGACTGGAATCCGGACAGAATTCCCAAGCCGCGCAACTATTTTCCTGACGTTGCAGTACCCTGTGCCGCCACAAAGGGAGGCCGGATGATTTCGGAGCGTACAGAGGTGCAGGTCAGGCCGGGCACGGAGGACGATCTGGGGGCCCTGACCGCTATCTACAACCACTACGTACGCGAGACGGCGATCACTTTCGACACGGCCGTCTTCCTGCCGGAAGAGCGCCGCCCTTGGCTGCTCTCCCACCCTGAAGACGGCCCCCACCGCCTCTTGGTTGCCCAGGAGCGGGATTCCGGCCCGCTCCTCGGGTACGCCACGAGTTCTCCTTTCCGGGCCAAGCCCGCCTACGCCACTTCTGTTGAAGTCAGCGTCTACTGCGCGCCGGGCGCCGCGGGCCGTGGCATCGGCACCCTGCTCTACGAGGCGCTCTTCGAGGCCCTCGAAGGCGAGGACCTGCACCGGGCCTACGCGGGGATCGCCCAGCCGAACGACGCTTCCCGCCGCCTCCACGAACGTGTCGGCTTCCGGCACGTCGGCACGTACCGCGAGGTGGGCCGCAAGTTCGGCCGCTACTGGGACGTCGCCTGGTACGAGCGTCCCCTGGGCCCCCGGCCCGGAAGCGGGTCCTAGGTCCCGACCGGGCCCGCCCTAAGCCCTGACCTAGGGCGCAAGGCCGTTACATCCCCGCCCGCGCCCGCCTACCGTGCCGCCATGGACGCCACAGCAGACGCCACAGCAGACGCCAGAGCCGACACCACCGGCACCCTCGACGAAGCCCTGCAGCGCCTGCACGCCTCGGGTCCCGAGCGGCTCGGACGGCTGACCAACCACGCGCCGATGGCCGTCGAGGCGCTCGCCGCGCACGGCCGGGCCGATGCGGTCCACCGCTGGCTCGAGCTGTACGCGCCGAAGTTGGAGGAGTACCCGAGCGCGGTCGGGTCAATCACCGACGACGACTGGCGCGAGGCCCTCGGCGACCCGCGCCGTGCGGCGGACTGGATCGCGTACTTCCGCAGGCAGGTCGGCGAACGCCCGTGGCGCGACGTGCTCGCCGCGTGGTGGCCGATCCTGCTGCCGGGCATGTACGGCGGCTCCACCCACCCGGTGATCCGGGTGGGCCACGCGGTGCGCACGCTCCTGTCCGGCGAGGCGACCGAACCCCGCGTCGCCGAACTCGCCCACGGCCTCGGCTACTGGGCCGCCCGCCACCGCCCCGTCACGGGTGTCGAGCTCCTGCCCTTGGGCGACAGCGAGGGCGCGGGCACCGCGGCCGCCGCCCTGGACGCCGTCGAGCCGATCCCGGACAGGGACAGCGGTGGCTTCCCCGCCAGGCTGGGCCGGGTCGCGGGCCTGCCCGCGTGGGCGGCCACGGTGACGGACCCGGACGAGGCACACCGCGCGCTCACCGAGCTGGTGCGGGCGGCCACCCACCGGTACGCCACGCACGGCCACGGCGAGGAGACCATGCTGGTGCACGCCTCGACCGCGCCCAACGCCGTGCTGCGCGCCCTGCCCGCGCTGCCCCGCACCCTGTGGGCGCCGAGCCTGCACGCGGCCTGGACGGCATCGGCCGCCGTTACCTCGATGTACGCCCCTGACGCGCCGGTCACCTACACCGCGCCCGGCACCTTCGCCCCCGAGGAGGTCTTCGAGCGGGCCCTCGCGCACGGCGACGAGCACGTCATCAAGTTCACCGACACGGCACTGGACATCGGCGACGAGCGCGCCCTGACGGCGGCCCTGCGCGCGGTCGAGATCAGCGAACCGCTCAGGTAGCGGCAGCCGTAGCGGCAGCCCCTCACCCGAACTGCACAGACCTCTTGGCGAGCCCCATCCAGAACCCGTCGATCACGCTCCGTTGCCCGCCGAGGTCCCCCGAGGCCTCCGCCGCCCCCAGCGTCACGAACAGGGGCGCGAAGTGCTCCGTGCGCGGATGCGCGAGCTCGCCCGCCGGGGACGTGTGCCGGAAGTCGAGGAGAGCGTCCACGTCGCCCGCGCCGAGCGCCTCGTGCCCCCACGCGTCGAACTCCACCGACCACGACGGCGTACCGCCCTGGCGCAGTGCCGCCAGGTTGTGCGTGAAGAAGCCGCTCCCGACGATCAGTACGCCCTCGTCCCGCAGCGGCGCCAGCTTGCGGCCGATGTCCATCAGGCGGCGCGGATCGAGGGTCGGCAGGGATATCTGGAGCACGGGGACGTCCGCGTCGGGATACATCTCGACGAGCGGGACGTACGCCCCGTGATCGAGCCCGCGATCCGGGATGTCCTGCACCGGTGTACCCGCCCCGCGCAGCAGTTTGCGTACGGAGTCGGCCAGGTGAGGGGCGCCCGGGGCGGCGTACGTGACCTGGTAGTAGTGCTCGGGGAAGCCCCAGAAGTCGTAGACCAGCGGGGCCGTCTGCGTCGCGCCGAGCGCGAGCGGGGCCTCCTCCCAGTGGGCGGAGACCATGAGGATGGCCTTGGGGCGCGGCAGCGCGTCCGACCAGGCACGGAGCTGGTCCGGCCAGAGCGCGTCGTCGGCCAGCGGCGGTGCGCCGTGGCTGAGATACAGGGCGGGCATGCGCTCCTGGGTTGCGGTCATGGCGGCGCCTCCGAGAACGTACGAGGACTAGTTGCTTTAACTCTCAAGCTTCGCTCGACGATGACCCTACGCGTATATTGTTTAACTTTCAAGGAAGGGCTGCGTACAGTGGAGTACATGGACACGGCACCCACTTCTTCCCCCGACGCCCCCGGCGGGGAACCGCGCTGGCTCGACGACGAGGAACAGCGCACCTGGCTCGCGTATCTGCAGGCCACCACACTCTTGGAGGATCACCTCGATCGCCAGTTGCAGCGCGACGCCGGCATGCCGCACATCTACTACGGCCTTCTGGTCCAGCTCTCCGTCGCCCCGCGCCGGCGGCTGCGCATGACGGAGCTGGCCAAGAACACCAAGATCACCCGGTCCCGTCTCTCGCACGCCGTCGCGCGCCTGGAGAAGAACGGCTGGGTGCGCCGCGAGGACTGCCCCTCCGACAGGCGCGGCCAGTTCGCGATCCTCACCGACGACGGGTACGAGGTCCTGCGCAGGACCGCGCCCGGTCATGTCACCGCCGTGCGCCAGGCGCTCTTCGACCGGCTCACCCCGGAACAGCAGAAGTCCCTCGGCGAGATCATGGTGATCGTCGCCGAGGGACTTCAGCCGAAGGAGGCGGGGGCGGACCTGCCCTGGCTCCGCTAGCGCCTTGGCCCTCCTTACGGGGCGCTACTCGCCACGCCAGGTGGTCGCGGTCAGTGCGCGACCACCGGAATGGTCGCGGTCAGTGCGCGACCACCGGAATCCTGATCTCGTCCTCCGCCCCGTCCGTCTCACCCGAGGCGGCGGAAGAGCCGCTCTGGGCACCGGTGTTGATGAGGGCGAAGGCGATCGCGGCAGCGGCGGCCAGGATGCCGACGGCCCACCAGATCGCGCTGGTGTAGCCCTCGACCATGGCCTGCGCCTGGACCAGCTTCTGGGCCGCGGGAGTCGTCGCGCCCGCCGCGTGGTCCGCGATGTACGCGGTCGTGGCGGAGGCGGCGATGGTGTTCAGGAGTGCGGTGCCGATGGCGCCGCCGACCTGCTGCGAGGTGTTGACCATCGCGGAGGCGACACCGGAGTCACGCGGCTCGACACCGTGCGTGGCCAGCGACATGGCGGGCATGAACGCCGTACCCATGCCGAGGCCGAGCAGCAGCTGCGCGGGCAGGATCAGACCGGCGTACGAGGTGCCGATCTCCAGCTGCGTCAGGAGCAGCATGCCGATCGCCGCGACCACGAAGCCGGGGCCCATCAGGAGCCGCGGTGCGACGCGGGTCATCAGGCGGGCGCCGATCTGCGTGGAGCCCGCGATCATGCCGACGATCATCGGCAGGAACGCGAAGCCGGTCTTCACCGGCGAGAAGCCCTTGACGATCTGCAGGTAGTACGTGAGGAAGAGGAACAGGCCGAACATCGCGATGATCGCGAGGCCGAGCGAGAGGTAGACGCCACCGCGGTTGCGCTCGGTCAGGACGCGCAGCGGGAGCAGCGGCGACTTGACCTTCGCCTCGGTGAGGACGAACGCGGCGAGCAGGACGGCGGAGCCGACGAACATGCCGATCGTCAGGGCGTCCGACCAGCCGGCGGACTCGGCGCGCGTGAAGCCGTAGACCAGGGCGACCAGGCCGAGGGTGGACAGGACCACGCCCGGGATGTCGAGCGGCGAGCGGTTGCGGGCGCCGGCCGGCTCGCGGATGACGAAGTACGCGCCGAGGGCGGCGATGACGGCGAAGGGGATGTTCACGAAGAACGTCCAGCGCCAGTTCAGGTACTCGGTGAGGAAGCCGCCGAGGATGAGGCCCACGGCGCCACCGCCACCGGCGATCGCACCGTAGATGCCGAACGCCTTGGCGCGCTCCTTGGCATCGGTGAACATCACCGCGAGCAGCGAGAGGGCGGCGGGCGCGAGCAGCGCGCCGAAGACGCCCTGGAGGGCGCGGGCGCCCAGCATCATGGCCTCGCCGGTCGCGGCGCCGCCGAGGGCGGAGGCCGCGGCGAAGCCGATCAGGCCGGTCACGAAGGTGCGCTTGCGGCCCCAGATGTCGGCTATGCGGCCACCGAAGAGCAGCAGGCCGCCGAAGGCCAGGGCGTAGGCCGTGATGACCCACTGTCGGTTGCCGTCCGAGATGCCCAGGTCCTGCTGGGCGGAGGGCAGCGCGATGTTCACGATGGTCGCGTCGAGGACGACCATCAGCTGCGCGAGCGCGATGAAGATCAGCGCTTTCCAGCGCCTGGGATCTGTTTCTGACATGGGAGAAGCCACCTAGCGGTACGAGTGGTGAAAAAGTGACGGAAAGGCGAAGGCGACGCGTGTCGCGCGCCGACGAGACGCGTGCCACGCAGAACGAAGCCGGGCTCCATCGAGCGGCATCGAGCGGCATCGAGCGGCATCGAACGGCGTTGTGCGAAGTCAGTGGAGTGGTGAAGTCAGTGGGGCCGAGCGGGTCGGGCGGGACTCAGGACTGGCGGAGGTCCTCCAAGGTCGCCGCCTCACCGGGCAGCTCGGAACGGGCGGGCGCCATCAGGCCGTCGAGGAACAGCTGCAGATGACGGTGGACGAAGCGGTCCATGTTCGGGCACGCGGTGCCGGGCAGCGGCCTGGTGAGCTGGGAGAGGGCGACCATCAGGTCCCCGACGGCGATGTCGGTGCGCAGCTGCCCGGCCGCGCGCGCCCGTCGCATGAGCCCGTCGGTGACGGCTTCGAGCCGCTCACGGGCATCGACCAGATCCGGATGATCGGGGTCGAACGCCGACTGGAGCATCGGGCACAAGGCGCCGATCCGCTCGTCGGCGGAGGCGTGTACGAACCGGCGCAGTTCGTCGAAGGCGACGGTCGGGTCGGCCTCGGCCGCCGCGATCGCCGCCTCGGCGTGTGCCGCGACGCGGTCGGTGACCAGCAGGACGACCTGGTGGACCAGTTCGGAACGGTCGCAGAAGTGCCGGTAGACCGTGGCGTTGCCGACGCCGGCGCGCCGCGCGATGTCGTCGAGCGGCACGTCGGGGCCGAACTCGACGAACATCTCGCGTGCGGCGGCGACGATCCGCTCCCGGTTGCGCAGCGCGTCCGCCCGCGGGCGGGGCGTGCGGCGCTGTGCAGCGGTGGCGGTTTCCACGGCGGCCCTCCTCAAGCTTGTGATCGAGCCTCTGGACGGTGCCGGAGCCTCGGATGCGCGATGCGGGGAATCACTCCCCGTTTCGCTCGGACACAGGTCTAAACGGGGAGACAGTCCCCGGATATTTCCCGTCCCCGACTTTCTTTCCGTGACCCGCGTCACACCTAAAGGAACAAGAAACCCACGATCGGTCGCACCCAGCGAGCGCCCGCGCACCCACCGGCACAGGGTGATCGAAAGGGTGCAGCCAGGACCGGCGGCTGCCGCTAGGGGAAGGCCCACCGCATGCAGCAGCCGACCTGGAGGCAGATACGCGCAGGGCGACGCGGCACCGCACTCGCCACCTGCGCCGTCCTTGCCCTCACGGTCACCACATCGGCGAGCACCGGCCGCCTGATGGAGGAGTCCCCCACGGCGGCGGGCCCCTCGTCCGTGGCCCGCGCGACCACACTCAACCCGTGCATGATCAGCGGCACGATGGGCGTCCAGATGTCGGAGGGCATGCCCACCTCCAGCGGCTACTCCCGCTCCACCGGCACCGTCCGGGCCCTGAACCTCATGGTCGACTTCTCCGACGCCCCCGGCGAGGGCACCGCGCTCGACCGCCTCGCGGAGTTCTTCCCGCAGACGTCGGACTGGTTTCGCACCAGCTCCTACGGACGGCTCGACTACCGCCCTCAGTCCCCGGTCTCCGACTGGCTGCGGATGCCCAAGAGCTTCAAGGAGTACGGGATAGAGCGTGGCGCCCCCTTCGACCCCGGCTACCGCGAACTGGTCACGGACATCGTGGAGGCCGCCGACCCGGACGTGGACTTCCGGGAGTACGACCTGGTGAACGTCCTCATCACGCCGAACGCGGGACCTTCCGCGCTGGACACGGTCCTCTCGGTGACCTTCGCGGGCAACACCGAGGCCCCGGTGGCGGACGGCGTCCCGGTCTCCAACGCGTCCTTCGTCTACAGCCGGCAGGACGACGGCTCGGGCAGCTACCGCGAGACGGGCTACCGCGTACTCCCCCACGAGAACGGCCACGTCTTCGGCCTGCCCGACCTCTACACGCAGGAGGGCGGCGGCGCGGCCGGCCACTGGGACATCATGAGCGAGGACTGGGGCGCCAACAACGACCTGGTGGCCTGGCACAAGTGGAAGCTCGGCTGGCTCGGCGACGAACAGGTCAGCTGCGCCTCGGACGCGGGCACCACCGAGCACACGCTGAGCCCGCTGCCGACGGAAGGCGGCACCAAGCTCGCCTTCGTGCCGCTGACCAAGCGGACGGGATACGCCGTCGAGGTGCGCACCCGGGGCGGCAACGACGAGGCGATCTGCAAGCCGGGCGTCCTCGTCTACCGGGTGGACGCGGAAGTCGATACGGGCCACGGACCGATCACGGTCTCCGACTCGACGAAGGACAGCGGCGGCTGCACGCGCCAGCCGAACGTCCACGCGGAACTCTCCGACGCGGCCTACGAGCCCGGACAGACCTTCACGGACAAGAAGACGGGCGTGCGCATCACGGTGACTGACATCGACGAGGCCGGCCGCTACCGGGTGCACGTCACGCGGCCGTGAGGCGGTGGCTCAGCCGCCGTTGACGTTCGAGGATCCCGCACCGGGCACGGTCTGCTGCACCTGTCGCAGGAACGCGGCGTTGTTCGGGGTCTTGCGCAGGCGCTCGATGACCGCCTCCAGGCTGCTCTGCGGGTCCCTGCCGTGCAGGGCGCGCCGCAGACCGCGTACGGCGGTCAACTCATCGGCGGGGACGAGGAGTTCGTCGCGCCGCGTGCCGGAAGGGGTGACGTCGACCGCCGGGAAGACCCGGCGCTCGGACATACCGCGGTCGAGGCGGAGCTCCATGTTGCCGGTGCCCTTGAGCTCCTCGAAGTAGTAGTCGTCGGCGCGCGATCCGGTCTCCACGAGCACGGTGGCGAGCATGGTCAGGGACCCGCCCTCCTCCGCGAGCCGCGCGGCACCGAAGAGGCGCTTGGGACCCTGGATGGCGGCGGCGTCGACACCGCCGGAGAGGGTACGGCCGCCACTGGACGCCGCGTTGTTGTACGCGCGGCAGAGCCGGGTGAGGGAATCGAAGAGCATGACGACGTCCTTGCCCTCCTCGGTGAGCCGCTTGGCGCGCTCGACGGCGAGTTCGGCCAGGGCGATGTGCTCCTTGGCGGGCCGGTCGAAGGTCGAGGCGAGCACTTCGCCCCGTACGGAACGCTTCATGTCCGTGACTTCTTCGGGCCGTTCGTCGAGCAGAACCACCATGAGGTGCGCCTCGGGGTGATTGGCGCTGACCGCGGCGGCGATCTGCTGGAGCAGCACGGTCTTGCCGGTGCGGGGCGGCGCGACGATGAGGCCGCGCTGGCCCTTGCCGACCGGGGCGACGAGGTCGATCAGCCGGGTGGCGATGCTGCCGCCGCCCGTGCCCGGTGTTTCGAGACGCAGGCGCTCGCGGGGGTGCAGCGGGGTCAGGTCGCCGAACCGTGCGCGCCTGTGCAGGGCTTCGGCGGAGTGTCCGTTGACCCGCTCGACGTCGGTCAGGGTGCGGGCCTTGCCGCAGACGCCCTGGACCAGGTCGCCCGCTCGCAGGCCGAGTCGGCGGATGAGCGCGGAGGGGACCTGCACGTCGTTCGGGGTGGGGAGGCAATCGCCCGTACGGAGATGGCCGTTGGCGTTGTGACTCACGTCGAGGATGCCGGAGGCGGTGGCGACGGGGGTCGCGGTGGCCGGGGTGGCGGTCCTGGTCCTGGTGTTGTCACGGGTGAGGGTTGCGGTACTCATGAAGGGGGTCCTTTCGCAGGCGTGCGAATGAAGGGGCCCGGCGGGACGGTGTGTACACGTCCCGTACGTCGGGCGGAGAAAAGAACAGCGGCAAAGGGCTTCGCGAAAAGAAGGAAAACTGTGGAAGCCGCGGAGCTGCGGGAGCCTCGACCGAGGCGGAAGAAAGTAGATCGGCACCGGCGCCACAGAAAGCGGCGTACACACGTGCTGTTCGCAAGGTAGCACAGCTCGCGGGCCACCGGGCGTGACGCGGGTCACCGGGATCGTCCGCGGAAGGCCGCGCCCCTCCACATGGAGCGCGCCCCGGTTATGTGGGCCCCACACATGGGAACCCCGTGCGCCGCACCCTTACGTTTCCGGCCATGACGAGCCCCACTCCCCGCGGTGACGCCCCCGCGGGACCTTCCGGAACCGACCTCACCGGACGCACCGCCCTGGTCACCGGCGGCGCGAGCGGCATCGGCCGGGCCTGTGCCGTGGCCCTGGCCGATGCCGGCGCCTTCGTCCATGTCGTGGACCGGCACGGTGACGCGGCCAAGGACGTCGCCGGTGAGATCGACGGCGAGGCGCACGCCGTGGACCTCGCCGACCCCGCCGCGGTGGAGACCCTGCCCACGCGCGTCGACGTCCTCGTCAACAGCGCCGGGCTCCAACACGTCGCCGCCATCGAGGAGTTCCCCCCGGAGCGGTTCGACCTGATCCAGAAGGTCATGGTCACCGCGCCGTTCCTCCTGCTGCGCCGGACGCTGCCCCACATGTACGCCCGCGGCTGGGGCCGCGTCGTGAACATCTCCAGCGTGCACGGGCTGCGCGCCAGCGCCTACAAGTCCGCCTACGTCACCGCCAAACACGCCCTGGAGGGCCTGAGCAAGGTCACCGCCCTGGAAGGCGCGACGCACGGCGTCACCAGCAACTGCCTCTGCCCCGGCTACACCCGCACCCCCCTCGTCGAGGACCAGATCAGCGCCCAGGCCGCCGCCCACGGCATCGACCCCGAGCAGGTCCTCACCGACGTACTGCTGCGGCGTTCCGCGATCAAGCGCCTCATCGAACCCGAGGAGATCGCCGCCGCCGCGCTCTGGCTCTGCGGCCCGCACAGCGGCTTCGTGACCGGCGCCTCGCTGCCCCTGGACGGCGGCTGGACCGCCGGCTGAAACCCCCGCTCCCCCCCAGCGCCCTTCCACGACACGTCCCCATCGAGAAACGGATCACGCCATGGCAGCCGCAACGCCGCGTGCCCAGGGCAAGACCCCAGGCACGCCGGGTATCGCCCGCATCATCAGCGCGAGCCTCATCGGCACCACCGTCGAGTGGTACGACTTCTTCCTCTACGGGTCAGCCGCCGCGCTCGTCTTCAACACCCTGTTCTTCCCCGACAGCGATCCCCTGGTCGGCACGCTCCTCTCCTTCCTCACCTATGCCGTCGGCTTCGCCGCCCGGCCGCTGGGCGGCGTCGTGTTCGGCCACTTCGGCGACAAGATCGGCCGCAAGAAGCTCCTCGTGCTCAGCCTGATGCTGATGGGCGGCGCCACCTTCGCGATGGGTCTGCTCCCCACGCACGCCACCCTCGGCGTCGGCGCCCCGATCCTGCTCACGGTGTTGCGCCTGGTCCAGGGCTTCGCGCTCGGCGGCGAGTGGGGCGGCGCCGTCCTGATCGTCTCCGAGCACGGCGACGACAAGAACCGCGGCTTCTGGGCCTCCTGGCCGCAGGCCGGCGCCCCCGGCGGCAACCTCCTGGCCACCGGCGTCCTCGCGCTCCTGGCCGCCGTCCAGTCCGACGAGGCGTTCCTGGCGTGGGGCTGGCGCATCCCGTTCCTGCTCTCCGGGGTGCTCGTGATCATCGGCCTGTGGATACGGGTCTCGGTCTCGGAGTCGCCGCTGTTCCTGGAGGCGCAGGCCCGCGCGGAGGCCGAGGCGGCCTCGGGGCAAGCGGCCAAGCAGGACGCCCCGGTCGTCGAGGTCTTCCGGCACAACTGGCGCGGCGTCCTCACCGCGATCGGCACCCGGCTCGGCGAGAACGTCTCGTACTACATCCTCACGGCCTTCGTCCTCGTCTACGTCACCGTGCACCTGGAACTGCCCAAGAGCACCGCCCTGAACGCCGTGCTCATCGGCTCCGCCGTGCACTTCGTGACCATCCCGCTGTGGGGCGCGCTCTCCGACCGCATCGGCCGCAGGCCCGTCACCCTCATCGGGTCGATCGGCATGGCGGCGTGGGCGTTCGCGTTCTTCGCGCTCGTCGACAGCAAGTCGTTCGCCGTGATCACCCTCGCGGTCACGGTCGGCCTGCTCCTGCACGGCGCGATGTACGGGCCGCAGGCCGCCTTCATCTCCGAGATGTTCGACACGAAGGTGCGCTACTCCGGGGCGTCGATGGGCTCCCAGCTCGCGTCCATCATCGGCGGCGCGCTCGCGCCGATCATCGCGGTGGAGCTCCTGAGGGACTTCGGTTCGGCGACGCCGGTGGCCCTCTACGTCTGCGTGACGGTCGTGATCACGACCGTCACCGTGCTGGTGGCGAAGGAGACCCGGGGCCGTTCCCTCGCCGATGACGAACCGGCTTCCGAGGGTGCGGCCGACACGGCCTCGGCGACAATCGGAAGCTGAACCGCACCACCGGCACGCGCGCCACGCGTACCCCGCTCCCGGAGGCGACCCGTCGTATGACCAGTTCCCCAGACGCCGCCCACCGGGAGCAGGTGTGCACCGCCCTGCGCGAACTGCTCGACCTGCTCGCCCAGGACGCGCCGGCCGAGCAGTTCGCCCGTCCCGCCGCGGCGGCCCGCGCCGCCGGGGCGGGCGCCGCCCAGCTCGCGGCGGTCGACGAGGCCACGCAGACCGCCCTGCGCGTACGGCGCACCCTCAACCAGCACCAGCGCAGGGAGGCCGAGTTGACCGCGCTGTTCGACACGGCGGGCGACCTCGCGGCCCTTCGCGACCTGGACGCGGTGCTCCGCGCCATCGTGCACCGGGCCAAGCTGCTTCTCCGTACGGACGTCGCGTACCTCTCGCTCAACGACCCGGAGGCGGGCGACACTTACATGCGGGTGACGGACGGATCGGTCTCCGCCGCCTTCCAGAACCTGCGCCTGGGCATGGGCGAGGGGCTCGGCGGCCTCGTCGCCCAGACCGCCCGCCCGTACGCCACCGGGGACTACGAGGTCGACCCCCGTTTCCAGCACACCGCCCCCATCGACAGCGCCGTACTGGAAGAGGGCCTGCACGCCATCCTCGGCGTACCGCTGCGGCAGGGCACCCACATCATCGGGGTCCTCTACGCCGCCGACCGCACCGCCCGCGCCTTCACGCCGGACGAGGGCGCCCTGCTCTCCTCGCTCGCCGACCACGCGGCCATCGCCATCGACAGCGCGCGCCGCATGGAGGAGACCCGGGCCGCGCTCGTCGACCTGAACGCGGCGTCGCAGACCATCCGCGCGCACAGCGAGGCGCTGCGCCGGGCCGAGGACGCCCACGACCGCCTGACCGATCTCGTGCTGCGCGGCGGCGACTTCACCGAGGTCGCCACCGCCATCGGCGCGCTGCTGAGCGGCGGCACCCTCATCCATGACGCGGACGGCACGGAACTCGCCCGGGTGGGTGACGAGGGCGCCGAACCCCGCAGGCCCCCGGCCAAGGCCGTCGCCGCCTCGCGCGCCAGTGGCCGGGCCGTCCCCCTCGACGGGACCTGGGTGTGCGCGGTCCTCGCGGGCCCGGAGCTCCTCGGCAGCATCGCCCTCACCGGCCGCGCCGACCTCAGCGAGGCCGACCGCCGCCTCTTCGAGCGGGCCGGGGTCGTCACCGCGCTGCTCCTGCTGCTTCGCCGCTCGGCCGCCGAGGCCGAGGACCGCGTACGCGGCGAGCTCCTCGGGGACCTGCTCTCGCTCTCCGGCACGCCGGGCCGCCTCACCTCGCGTGCCCGCCGTCTGGACGTCGATCTGGCCCTGCCCCACTCGGTGTTCGTCGCCCACAGCGACACGGCGGCACGCCAACTCCTGCTCTCATCGGCCGCGCGCGCCGCCCGCACCCACCACGGCCTGTCCGGCCCGCACCACGACCACGTGGCCCTGGTGATCCCGGCCGACGACACGGGCTCCCGGGCCCGCGCGCTCGCCGCCGAGCTCAGCCAGGCAGCCGGAGCGCCGGTCACCGTCGGCGCCGCGGGCCCCGCGATCGGCCCCGAGGCCCTCTCCCTGGCCCACGCGGAGGCGTTGCGCTGCCTCTCCGCCCTGCGTGCGCTCGGCCACGCGGGGCAGGGCGCCGCCCTCCCCGACCTCGGCTTCCTCGGCGTACTCCTCGGTGACGACACGAATCTCGACTCGTACGTACGCCGCACGCTGGGCCCGGTCCTGGACTACGACACCAGACGCGGCACCGAGCTGATCCACACGCTGCGGGCCTATTTCGCCTGCGGCATGAGCCAGTCCAAGGCGAAGGACTCCCTCCATGTGCATGTGAACACCGTGGTCCAACGCCTGGACCGGATCGGCCACTTGCTCGGCGCCGACTGGCAGTCCCCGGAGCGCGCCCTGGAGATCCAGCTGGCCCTGCGTCTGCACGTCTACACCGGGGTGACCACATCGTCGTGATCCTCGGCGGCTCCCTCGTCCCTGGCGGTGGCGGCCGGGATGAGGAGGGTGGCGATGAGCCCGAGGACGACGAACCCCGCGGCGACGTAGCCGCCGACGGCGATCCCGTCGGTCATCGCCGAGCGCGCCGCGTCGGCGACGGACGCCGTCTCCGGGCGGTCCGCGAGGGGCCCGATGGCGGCGCCCGCGCTGTCGGTGACGGCGCCGGTGAACTGGTCCGCCTGTCCACCCGGCACCCCGGCTTCGCCCAGCCGGTCACGCAGATTGGTGCTGAGAGTGGTGAAGAAGACCGTGGTCAGGGCGGCGATCCCGAGCGCGGAACCGAGCTGGCGGAAGGCGCTCTGAATGCCGGAGCCCTGCCCCGCGCTCTCGTGCGGCACCTCGGCGAGGACCACATGCGTGACCTGGGCGGTGGCGAACCCGACGCCGATCCCGTAGACGAAGAGCATCAGCGCGACGGCCCACCACGAACTGTCCGGGGCGGCGATGAACCCGACCCCCGCGAGCCCGACGACCTCGAGCGCGAGCCCGATGCGCACCTGCCCGAGCGCCGCGACCTTGGAGGCCAGCGGAAAGCTGACACCGGTCGCCACGAAGCTGCCGATGGCGATGGGCACGAGCGCGAGCCCGGCCTCCAGGGCGCTGTAGCCGAGGGTGAACTGGAGCCAGAGCGGGAGCACCGCGACGATGCCGAACTCGCCGAGGCCGATGATCAGGGTCGCGATGTTGCCGTTGCGGAAAGAAGCGATCGAGAACAGCCGTACGTCCATCAGGACCCGCGCCGTGTCACCGCCCCGGCTGAGCATGACCTGCCGCCGGACGAACGCGAACAGCGTGACGGCGGAGAGCACGAGGGCGACGAGTACGGGTGAGGGGCCGCTGCCCCAGCTGATCCCCAGTACCTCCAGCGGCTCGATGCTGACGATCCAGCCGTACGTACGCCCTTCGACAAGACCGAAGGCGAGCAGTCCGAGCCCGACCGCGGAGAGCACCGCACCGGACACGTCGACCCGGCCCTTGGTCCGCGGCGAGGGAGCCATGCAGAGCAGCACACCGGCGGCGACGAGGACGGACAGCGGCACGTTGATGCCGAACGCCCAACGCCACGAGAGGTGTTCGGCGAGCCAGCCGCCGAGCAGCGGGCCAAGGGCGGCGGCCGCGCCGATGGTCGAGCCCCAGATGGCGAAGGCCTGCCCGCGCGCCTTGCCGGTGAAGGTCGCGTTCAGCAGGGAGAGCGAGGTCGGCAGGATCATCGCGGCGCCCGCGCCCTGCAGGAACCGGGCCAGGATCAGCAGCCCGCTGCCGGGCGCGAGCCCGGCCAGCACGCTGGTCGCGCCGAAGACCACGACGCCCGCGACGAAGATCCGCCGGGCGCCGAAGATGTCCGCGAGGCGCCCGGTCAGCAGGAGCAGCGCCGCGAAGACGATCGCGTACGACTCCTGGATCCACTGCGTCTGGGCGGAGCCTGTGTCCAGGTCCTCGATGACCGAGGGGACGATCACGTTGACGATCGTGGTGTCGACCACGATCAGGGCGACGCCGAGGGCGATGGCGATGAGGCCGAGCCATCGGTGGGCGGGGGTCCCGGCGGGGGCCGACGGATCACGGGACGACAGGTCACGGGACGAGGGGTCACGCATCTCGATCGATACCTCCATGGTGAAGTAATTCCACCATGAAGGTAATTTGAGGCCGGTAAGTTGTCAAAGCACGAGTACGGGCAGCAGGCAGGGTCAGAGAGGGCGGGCGCGGTGGCGACGGAGGAACCGACACCCGACGAGGTGACGGCGGAGCGCGAGCGCCTCGACGAGGTGACGGCGCAGCGCGAGCGCCTGATGGACGGGCTCAGGGGGTACGGCGAGCGCTACAACGAGCTCAGCCGCCGCTTCGCCGTCTGGCTCGGCCTGCACTCCACGGACGCCGACGCCCTCCTGGAGATCGTCACCGCCGAGGACCGCGGCACCCCGCTCTCCCCGGCCCGCTTGAGCGAACGCATCCTGCTCTCCTCGGGCGCCACCACCGCTCTCCTGAACCGCCTCGAGGGCGCGGGCCACATCACCCGCACACGCGAGCACACCGACCGCCGCGTCGTCACGCTGCACAGCCGCCCGGGCATCCGGGAACACGCCGACGAGTTCTTCACGCCGCTCGCGGTCCGGATGGACGCGACGATGGCCCAGTACCCGCCCGAGATCCTGGCGCGGTTCGAGACGCTGCTCGCGGACCTGCGGACGGCGATCGACGAGGACCTTGCGGAGCGGGACCGGGCCGCCGGCCCCGCCTGACCTGACCCGACGGCCGGCTCCGGCAACCAATCCGCCCGCCGGTGGCGACTGGCCTGCGCAACGCAACACTCACTTTTCCCAGGGCGGATGAGGCAATGAGAGCGGTCAGGCAGGAACAGGAACACGAGAATCGGCGCAAGGCGCGCCACCGCAGACGCCGGCTGAACCTGACGGTCGGCATCCCGGTGGCCTTGGCCGCCGCGGCGGGACTGACGTACGGCACGGCCTTCGGGGTCTTCGGCGAGGACGCGGAGCCACGGGCCTCGGCGGCCGCCGCGACGGGTTCCGCCCCGACGTCCGGGGCCTTGGCCGCCGATGTCGCCGACGGTTTCGCCTCGGTCAACGCGCTCGGCCAGAACGGGACGTACGGCGGACGCGACGGAAAGACGGTCACCGTCAAGACCCTCGCGGACCTGGAGAAGTACGCGACGGCCTCCGATCCGTACGTCATCGTGGTCGCCGCGACGATCACGATGAACCCCAAGGGCAAGGAGATCAAGGTCGCGTCCGACAAGACGATCGTGGGCTCCGGAACCTCGGGGCAGATCGTCGGGGGTGGCTTCTTCCTGGGCCAGGGCGTGCACAACGTGATCATCCGGAACCTCACGATCCGGGACTCGTACGCGGGCACGTGGAACGACAAGGAGCACGACTTCGACGCCGTGCAGATGGACGGCGCGCACCATGTCTGGATCGACCACAACGACCTGCGGCACATGGCGGACGGTCTGATCGACAGCCGCAAGGACACCACCTACCTGACGGTGTCCTGGAACAAGCTGAGCGACAACAACAAGACCTTCGGCATCGGCTGGACCGAGAACACCACGGCCGACATCACGATCCACCACAACTGGTTCCGCGAGACCGAACAGCGCAACCCGTCCACCGACAACGTGGCCCACGCGCACCTCTACAACAACTACCTCCAGGACGTCTCGGATACGGACATCACCTCGTCCTACGGGAACTACTCACGCGGCAACACGAAGATGGTCCTGGAGAACAGCTACTTCGAGGGCCTGAACAACCCGGTGATCAGGGACAGTTCGGCCTCGGTCGTGCAGCGCGGCAACATCTTCGTCAGGACGAGCGGACGCAACGAGAGCGGCGGCACGGCGTTCGACCCGAAGCGCTTCTACGGCTACACGCTCGACAAGGCGGCGGCTGTCCCGGCGAAGGTGAAGGCGGGGACGGGACCGCGAGCGAAGATCGGCGCCGCAACGCCGAAGGCTGGTTCCGCGACATCCGCTGCTTCCGCTGCTTCCGCTGCCGGTGTCCTCACCGTGGCGAAGGACGGCAGCGGCCGGTACAAGACGGTTCAGGCCGCGGTCGACGCCGTACCCGCGAACAACCCGTCGCGGGTCACGGTCTCCATCAAGCCGGGCACGTACCGCGAGACGGTCAAGATCCCGGCCAACAAGCCGCACGTCACCCTCCAGGGCACGGGCGGCAGCCGCAAGGACACGGTCATCGTGTACGACAACGCGGCGGGCACGCCCAAGCCGGACGGTTCCGGAAACTACGGCACCTCGGGCAGCGCCACGGTCGCCGCGGAGGCGGACGACTTCCAGGCCCGGAACCTGACGATCTCCAACGACTTCAACGAGAAGACGCACCAGGACATGTCCGGCCACCAGGCGGTGGCGCTGCGCACGGCCGCCGACAAGGCGTTCCTCGACAGCGTGATCGTCGAGGGCGATCAGGACACGCTCCTCCTGGACACCGCGTCCAAGGCCAAGCTCGGCCGGGCGTACATCAGGAACTCCTACATCGTGGGCAACACCGACTTCATCTTCGGCCGGGCGACGGCCGTGGTGGACCGCTCGGTGATCACCCTCAAGAAGCGCTGGGACGGCACCTCACAGGGCTACGTCACGGCCCCCTCGACCGCGCCCGACCGCAAGGGCTTCCTGATCACCAACAGCACCGTCAACGGCGACGTGTCCGCGCGCAGCTTCCACCTGGGCCGCAACTGGCACGCGGGCGGCGACGCGAGCCTGGACCCCCAGACGACGGTCCGCGACTCCTCCCTCAGCGCGGCGATCAGGACCACACCGTGGACGGACATGGGCGGCTTCCCGTGGAAGGACGACCGCTTCGCCGAGTACAAGAACAGGGGCGCGGGCTCAGGACCGGCGAGCGCGGACCGCCCCCACCTGACGGACGCGCAGGCCGCGGGCCAGGAGATCGGCGACTGGCTGGGCAACTGGACCCCGGCCCCCTGAGAAGCCCCACCCCCCGGCCACGCACCGCCGCCCCACCCCCATCCGCTACCCTGTCTGGAACCGCCATCCGTGGCGGTCGCCGGCCTTCGTAGCTCAGGGGATAGAGCACCGCTCTCCTAAAGCGGGTGTCGCAGGTTCGAATCCTGCCGGGGGCACCAGTGCGGAAGGGGCCCACCTCTAGATCTTGGAGGTGGGCCCCTTCTGGCGTCGTCCGATTTCTCCGAGCCCTCGCACGGCGCGCCCGGGTCGCCGCGGGACCACGGCTACACGGAAGAACCGCCGTCCTCGCTCGTCCCGCCTTCGGGCTCGTCCGCCGCGTACGGGTGTACGTATCGGGTCGCGTTGAAGGGGGTGAACCAGCTGGCGATGCCCGCGGCCTCGCTCGCCTCGCTCTCGTCGATGCCGTCCATCGCGTCGTCGTAGAGCCACTCGTGGTCCATGTCCTCGTAGACGAGATCGGCGAAGCACTCGAGCGCCGACGAGACCCCCTCGTCCAGGAGGCCGAAGGTGCCCAGCGTGACCTCCGCCTCGCGCAGCAGCAGCCTGAGCGCCAACTCCTCCGCGACGCAGCTCAGTTGGCGGAAGCTTCCGTCGGTGAGCCGTGTCGTCAGGGCGATCGCCGTCACCAGGAAGCGCCGGGCGAAACTCGCGTCGTACCGCAGGGCGTAGCGCGCCGGCAGCTCGTCCAGGAGCCACATGGGGCCGTCGTACTCGGCGACGTTGGTCTCCTCCCGGTCCAGCGCGTGGGCGTCCTGGAACAGTTCGTC
The DNA here is from genome assembly GCF_040660195.1 of Streptomyces sp. NPDC050147. Classification (NCBI taxonomy): domain Bacteria; kingdom Bacillati; phylum Actinomycetota; class Actinomycetes; order Kitasatosporales; family Streptomycetaceae; genus Streptomyces; species Streptomyces sp. NPDC050147. The sequence goes on along the minus strand of NZ_JBFALJ010000005.1, from coordinate 125,593 downwards.
CAGGAGGACGTCCATGCCCCAGATCAGGGCTCCCGCAGCCAGCTCGGCGTCCTCGGTCGAGATGCCCGGAGTGTTCTCCGACGCTCCCTCGCCCGCGCCGCCGACCTCGTCGGGTACGCCGAACACGCCCATCCCGAACGCCGCCAGCGTCGGGGCCATGTTGCGGATCTTGGAGCGGATCGCACCGGTCTCGACCGTCGTCCCGTCAGCATGGAGGGGGACCGTTGCCCCCGCCGGTCCCATCAGGCGCGCGCGGCGGGACTCGACGTCGTTCGGCGGAGCGTCCGGGCCGTCGGCCGCGTCCAGGCTCTCCTTCGCCAGGTCCGGGTGAAGTTCCACCTGGCAGCGCTCGACGGTCCACTCCGCGAGCAGCCCCGTACGCTCCAGCAGCTCCTCCACGAGTTCGCGGACGGCCTCCTCGGCGAACTCCAGCGCCGGGGCGTCCACAAAGACCTTCAGGAGTGCCCCGCCGGGGTACACACCCACAAATGTGTCGCGGAGCTTGACCTCCATCCCGTCGGGGCCCGCGATCTCCTCCACGGACTCGAAGCCGTCCTCAAGGAGAGCGCCGGCTCCGATCCGCTGCAGCTCATCCATCTCCGAGGCACCGGCAGCTATCCGGGCGTCCACACTCACCGCATACGTCACACAGCACAGCCTCGCAGGCGGGAGCGCTGCCCGCGTCCGCAATGCCCGCTTCCCATCCTGCTTCCCATCCGCCCCCGGCGGCACGGCCGCGGTCGGTACGCCGCTGGGCCCGGGATCTTCGCACATTCAATCTGTGTCGATCGCCGCGCCCAGGGAACACGGGGAGAGAGAAGCGGTGGCTACAGGCCGTCATGGTGGTGTCTACGCCATGACGCAGCCGACACAGCCGACACACCGACACAGCCGTCGAACTCCCATGGAGGCCGGCACACTCCCGCGTCGCCGGGCGCCATGGTCGAGGCGGGCCGGCCGCGGCCCAGGGGAGCCGCCGCGGCCGGCCCTGCCGGGGGCAGGCACGGGAGCCGACAGCGCTGTGACGACCCCAGAGCTGAGCTGACCCCAGAGCTGTTACGACCCCCTAATACGTTCCCGGCCAACCCTCACCCGCGCCATCCCCCTCTCCCCCACCATGGGGACACACACTCAGGGGAAGCCGGCCCGCAAGCCCAAGAACCCCCGCGCCCGCAAGCCGAGCCGCCGCATCGTCGACTACCCCCGCCACGGCAGACGCGGCATCCGGCGGTGGCTTCCCTCCTGGCGGCAGTGCCTGGGCTCCCTCACGTTCCTTGTGACCGTCCTCACCTGCCTCTTCGCCTTCGTGTACGCCTGGGTCGACATCCCCGACGAGAACGCGGCCGCCCGGCGCGAGGCCAACGTCTACTACTGGGCCGACGGCACCCAGATGGTCAGCACCGGTGAGGTGAACCGGCAGAACGTGCGGCTCTCGGAGATCCCCGACGCCGTCGAGAACGCCGTCATCGCCGCCGAGAACGACACCTTCTACAGCGACTCCGGCGTATCGCCGAAGGGCGTGGCCCGCGCCGCCGTCAACATGGTCCGCGGCCAGGAGACCCAAGGCGGCTCCACCATCACCCAGCAGTACGTGAAGAACACCTACCTCTCCCAGGACCAGACGATGACGCGGAAGGTCAAGGAGTTCGTCATCGCCCTGAAGGTGGACCGGAAGAAGAGCAAGCGGGAGATCCTCCAGGGGTATCTCAACACCAGTTGGTTCGGGCGTGGCGCATATGGGATCGAGGCCGCCGCTCACGCCTACTACGGCATCCCCGCCCGCCAGTTGGACCCCAGCCAGGGAGCCGCTCTCGCCGCCCTGCTGAAGGGCGCCGAGCAGTACGACCCCTCCGTCAGCGCGGTCAACCACCGCCGCTCCGAGGCCCGTTGGAAGTGGATTCTCGACCGGCAGGTCAGGGCCGGGCTCATGAAGGCCGAGGTGCGAGGGAAGTTCACCACCTACCCCGAACCCCACAAGGAGTCCCGGACCACCAGTCTCGGCGGGCAGACCGGCTATCTCGTCGACGTCGCGAACCAGTACATCAAGCAGCACACCTCCCTCACCGACAGAGACCTCGCGCGCGGCGGCTACAAGATCCACACCACTTTCGACCGGACCAAGGTGCGGCGGCTGAAGGGCGCTGTCGAGCGTGTGCTCGACCGCGACATCGACCCGAAGAAGCGCGCCGCCGACAAGGGCGTGCAGGTGGGCGCCGCCTCCGTGCGTCCGTCCGACGGCGCCATCGTCGCCTTGTACGGAGGGTCCGATGCCACCAAGCACTTCACCAACAACGCCGACACCTCCGGCGTCCCCGTCGGCTCCGCCTTCAAGCCCTTCGTGCTCGCCTCGGCCCTTGAACACGGGGTCGGCATGTCGAGCGGGAAGGCGAAAGGGAGCTCGGGCGGACGCGGTACGCCGTGGCAGGACGTCTCGGCCCGCAGCTCCTACGACGACAGCGGCGTCCTGCGGGAAGCCACCGCGCCCACCCACGCGGCCAGCATCGACACCGCCCGGCCGGACAGCAGCCGCCCCACCCTCGGCCAGGCCCTGGCGAAGGGCGGCAACGCCACCTACGTACGCCTCGGCAAGGACGTCGGATGGGAGCGGGTGCGGCGCACCGCCGTCGCGTCCGGGCTGCTCGAAGGCAGCATGGCGCGCCTGGAGCGGACCTTCCCCATCGGTACGTCGACCCCCAGTGCGATCCGCATGGCCAACGCCTACGGCACCTTCGTCAACCGCGGCCTGCGGCATGACCCGTACTCGGTGACCAAGGTCGTCAAGAACGACGAGACCGTCGACGGACTCGAAAGGCCCGGCGTGCGGCGCGCGCTGGACCCCGACGTGGCCGACGAGACCGTCGACGGACTCGAAAGGCCCGGCGTGCGGCGCGCGCTGGACCCCGACGTGGCCGACGAGGCCGCCGACGCCATGCGGGGCGTCGGCGCGTCCTCCGTCGGCCGCCCGGTCGTCGCGGGCCGCACCGGCGACCAGGACCGCCTCCGGTCGGCCTGGTTCACCGCCACCACGAAGGAGTTGTCGACGGCCGTGACGATGTTCCGGACCACTCCGGGCAAACCGCAGCTGCTGCCCATGTCGGGTGTGGGCGGCGCGAGTTCACGGCACGGGAACGTCTTCCCGGTGCGGATCTGGCAGGGCTACGTGAAGTCCGCCGCCGGTGACGGCGGCCGGCCATAGTTCAACCCGGGGGACAGCACCCTTCCCCAACCCCCCGGCGGGCTGTCATCGTGCCGATATGTATCCCTATGGGCCGCCTCCCGGGACGCCGCCCCGTATCGACGCGGGGCAACTGCGGCCCCGCTGGGTGTGGTTCGTCGTGGCCGCGGTGGTCGCGGTGGTCTGTGTGGGCGTCGGCATCGCCAGTTTCCTGCTGACGTCGACCTCGACGGTGGACTCCGTCGAGGACGACAAGGCGTTCACGAGCGGGCAGTCCGTCACCTTGCGGATCGGCCCCGGCGCCGACGCCGCCATCTACGTACGCAGCCCCTTCGTCGCCCGCGCGCACTGCGAGATCGTCACCGCTCCCTCGGGCTCCGCGCCGCGCGTCACCACACCCGGGAGCACCTTCACCGTCACCAAGGGCAGCGTCGAGTGGGAGCGGGTGTTCGTCCTCAAGGCCGACACGGACGCGGACTACCGCGTGACGTGCGACGACCCGCGCGGCGCCCTCACCTTCGCCCCCGGCGACGACGCCGACTTCGCGTCGTTCGTCGGCGGCATCGTCGTGACCGTCCTCGTGCCGCTCCTCGGCCTCCTCGCGGGCTCCGGCATCGCGATCATCGTCGGGGTCCGGCGCGGCAGGCACCGCCGGTGGCTTGAGGCCCAGGCGTACTACGGCCGACGTTGACCTTCCCCCTGGGGCAGAGCCCATCGTCCGCGTGCCGGGCCACGAGGTCCGGTGACGGAGGATTCCCCCATGGACGACGCACACGCACCGCGGGACGACCGGACAAGCGGCGAACCGCTGCTCACCATCGGTGAGTTCGCCGCCCGCGCACGGCTCTCACCGAAGGCGCTGCGCCTGTACGACCGCCTCGGGCTGCTGACCCCCGCGTACGTCGACGCTTCCACCGGCTACCGCCACTACCGCGCGGCGCAGGTGGAACGCGCCCGCACCGTCGTCCTGCTGCGCCGCCTCGGCATGCCGCTCGCGGAGATCACCGCGACGGTACGGCTCGACGGCGACGGGGCGGGGCAGGCGGTCGCCGCGTACTGGGCGGGCGTCGAGGAGCGGCACGCGGAGCAGCGCACGCTCGTGGGATACCTCCGTGGACGACTGTCTGGAAGAGGCTTTGAGATGTACGGGAAAGATTTCGAGGTCAAGACCGTCGACGTGCCGGAGCAGTACGTCCTGTGCGAGAGCAGGCACCTGCTCGCCGAGGAGCTGCCCGGCTGGATCGACGCGTCGACGCGACGTCTGGAAGAGGCGGCCGAGAGCGAGTGCGGGGGCGTGGCGGGCTCGGCGTTCGTCGTCTACCACGCCGAGGTCACCCAGGACAGCGACGGCCCCGCGGAGGCCTGCGTGCCGGTCAGGGACGCGGCGGCGGCGCGGGCGTGGGCCCAGAAGGCGGGCCGGCAGCGGGGCACGGGGGTCCGCGTGGAACCCGCCCACCGGATCGCCTACACCCGCATCACCAAGGCCCAGGTCGCCTACCCGCAGATCCTCGGCGCGTTCGAGGCGGTGGAGGCGTGGGTGGCCCGCGAAGGCCTGACGGTCGCCGGAGCGTGCCGCGAGATCTACTTCGTGGACTGGGACTCCGCCGGGCCGGAGGACCAGGTGTGCGACGTGGCGTTCCCGGTGGGCGAGTGAGCCGAGTGAGCCCCTAGCGGACGCTCTCGCGCAGCTCCTCCGGGCAGGCCGTGCCGCGCGGCAGCTGGTAGGGGGCGCCGAGGCGGTAGACACCGGGGCCGGGGGCGAGGAGTTCGGTCCACTTGTCGCCCTCGGCGTCCTCCTCGGCCTCCATCAGGCAGCCGTTGAGGTTGTCGAACTGCTTGGGGCGGTCCTCGTCGGTCTCCCGCAGCCGCTTGGACTCCTCGGTCTCCTTCGGCCCCTCGACGCCCTTGCCGTCGGCGTCGACGAGGCTGAGCCACGGCGAGTACGGGACGCGGATCAGGACGCGGCCCGCCTCCTTCACCTCGATCGTCATGCCGCCCGCCTCGGCGCGGTCGACCACCGCGGGCGGGTCGGCGAGCGGGGTCGGGTCGGTGACCTCGTACAGCTGCCAGTTGGAGTCCACCCACACCTGCTTCAGATACGGCAGGCCCCTCTCGACCAGCGCGGCCTCGCGCTTGCCGCCGTCACCGTCGGGCTCGCCCTTGGGCAGCACGACGTAATGCACGGACCAGCGCTGGAGCCACTCGTGGTAGTTCGCGGAGTTGAGGGTGTCGTCGTAGAAGAGGGGGTTGCGTTCCATGTCCGCCTGCCGGTTCCAGCCGCGGGCGAGGTTCACGTACGGCGAGAGCGCGGACGCCTCGCGGTGGCTGCGCGCGGGCACGACCTCGACGCGGCCCTTCTCGGCGCCGACCTCCTGCAGTTCGTTGACGAGCGGCGCGAGCTCACGCGTCCACGAGGCCTGGGGCGTCGTGTGCACGATGTCGTCGACCGCCTTGAACCCGACCCAGCCGGTGAAGGCGACGAACGCCATGACGATCGTGTACCACTTGCGGGACTTCTTCACCGTGAACGGCAGCGCGGCAAGGAACGCGACGCCCCCGAAGGACATCGCGAGGCGGGAGATGTTGGAGCCGATCTGCGAGCTGATCAGCCAGACGCCGAGCACGAACGCCGCGTACACGGCGGTGGTGATCCGCACGGTCTTCCACTGCTTCGGTACGAGGAAGAAGACGAGGCCCGAGCAGATCAGGGGCAGCGACGCGGACCCGAACGACATCGGCTGCGTGCCGGAGAACGGGAAGAGCCACGCGGAGAGCCCCACGACGGCGGCGGGCGCGAGCCCGAGGGCGTACGCGCCGGGGTAGCGCTTGCTGAGGAACAGCGCGACGGCGACCAGGCCCACGAAGAGACCGGCCACCGGGCTGCCCATGGTCGCGAGCGCGGCGAACGGCGCGGCGACCAGCGCCTTCGCCCACCGCTTGTAGCGCCAGCGGTAGGGCCAGCAGAAGACGGCCGCGACGGCCATCAGCGCGAACATCTGGCCGAGTCCGTACGTCACGCGGCCCGACACCGCGTTGCAGAACAGCGCGAAGACACCCGCGAACGCGGGCCACAGGGGCTGCTTCACCGCGCGGCTGCGGATCAGGATCATCGTGAGGAGCGCGGCGGACAACGTCCCGGCGATCATCATCGTGGTCCGGACGCCGAGCACCGACATCAGGTACGGCGAGACGACGCTGTACGACACCGGGTGCATCCCGCCGTACCAGGCGAGGTTGTACGCGGAGTCGGGGTGCCGTCCGACGAACTCGGCCCAGGCGTCCTGCGCGGCGAGGTCACCGCCGCTGTTGGCGAAGGTGAAGAACCACAGGACGTGCAGGACGGCCGCGGTGACGGTCGTGATGGTCACGGGGTGACGCAGGATTCGCGTCCACCGAGGGGGCCGTTCGGGTGTCACGGGGCGGGCTCCGCGCTGGGCGGGCAGCTGTATTCGTGCCCCGGTGCGGGTGCCGCCTCCGGTGCCGGGCTCCGGATCGGCGTCGTCGGCTCGCGTCGGCTCCGCTGTGGCCACTTGCGGCACTCCCCGTGTCGTTCTGTCCGTCCGGGCGCCGCGGCAGGGGGTCCGTCCCGGAACACCCCGTCGCTCAGCCCCGGCGCACTGCTACTCCCCGAACTTGTGACGCTAGCACGCACGGCGCACACCGAGCCTGGGGCGGGGGCTCTGCGCCCACGGGGCCGGGCGGGTTCGGCGGAGGCGCGGGCACGGGCGGCGTCTCGCGCCCGCGCCCATGCCCGCTTCTCCCTGTACGTTCCGCTCTCCTCGCCTCAGCCGACGCGCTGGAGCTTGGCGCCGAAACCGGGCTCGGAGAGGTCCTTCTGGAGCGCGACGGGCACCTCGACGGCACCTTCCTTGCCGTCGCCCACGCTCAGCACGCCCACCGTCGTACCGGCCTTCGCCGAGTGCGGGATCGTGACGCCGGCCTTCTCGCCGAGCTTCAGCTTCACGGTCAGGCCCGACCAGCCCGCGGCGGCGACGTCCTTGGTGGCGACGACCGGGGTCGTGCCGCCGAGCCCGTCGTCGACCTGGCCGACGACGTCGCCCTTCTTCACGATCTTCTTGGCCGTGAGCGCGTCCTGACCGGCCTCGATGAGCTTGCGGGTGACGCCGGTGACCTGGTCGATGTTGGCCACGCCGTTCTGCCCGTACTGACCGAGGGCGGCACCGATGATCGTGCGGGTCTCGCCGCCGACCTTCTTCTCCGCGGCGAAGAGGATGTTGCCGCCCGCCGCGGTGGTGGTGCCGGTCTTGATGCCGATGGCGACCGTCGGGACGAGCCCGAAGAAGTTGTTCTGCTTGTCGCCGTTGAGGTCCTTGTAGCTGGGCTGGCGGGAGATCTCGTTGAAGACCGGGTCCTCCATCGCGGCCCGGCCCAGCTTCACGAGGTCCTCGGCGGTGGAGACGGTCGTCTTGTCCAGGCCGCTCGGGTCCGTGTAGTGGGTGTTCTTCATACCGAGTTCCTTGGCGGTCTTGTTCATCTTCGCGACGAACTCGTCCTCGGAATTGCTCTTGGTGTCCCAGCGGGCGAGCAGCTTGGCGACGTTGTTCGCGGACGGCAGCATCACCGCCTGCAACGCCTCGTACTGGGTGATCTTCTGGCCCTCGGTGACCTTGACGACCGACTCGTTGCCCGCCTTGCCGGTCGTGTAGTGCTTCTCCGCCGCGGCGTCGACCGGGATCTTCGGGCCGGGGTTGCCCTTCTTCAGCGGGTGGTCGCGCAGGACGAGATAGACCGTCATGACCTTGGCGATGCTCGCGATCGGCACGGGCTTCTGATCGCCGGACGTGCCGAACGACCCGATGCCGTTCACGTCCATCGCCGCCTGGCCCTTGCTGGGCCACGGCATGGACGGCTTGCCGCCCTCGAAGGTGACGGTCTCCTGCGCGGTCAGCGCGAGGGTCGGGGTCGGCAGCGGTCGCACGGCCTGCACGACCGCAAAGACGACCACCAGGAGCAGCACCAGCGGCGTCCAGATCTTGACCCTCCGCACGGCGGTGCGGACCGGGGTCTCCGGCGGCGGCGGAGTGTTGGTGAGCTCGGCGAGGAGGTCGAGCGGCGGCCGCGGGGGCAGCGGCTGCTGGGTGGTGCGCTCGGGCCCTACGTCGCTCTTCTCTGGCGCGGGGGCCTTCTCGGGCGCGGGCGCCTGGGCTCCGGGGGCCGCCGGTGCCGGGGCCGGGGCCGGAGGCTTCGGGGCGCTGGGCGACGGGGCGTCCAGGGGCTTGAGCGCGACGAACTTGCTGGTGCGCTCGGCTTCACCTTCGGGCTTTGCGGCAGGCTTTGCTTCGGGCTTTGCTTCGGGCTTTGCTTTGGTGCTGCCCTCGGGCTTGGCACCGGGCTTGGCCCCGGGCTTGTGGTCGCCCAGCTTGAGCATGGTGGTCGGCTGGTCGACGGCCTTCGGGGGCAGCGCCTTGAAGACGGCGGTGGCCTGGTCGACTCCACCGGTGGGGGTGTCCGCCGAGGGCGTGTCGTCTGCGTCACCGCCCTTGTCGGTGCCGGTCGAGGCCTTGCGGTCACCGTCGGCGGAGCCGGGGGACTCGGAACCGCCGGAGCCCTTGCCCTTGCCCTCGCCCTCGCTCTTGCCGCCGGAAGGCTTGTCGGCATCGGCATCGGCGGGGTCGTCCGCCGCGGCCCAGGCGGGCTTGCGGGAGCCACCGGCGGGCTTGTCGTCGGCCGCAGGCTCGTCGGAACCGGCGGAACCGGCGGAACCGGCAGCGTCACGGGATGCACCCGCGCCCGCAGGCTCATCGGCCCGCTCGGGCTCGGGGGCACCGGCGGCGTCACGTACGTCGCCAGCGGCACCGGAGGAGCCACCCGCGGACTCGTCGGCCGCCTCGGGCTCGTCGGCACTGGAGGCCTCGTCGGCGTCGTCGGCGTCACGGGGGCCATCCGCGGCGCCCGCGGACTCGGCGGAACCGGCAGCACCGGAGGAGCCACCCGCGGACTCGTCCGCCGCCTCGGGCTCGTCGGCACTGGAGGCGTCGTCGGCGTCGTCGGCGTCACGGGGGCCATCCGCGGCGCCCGCGGACTCGGCGGAACCGGCAGCGCCACGGGATGCACCCGCGTCACCAGAGCCTTCCGCCTCGTCCGCCTCGTCCGCCTCATCCGCGGTGTTCGAAGCCTTCGCCTCGGTGGCAGCCGGAGTCTCGCTCTCCTCCGTGGCCTCAGCCGTGGCCGGTGAAGCGGCGGAAGGTTCCGGCGCCGTGTCCGGCGGGTTCTTCTCGTCGTCCGGAGCCGTCACTTCCTCGGAGCCGTCCCCGGCCTCCGTCTTCGCCGTCCCGGGAGCCTCCTCGTCCGCTGTGGCCACCCACGCCGCCACAGCGGCCCGCAGCCGCGCGTCGCCGGTCTCGGCGCCCTCGGCACCGGCCGATTCCGCACGCCGCTCCGGTCCGGAAGCCGCCGCCTCCGTCACGGCCTTCGTCGAGAAGACCGCCGTCGCCTGGTCCTCCCGCTCCTCCCGTGCCGCGGGGACCTCACGGGCCACCGCGAGACGCGGGTCGCGTTCCTCCGGCGCCGGTGCCGGCACGGACGGTTCTGCCCCAGTCGGGTTCCCCGACGACTTCCGCTGCTTCGACCTGTCGGGGGTCTCGCCCGCCACCGATGCCTCCTCGTACGCCATGCCGCTCGCGTTGCCGTTGCGCCAAAACCACGGCCGGACCCGCTGTCCGAACCATGTACCAGTGTCCTGTGTGGGGGCTTAACCCCCGTGGTAGACGAGAACGACATACCTACTGGTTCCCGTACGTACCGGTCACGCACTCTCGACAGACCAATGTGAGAGGGGTCACCCTGTCATTCATCCACGCGGGGAGGCATGGATGGGCAGGAGCCGCAGAACAATTCCGGAGGAGCTTCTGCTGCTCGCTTTGGACCCGGCCACGGGTACCACAGCGCAGCCGCAGTCGCTCGACCTCGGTCTGGCCGGAGCACAGCTAGTGGAGCTGGCGCTGGCCGGACGGATAGCCCCAGACGGGGATCGTATCGCCGTGGTGATGCCACGGCCGACCGGAGATCCGACTCTGGACTCCGCACTGGAACTGCTGCGCAGGCGCGGCAGCCCGGTTCGGGCGGTCCACTGGATTGGCGGGCCCCGACTGGGGCTGCGCCAGATCTACCTCGCGCACCTGGAGCGGTGCGGCATGGTGCATGCCGTATCGGGCCAGATGTGCGGAGTACTGCCGACGACTCGCTACCAAGCGACGGAAACGGCAATCAGCCGGGACATCAGGTCCCGACTGGACAGCGCGATCCGCACCGGCGTACCGCCGGACCCGCGGACCGCGGCGCTCGCCGCGCTCGCTCACGCAGTGGGGCTCGGCAAGCACCTCTACCCCGGCAACGAGGGGCGTTCATCGCGCTCCCGTCTCCGGGATCTGATCAGGCACGACCCGATGGGCGGCCTCGTGGCGCACGCCGTGATGGACGTCCAGAACGGTGTGGCCGCTCAGCCACGCCGCAGTCCGGCCCCAGCGGGACCGGGCGGACCGGGTGGTCCTGGCGGACATGGTGGACCAGGCGGTGGCCGACAGCCGGCCAGGACCGTGCCGGAACCCGGCGGGGTTCCGATGCAGCCGCGCCGCGGATCCATGGCACGTGCCGTGGCCCACTGAGCACGCTCAGCAGCACCGCATCACCCGCAGCACCGCAGTACTCGCAGCACCCGCAGTACCGGCGACAGCAACGCCGCACCGCAGTCCCCCAGACCCGGTTCGGGAGCCGCTGGGCCGCGCGGGGCACCGGCACCGGAACCGTCAGGACGACGGCACCGGCACCACCGCCCCGCGCGGCCGCGCAAACGCGATCGCGCGGCCGGGCCGCACCCCTCGTACCAGTCCTCACGTCCGTCTTCACGTCGCATTGCGGTTCGCTCTTCACATCGGCTGTTTTCCAGCGGTGTGCGACGCGTTGGTGGCACTCTGCTGAACAGCAGACACGCAAAGTAGAGGCATGTAGTCGGAGGTGCACGTCCGTGGCGTCCAATGTCAATCCCACCGTCAGGCGACGCCGGTTGGGCCAGGAGCTCCGCAGGCTCCGCGAGCTCAAGGGCATGACGGCCGAGGAGGTCGCCGAGCGCCTGCTGGTCTCGCAGTCGAAGATCAGCCGCCTCGAGAACGGCCGCCGTTCGATCAGCCAGCGCGATGTGCGCGACCTGTGCGGGGTCTACGAGGTCGAGGACCACCGCATAGTCGACTCGCTCATGCAAATGGCCAAGGACTCGCGCCAGCAGGGCTGGTGGCACTCCTTCGGCGACATTCCGTACAGCGTCTACATCGGCCTGGAGACGGACGCCGCGTCCCTGCGCGTGTACGACCCGCAGGTCGTCCCCGGTCTGCTCCAGACCCGTGCGTACGCGGAGGCGCTCATCACGGGCGCGCTGCCGGAGACCACGCCGACGGACATCGAGAAGCGCGTCCAGGTGCGCGTCCGCCGTCAGGAGCGGATCAACGCCCCGGAGAACCCGCTGCGCCTGTGGACCGTCCTCGACGAGTCGGCGCTGCGCCGGGTGGTCGGCTCCCGGCATCTGATGCGCGACCAGCTCGAACACCTCGTGGAACAGTCGCAGCTGCCTCACGTGACCGTCCAGGTGATCCCCTTCGAGATGGGCGCGCACCCCGGCCTCAATGGCCAGTACGCGATTCTCGAGTTCCCGGACGCGGCGGATTCCAGCGTCGTCTACATCGAAGGCGTCACGAGCGACCTCTATCTGGAGAAGGCGAACGACGTCCAGCAGTACAGCGTGATGTACGAGCACCTGCGGGCCCAGGCGCTGAACGTGGATCAATCGCGCCAACTCATCGCGGACATCGCGAAAGAGTACGCCCGCTGAGGCGTACGTCGCGTATGAGACCGCCCCGCAGGGGAAAGTCCCGCACCGTACACCTACCACTCGGCGAGGCGGAAGACCCCACTGGAATATGCCATCCGGTCGAGTGAACGCTCCCTTCACTCCGCGATGTTGGCGAGTAGCGTCAATCACGCCATCGAGCAACATCCGTTGGCGCAGCCGCTCCTGGCGGTGACCGCAACTCATCAACTGTGTGAACCGGAGTAACCATGGCTATTCATCAGGGCGCTACGAATACGTGGGTCAAGTCCTCGTACTCCACGGGAAACGGCGCGTGTGTCGAGGTCAAGTCCCCCGTTGCGACGGCGATTTCGGTCCGGGACTCGAAGGTCACCGAGGGCCCCGTCCTCGCCTTTCCCTCCGACTCGTGGCGCGCCTTCGTCTCCGAGGTCGGCCGGGAGTCCTCACACCTCGGCTGAGACGAACCCGCTCGCGCATCAGCCCGACGCGATCAGCGAGAGGTCGACAACTGCATAAGCAGCACCGATTGAGCCCTCTCGACTGGCCCGCCGTCCCGGCCGAGGGGGCTCGGCCTTTCCCCGGCGCGAACTGATCGACTGACCTGCCGCACTGATCGACTCGCCTGCCGCACTCGTCGACTACCGCAGTTGATCGACGTACGTGTCCGTTCCCGGCACCGTGGGAATGAAAGGCGCCAGCAGCTCCACCCTCCCCATCCCCGATTCAGCCACCGCTTCCGCCCGCCCGGCGAAATGCTCCTGCCAGCACTCGCGCGGATCGGTCTGCAGGAACCAGAGCAGCGTGAGCCGGGTGTCGACTCCCTCGACCTGCTTCACGTACGTCATCCGGTCCCCCGGCAGCGGAGTCGGCCGGAAGATGGTCACCATCGCGGCGGGAGAACCGGCGAGGGCCCCCGGCAGTTGCCGGGCTCGCAGCCATTCCAGCAGCTCTCCCCGCCGCCGCTGCGATTCGGCGTCGATGACTTCGAGCACGAGGCCCTGGTAGGGGTGGTCGAGCGCGTGGAAGTCGCGGGGCCCGGCCGCCCCGTCGCGGTAGACGGTGGCCTCGTGGTCCTGGAAGGCCGTGAAGACGTGCGTGCGGTCCTGGTAGACGCGGCCGTCGCGGTTCAGGCGCTCGTTGATGCCGACGGTCCACTTCATGTGCTCGTCATAGCGGCCCTCGGTCACCCAGTACGTGGAGAGGTAGCAGCCGGCGGTCACGGGCTCGGCGACCGCCGACTTCTCCGGCCGGCGCAGGAGTTGGAGCTCGCGGGGAGCGACCCAGCGGCGGCCCGCGTACATCCAGGGCATCGCCATCGCGCCGGCGTAGTAGTGGTCGTCCTCGTACCAGCGGTTGTACGCGTACTCGTGGCCCGGGTGCGGCTCGACCATGGTGATCAGGGCGTGGCCCGGGTGCACGCCGTACGGACCGACTGCGGCCAGCTCGCCGTAGTCCTCGCTGCGGGTGTCCTCGCTGCGGGCTTCCTTGCTGCGGCTGTCCTCGGTGCGGGCGGCCTCGCTCATGAGTCTTCCTTCCTCCGGTGGACGCCCATACTCTGACGCTCCGTCAGCAAAACTGCCAGAGCCGGGAGGCGCCCCATGCGCTCGCTCCTCGAAGGAAAGACCGTCGTCGTCTCGGGGGTCGGGGCAGGCCTCGGCCACCAGGTGGCGGCCGCCGTCGTACGGGACGGGGGCCACGCGGTGCTCGGGGCGCGCACGGAGGCGAACCTCGCCAAGTCCGCCGGGGAGATCGACCCCGAGGGCACACACACGGCGTACCGCCCGACCGACATCACCGACGAGGCCCAGTGCGAGGCGCTGGCGGGCTTGGCGCGTGAGCGCTTCGGCGGGATCGACGCGGTGGTCCATGTGGCCGCCTGGGACAGCTATTTCGGTGGCGTGCAGGACGCGGACTTCACCACCTGGCAGCAGGTCATCGACGTCAACCTGCTCGGCACGCTGCGGATGACGCGGGCCTGCCTGCCCGCGCTCAAGGCCCGGGGCGGCTCGGTGGTGTTCATCGGCACGCAGTCGGCCGTCGCGGCTCCCTCGCAGGTGCGGCAGGCGGCGTACGCGGCGTCGAAGGGCGCGCTGACATCGGCGATGTACTCCCTGGCGCACGAGGTGGGTCCTGACCGCATCCGGGTGAACACCGTGCTGCCCGGCTGGATGTGGGGCCCGCCGGTCGAGGCGTACGTCCAGTTCACCGCGCACACCGAGGGGGTGCCCGAGGAGGAGGTGCGGGAGCGCCTCGCGGCGCGGATGGCGCTCCCGGAACTGGCGACGGACGGGGACGTGGCGGACGCGGCGGTCTTCCTCGCGTCGGACAGGGCGCGGGCGATCACGGGCCAGTCGCTGCTGGTGAACGCGGGTGAGCTGATGCGGTAGGCGCCGCGCCGCGGAACAGGCCACGGCTGTACGGGACCCGGGTCCTGTACAGCCGTTTTTGTGCGCTTACACGGCCTCGTGGGACGGGCCTCTCAGGATCAAGGATGTGAACGCAGGTCAGTAAACAGAACGATTTTACTCGCTCTTGACCTCACTGCCGGTTGTCGGCAGCGCACACCCCCACCCACGATGAGCGGGCACTTCAAGGCCGCCCAGGTCCGTATGTCCCGAAACTGGCCAAGTGCACGGCATTTCAGCGCAGTTCACAAGGCGGACCCCTGGAGGGGGCACATGAACAGTCTCGACTGGGCCGTGCTCATCGGCTACTTCGGCATCATGGTCGCGATCGGCATCTGGTCCCACAAACGCGTGGACAACGTGAGCGACTTCTTCACCGCGGGCGGCAAGATGCCCTGGTGGCTGTCCGGCATCTCGCACCACATGTCCGGCTACAGCGCGGTGATGTTCACCGGGTACGCGGGCATCGCGTACACCTACGGCGTCACGTCCTTCATCACCTGGTCGTTCCCGATCGCGCTCGGCATCGCCATCGGCTCGAAACTCTTCGCTCCCCGCATCAACCGGCTGCGCGGACGCCTGCACGTGGCCTCGCCGCTCGAATACCTCAAGAACCGCTACAACCTCAAGACCCAGCAGGCCCTCGCCTGGTCCGGGATGCTCCTGAAGATCGTGGACGTGGCCGCCAAGTGGGCGGCCATCGCCACCCTGCTCGCCGTCTTCACCGGCATCTCGATCAACGAGGGCATCCTGATCACCGGCGTGATCACCGCCATCTACTGCACGATCGGCGGCCTGTGGGCCGACGCGCTCACCGAACTCGGCCAGTTCATCATCCAGCTCCTGGCCGGTGTCGCGATGTTCGTTGCCGTGGTGTCGAAGCTGGGCCCGCACGGCGGGTTCTTCGGCGTCTGGGACGAGCCCGAACTCCAGGGTCACGCGGAGCCGTTGGTCGGCCCGTACGGAACGATCTTCCTGCTCGCGTTCCTCTTCATCAAGCTCTTCGAGTACAACGGCGGCATGCTCAACCAGGCCCAGCGCTACATGGCCACGTCGAGCCCGAAGGAGGCCGCACGCTCGGCCCGGCTCTCGGCCGCGCTGTGGCTGGTGTGGCCGGTCGTCCTCTTCTTCCCCATGTGGATGTCCCCGCTCCTGGTGGACGCGAAGAAGCCCGACGGCTCGGACTCGTACGCCCTGATGACCGAACAGCTCCTGCCGCACGGCTTGTTGGGCCTGGTCATCGTCGGCTTCTTCTCCCACACGATGGCCATGTGCTCCTCGGACGCCAACGCCATCGCCGCGGTCTTCACCCGCGACGTGGCGCCGGTGCTCTCCCGGCAGGCCAGGAACTGGAACGAACGCTCGGGCCTGCTCGCCGCGCGTCTGACGACCGTCGTCTTCCTCGGCCTGTCCATGGCGGTGGCCACGCAGGTCAACTCCCCCGCGTTCAAGGACATCATCACGGTCGTCATCAAGTGGGTCGCGGGCCTGATGGGTCCGATCGCGATCCCGATGATGCTGGGTCTGCTGCGTACCTTCCGCAGGTCGGGTCCGACCGCGGCGCTCACCAGCTGGTCGATGGGTCTGCTCGCCTTCTGGCTGGTCAACTACCCGATCAACTGGAGCGTCGAGGGCGGGGTGCCCCTGGAGTACCAGGTCTCGATCCCGCTGGCGGTCTCGCTGATCCTCTACATCGTCGTCGGCATCGTGAAGCCGGAGGACACTCCGGAGCGGGACGCGCTCATCGAGAAGATCAATACGGACGGGGACGACGACTCCGCCGGTGCGGCGGCTGTTCCGCCCCCCGCCGGGGAGGCCGACGGAATGGTCGCGCCGCAGGGCCGCTTGCCGTAGTTCACCGGCTCCGCCGAGTTCGTCCTCAAACGCCGGACGGGCTGAATGCTCCCCCGGCCAGGGAAGCATTCAGCCCGTCCGGCGTACTGCTGCTGCTCTACGCCCGCGGATACCGCGCGAGCCACCCCGGCGACGACACCGCGGGACCGTGCAGCGCGGGCCCCTGGGTCATCTCCATCGCGAAGTCGTCCGCCAGCTCAAGGATCGTGGCCCGCCCTTCCAGCTCGGTCAGCCAGGCGGGCGGCAGCGCGGTCTCGCCGTGCAGCGCGCCGAGCAGCGCCCCGCACAGGCCGCCCGCGGCGGACGAAGCTCCCCCGTGGTTGACGGCGAGCCGCAGCCCGTGGCGGATGTCCTCTCCTACGAGGGCGCAGTACACCGCGGCGGCAAGCGCGCCCTCGGCTCCCCCGTCCCCCATCAGCTCCTCCACGCGGGAGGGAGTGGGCATCCCCTGCCGTACGGCGCCCAGGGCGTGCTTCAGGGCGTCGGTGACGGGCTGGTGGCCGGGCCGGGCGGCGAGCAGCGCGAGCGTCCGCTGGATCGCGCCGTCCAAGGACTCTCCGCGCGCCAGGCCGTGTACGAGGAGGGTGTGCGCGCCGGCGGCGAGGTAGGCGGTGGGGTGCCCGTGCGTCTGTACGGCGCACTCCACGGCGAGCTGGAGCACGAGCTGCGGCTCCCAGCCGACCAGGAGCCCGAAGGGTGCGGACCGGGTGACGGCCTCGGAGCCCTGCTCCCCCGGGTTCTTGGGGGCTTCGAGCGTCCCCATGATCTCGTCGCCGAACCCGATCAGACAGGCACGGGCGGGCGAGCGGCGCGAGTAGAGCCACTCCTCGCGGGCCAGCCAGCCGTCTTCCTTGCGCCGCTCGTCAGGGCCCCAGTCGCTCTGGGTGGCCGCCCACCGCCGATAAGCCCGGTGCAGGTCGGTGGGCGGGTGCCAGGCGCCGGTGTCGCGCCGCACCTGGGCGCGTATGAGTCCGTCGACGGTGAAGAGAGTGAGCTGTGTGGCGGCGGTGACGGCGCCGCGCCTGCCGTGGGCGGGGGCGGGCTCGGTGAGCCCCTCGGCGCCGTGGGCTTCGCGTATCTCTTCGAGGCTGAGCGAGTTGACGGGCGCCCCGAGCGCGTCCCCGACGGCGGCTCCGAGGAGTGTGCCGCGCACCCGGCTGCGAAAGTCCTGCTGCTCGACGCGCCCCCAGACTCCGGTGGCTGCTGCGGTGCTCACGGCACCTCCTCCCCCTGCTCTCCCCGCGCACCCTCCGCGCACGTTCTGCGCAGCACTGTAATCGAACGGGAACGGTCGGTTCAGAGGCGAAGAGATATCTGAAGAGTCGCCCTTCAGATCACTTTTGACCGGACTTCACAGGGGCTTTTCATGGAGCTTCGGGGGCCGGGAAACGTCCATGGCGGGATCACAGAGCGATCGGCATCAGAGGTCGTCCGGCAGAATCCGGAAATGGGTGTATCGGCCCCCGAGGGGGCGGACGGCCCGAAAGTCCCGGATGTCCCGGGTCAGTACGGCATCGGTGTCGTATTCGGCGGCCAGGGCGACGTTCACCGCGTCCACGAGATCGAGGCCGAGGGAGTCATACCGGGCGCGTACTGACAGCGCCACGTCGAGGTGGTCAGGAGTGGGAGGGGCCAGGACCAGTCGCATCTGGCGGGCCCGCGCGATGAGCGAGCGAAGGATGCCGTCGGCTGCGGCACGCCCAGCGCGGCTGGCAGCCACTTGGTGGACGTCGGTCAAAGCAAGAGGGGTGGCGACGAGAAGAGCGCACTGGTCCGCGGCCTTGCGGACCGCTTCATGATCCGGGTCAGAACGGTTGTAGAGCGTGAGCAATCCGGAGGTGTCAGCGATGGCGATCAAGCCGCGTGCCCCCGATTGCGGCGCTCTCGCGCCTCATGCGCTCCGGTCACGGCCGTGCGGATGTCGTCATCCGTGACAGGCCCACCGAGATCGAACGTCTCCTCATCGGTGACGAACGGTTCGTCCCAGATGCGGGTCGCCAAGGCGATGCGGTGAATGCCCTCGCGGATTATTTCGGCCTCCGAGACGCCCATGCGTGCGGCAGCCTCTTTGATCATCGCGAGGTCTTCGTCATCGGCGTAGACGTTGGTTCGCTTCAGTGCCATGAAGTTCATGGTACAGGTTATGTACCACTCCAGCGGGATGATCGAGCCGTTCACGGCCATCACGCCGCTACCGCGCCGTAAGTACGACAGTCCCCGCACTGCCCTGGCCCCGGAGAGCGGAAGGCGCGGTCGCAGGCTTCGCAGGTCTGGAGCGGGTCGGGGCGGGGCGCCTTCGGCGCAGGGGGCGCGGCTGGGGGCAGCAGGGCCGTGAGGCGGTGGGCGAGGAAGGCCGCGGGGCGGCGCAGGGGTTCCGGTGGCAGTCCGGACGCCAGCGTCAGCTGTACGTCCGCTGCGGCCACGCCACGCTCCAGCCAGGCGGCGGCAGCCGGTACGAGGCGGCGTACGTCGCGCTCGGTGAGCAGCAGCCGTGGGGCGAGGGTGCGTAGGCCGGACAGTAGCTCCGCCGCGGTGCGGTGTCTTTCGAGGTCGACGGGTGTGTCCGGGGCGGGGAGCGGGTTCGTGGCCGGTGCTGCTGATGGCTCAGGTGCCGCCGGTTCGGGGTGCTCTCGCTGCTCGGGGCGAGGCGTGTTGTACGACGTCGTACGCGTCACGATCCGGCCGGACGGGAGCCGCTCCTTGGTGCGGGACAAGTACCCGTGCGCCTCCAACTCCCGCAGGGCGGAGGCGATGCGCGTCTCCCCTTCGGGGAACTTCGCGGCCAGAGCCTTGATGCCGACCGGCGTGCCACCGGGAAGCGACTGGATGTGTGTCGCGAGACCGATCGCCGTCAGGGACAGCTCGGAGTGCTGGGCGAGGTGGTTTCCGACCACGGTGAACTGTTCGCTGTGGCGTTCCACCACGTGGTCAAGTCCGGTCCGCGTACGTCCGGTGCGGGCGCGCAGGGGCGCGCTAGGCTGCTGTTCAGCCATGGAGGGGAGCCTCTATCTCTTCCTCGGTGGTCAGGCCCTCGTTCGGGATTGCCGTCCCGGCGGGGGCCGTCTCATGTTCGGTTGTCTTGCGTTCTGTCGCGGCTGACGTTGCACCACGAAATCCCCTGAGCGCCAACCGTGTTGGCGATGACCACTCTTGTGGGTGACGGCGCGATACGGGCGGGGTGGGGTGGGGTTTCCCCCAAGCCCTTTACCTGGTTCTTTGTCTTTGGCGTCGGGCCTGACCGGGTCACGTCGCGCCGCAATCCGGTAGCAGCGCGAGCTCCGCCCAGACGGTTTTGCAGGGGGCTGGGCCTTCGTCCACGCCCCAGCGGTCCGCGTACGCCGCGACGAGGAGCAGCCCTCGCCCCGACTCCGCGTCGCCTCCGGCCGGGTCCGGGGTTCGTGGGAGCCGGTCACCCCGGGGGTCAGTCACCTCGATACGGAGCGTGCGGGTCGCGTCCAGCGTGAGGGTCAGCCGAAAGCCTCGGCCCGGCACTTGGCCGTGGAGCACCGCGTTTGCCGCTAGCTCGGCGACGACGCTTTCCGCCGCCTCGGACGGGTTCTGCCAGTCGGCGAGTTGACGCTCCGTGAGCAGCCTCGCCAGGCGGGCGCCTCTTCGCGTTGCGGAGAGCAGGACGGTGAACCGGTGGGTGCGGGTGCGGGTGGCGTGGGTGCTGGTTTGGGTGACTTCTGGGTTCATGTCACTCAGCGTGGCGGGGCGTGCGTACGCTGAACAGCGATGACGCCCGTGCGTACGTGACTGTCCAACGGCTGTCCCGACCTGTACAGCCTGTCCGGCGTGACGCTCCGTATGTAAGCACCGTTAGGGACGGGCGACACGGCGGAGGTGGACACGGTGAACACTGACAGTACGGATGAGCCCGGCTGGGACGTTGATCCCGAGGACGAGTCGGGGACGGTGGTTGCTGTCGGCCGCCAGATCAGACTCTGGCGAGAGGCTGCTGGGCTGGGAGCCGCCGAGTTCGGCAGGGCCGTGGGGTATGGCGAGAACCTGGTCTACAAGATCGAGCGGGGGAAGCGGATTCCTCGGCCGGAGTTCTTGGTCAAGGCGGATCAGGTGCTGGGGGCGGGCGGCAAGATCGCCGCGATGCGCGAGGACTTGACAGAGGCTCGGTACCCGAAGAAGGTCCGGGACCTGGCGAAGCTGGAGGCCCAAGCGGTCGAACTCGGGGCGTACAACAACTCCGTTGTCCACGGCCTGTTGCAGACCGAGGAGTACTCCCGTGCAGTCTTCAGCAATCGGCGGCCCCCGTTCGCCTCGGAGGAATTGGAGCAACGGGTGGCCGCCCGTATGGCCCGCCAGGAGATCCTGAGCGACTCAACAGGCCTGCCTGTCTTCAGCTTCGTGCAGTGTGAGTCGACGCTGCGTCGCCCCATCGGAGGCAGAATGGTGCTGCGGCGGCAGCTCGACCGACTGTGCGAGGTGAGCAAGTTGCGGAACGTCGATCTCCAGGTGCTGCCTCTGGGCCGCGAGGAGAACTCTGGCCTCGGCGGCTCGTTCCGGCTGCTCAAGCTCAAGGACGGGAGCACGCTTGGGCACAACGAGGTCCAGCTCATCAGCCGTGTGATCTCTGACCCGAAGGATATCCAGGTCCTTGATATGCGCTATGGCATCATCCGGGCACAGGCTCTGACACCACAGGAGTCGCTGGCCTTCATCGACAAAGTGCGGGGAGAGACATGACCCTCAAGCCCTCGGGCGGAGACGATCCCGAGCTGGAGTGGTTCAAGAGCAGCTACAGCACGGATGACGGCCCCGACTGCCTGGAGGTGGCCTGGCGGAAGAGCAGCCACAGCAGCAACGAAGCTGGCTCCGACTGCGTCGAAATCGCCCCCACCCCCCGCACCATCCACGTACGCGACTCCAAGAACGCCCAGGGCCCCCAACTCGCCTTCGCGAACAGCACCTGGGCGGTCTTCCTCACCTACGCGACCGCATCCGCCTAGCGCTCAGGCGAGGGCGGTGACCAGCAGGGCGAAGGCGGCGATGATGACGGCGACGCGGACGTAGTGGAAGCGGTCCCAGCGGTTCGACTGCTCCTTCCAGTCGGCGGGCCGGTTCTCAGGCGTCCACTTTTTGCTGCGGTTGTTGATCGGGACGAGCAGCAGGATCGACATGATCACGCTGAGGATCAGCAGCGCGCCGGCGGTGACGACGAGGCCGGTGCCGTGGTGGTCCCATCTGGCGATGGCCCAGACCGCGACGAGGGCTACCGAGGTGATGTACCAGACCGGCATCACGGCGCCGAGCATCCTGCCCCCGTGGGCGCGGCCGAGCTGGCCGCTGTCCTCGGGGAGCGCGTCGAGGATCCGGTTGATGACGAAGGCGACGGAGAACTCCACCCCCACCATCACGCCGACGGAGACGGTGGTGATGACCTCAAGTGCGTCGAGCATGATGATCCCCCTGGAATCCAGAATCTAGCGTTGCTAGGTGATGAGGCAACGCTAGCGCTGCTGCCGCTCGATTGTCTAGCGATGCTAGGATTCAGTCATGTCGGTACAGGAACGCAAGCAGCGCGAACGGGCACAGCGCGAGCGCCTCATCGTGGCGACCGCCCGCGAACTCGCCGAGCAGCAGGGCTGGGACGCGGTCACCACCCGGCGGCTCGCCGAGCGCATCGAATACAGCCAGCCCGTCCTCTACAGCCACTTCCGCGGCAAACGCGAGATCATCGGCGCCGTCGCCCTCGAAGGCGCCGCGGAGATGGCCATGGCGGTGCGGGCCGCGGCCTCCCGCGCGAACAGCCCCCGCGAGCGCGTCGCCGCTCTCGCCCGCGCCTACCTCGACTTCGCCGCACGCAACCCGGCGGTCTACGACGCCCTGTTCCAGCTCGACGGTGGCCTTGCCTTCGCGCACGAGGACACCCCGGAACCCCTCAAGGACGCCTTCGCCGCGCTGCTGGAGAGCCTGGGCGAGGTGGCCGGGGACGGCGTCGACCCGGGGCTTTTCACCGAGACGTTCTGGGCGTCCCTGCACGGCCTGGCGACCCTGACCCGGGCGGGACGGCTGCCGCCGGAGTACATCGAGCCGAGGGTGGAGCTGCTGGTGGACCGGCTCGCCATGGCCTGAGCCTGAACTGCTTTACGTGGGACAGGAGTTGAGCGAGGAAAACGTCAGGTTCCGTAACGGAAATGTCCGGGCGTCGTAACGATGAACCTGCGGTGTACAACCACTTGCCTCAGGCGCCCGTCTTCTCTTGTGTCACAGAAGTTTCCCCCGCAGGAGGACCAGTGCGTCGCTCACTCATAGCCGCCGTCGCGGTGACCGCGCTCGCGACCCCGTTCGCCGTCGTGGCCACGGCGGGTTCCGCCGCCGCCGCGCCCGTCGCGGCGAGCAAGCCCGTGACCGACTTCAACCACGACGGATACGCCGACCTCGCCGTCTCCGCGTACCGCGGCGCCGTGAACGGCAAGGCCGGCGCCGGCTACGTATCCATCGTGTACGGCTCGGCGTCCGGCGCCGACACCGCGCACGCCAAGCAGATCAACCGCACCACCGCGGGCGTGCCCGGCGACCCCGAGGAAGGCGGCGCCTTCGGTGCGAGCACCGAGGCAGCCGACCTGGACGGCGACGGATACACCGACCTCACCGTGAACAACGGCCCCAAGAACGTCGTGATCTGGGGTTCCGCCAACGGCCTGACCCAGGGCAGCGAGCTGCCGGACCAGTACACGACGGGGCTGAAGGCAGGCGACTTCAACGGCGACGGCAAGACCGACCTCGTCGTCAACTCGCAGGACACCCTGAAGGTGAACTACGGCCCGTTCACCCGCGACGGGAAGCCCGCCTCCACCTCGTCCGTCGCGAACGGCGACGACGGCCCCAGGGAGCTCATGGTGGGCGACGTCACCGGTGACGGCGCCGACGACCTCGTCACCAGCCACGACTTCGAGGAGATGCAGTACTCCTCGCGCCTGTGGAAGGGCGGCAAGGACGGCCTCGCCAAGACGTCGACGCCGACGAAGAAGTTCACGACGAACGGCGTCATCGCCGACGTGGACAAGGACGGGTACGGCGACCTGGTGGCCCGCGAGGTCGACGAGGTCTCCGAGATGCAGGTCTACGACGCGGGCGCCGTCCGGGTCGTCTACGGCTCCGCGTCCGGCTTCTCCACCCGCACCGCGAAGATCACCCAGGACACCGCGGGCGTACCCGGCGTGGGCGAGCCGGGCGACCCCGATCTGAACGACAGGGGCGACCAGTTCGGCTACTCGCTCTCCGCCGGTGACGTCACCGGTGACGGCTACCCGGACATCGCGGTCGGCGTACCCGGCGAGGACATCGACTCCGCCGGGGACACGGGCGCCGTCGTCCTCCTCAAGGGCGGCGCGAACGGCCTGAGCGGCACCGGCGCCCAGGCCTTCAACCAGTCCACGGCCGCCGTCCCCGGCGTCTCGGAGTCCGGCGACAACTTCGGCACCGAGGTCAAGCTCTCCGACGTGAACAAGGACGGCCTCGCCGACCTGACCGTGGGCGTCCCGCTGGAGGACGGCACGACCAAGGACTCGGGCGCCGCCTGGCTGTTCCGTGGCTCCAAGACGGGCCTGACGACGGCCAACATCACGTCGTTCAGCCCGTCCTCGCTCGGCACCCCGGAGGCGGGAGCCCGCTTCGGCGGCGAACTCTCCTGACCCCGCCCCCGAGGGGCTGACCTGTCCCCCGAGTCAGTCCAGTACGGGAAGCAACTCCGGGAGGTGGCCGTCCGACGCGGCGGCCGCCTCCTGGCGCTCCAGCGGCACCTCCCCGTACAGCGTCGTCCGCGGCTTCGCGGGACGACCGGCCTCCTCCGCGATCGCGATCAGATCCTTGACGGAGCGGTACGAGCCGTAACTGGAGCCCGCCATCCGGGAGATGGTCTCCTCCATCAGCGTGCCGCCCAGGTCGTTCGCGCCCGAACGCAGCATCTCCGCCGCACCCTCCGTGCCCAGCTTCACCCAGCTGGTCTGGATGTTCGGGATGTGCGGGTGGAGCAGGAGCCGCGCCATCGCCACCACCGCGCGGTTGTCGCGGGTGGTCGGCCCAGGACGCGCGATGCCCGCCAGATACACCGGCGCGTTCGTGTGGATGAAGGGCAGCGTCACGAACTCCGTGAAGCCCGCCACGCCCTTGGCCAGCGCGTCCCGCTGCACCGCGGCCAGCGTGCGGAAGTGCCCGAGCCAGTGCCTCGGCTGGTCCACATGCCCGTACATCATCGTGGACGAGGAGCGGATGCCCAGCTCGTGGGCCGTCTTGACCACCTCGATCCACGTCGCCGTCGGCAGCTTCCCCTTCGTCAGGACCCAGCGCACCTCGTCGTCGAGGATCTCCGCCGCCGTGCCGGGGATCGAGTCCAGGCCCGCGTCCTTCGCGGCGCTGAGCCAGTCCCGGATCGAAAGACCCGTCCGCGTCGCGCCGTTCACGACCTCCATCGGCGAGAACGCGTGCACGTGCATCCCCGGCACGCGCTCCTTCACGGCCCGCGCGATGTCGAAGTACGCGGTGCCGGGCAGGTCCGGGTGGATGCCGCCCTGCATGCACACCTCGGTGGCGCCGACCTCCCACGCCTGCTGGGCCCGGTCCGCGACCTGGTCCAGGGAGAGCGTGTAGGCGTCCGCGTCGGTACGGCGCTGGGCGAACGCGCAGAAGCGGCAGCCGGTGTAGCAGACGTTCGTGAAGTTGATGTTCCGCGTGACGATGTACGTGACGTCGTCGCCGACCACGGACTTGCGCAGGTCGTCCGCGACACCGCACAGCGCGTCCAGGGCGGGACCGTCCGCGTGCAGCAGGGCCAGGGCCTGCTCGTCCGTCAGGCGCGTCGGGTCGTCGGCCGCCGTCTTCAGGGCCGCCCGTACGTCTCCGTCGATGCGCGAGGGCACCATGCCGGGCGCCGCCTGCTCGCGCAGGGCCTCCCAGTCGCCGTACACCTCGTCGAAGTCGTCGCGGCGGTCGGACGTACGGCCCGTCGTGTCGATCGTGCGGTGCAGGTCCGTGCGGCCCGAAGAGGCGACGTACCCCTCGTCGGGCTCCTGCCAGGGCAGGCCGCTCGGCCGGGCGTCCGCGTTCGCCAGGCCCGTCTCCGGGTCGACGAGTGCGCGCACGTGCGGCAGGAGGCGCGGGTCGAGCCAGGGTTCGCCGCGCTGCACGAACTCCGGGTACACACACAGCCGTTCCTCCAGGCGGAAGCCCGCTGCCGCCGACTGCTCGGCCAGCTCGTCCAGCTGCGGCCATGGCTTCTCCGGGTTCACATGGTCGATCGTGATCGGGGATACGCCGCCCCAGTCATCGATGCCCGCGCCGATCAGGCGCGCGTACTCCCCGTCGACCAGATTCGGCGGGGCCTGGATACAGCCCGCCGGACCCATGATGTGCCGGGCCACGGCCACCGTCGCGACCAGGTCGTCCATCTGGGCGTCCGGCATGCCGCGCATCGCCGTGTCCGGCTTGGCGCGGAAGTTCTGGATGATCAGTTCCTGGATGCCGTGGTACGAACGCGACACGCGACGCAGGGCGAACAGCGACTGGGCCCGCTCCTCGTACGTCTCCCCGATCCCGATGAGCAGCCCGCTGGTGAAGGGCACGGACGACCGGCCCGCATCCTCAAGGACCCGCAGGCGCACGGCTGGTTCCTTGTCCGGGGAGCCGTAGTGCGGCATGCCCGGCCGGCTCCACAGGCGATCGGCCGTGGTCTCCAGCATCATGCCCATGGACGGCGCGACCGGCTTGAGGCGCTGGAAGTCGGTCCAGGTCATGACGCCGGGGTTGAGGTGCGGCAGCAGGCCCGTCTCCTCCAGGATGCGGATCGAGATGGCACGCACGTAGGCGATCGTGTCGTCGTACCCCTCCGCCTCCAGCCACTGGCGCGCCTCCGGCCAGCGGTCCTCAGGCTTGTCCCCAAGGGTGATCAAGGCTTCTTTGCAGCTGAGTTCGGCTCCGCGCCGCGCGATGTCCAGTACCTCGTCCGGAGACATGAACATCCCGTGGCCCTCACGCCGCAGCTTGCCCGGCACGGTCACGAACGTGCAGTAGTGACACTTGTCCCGGCATAGGCGGGTCAACGGGATGAAGACACTCTTCGAGTACGTGATGACGCCGGGCCGCCCCGCCGCCGCGAGCCCCGCGTCACGCACCCGCGCGGCGGAAGCGGCGAGGTCCTTCAGGTCGTCACCCCGCGCCTGGAGCAGCACGGCGGCTTCGGCCGTGTCGAGCGCGACGCCGTCCCTGGCGCGTTTGAGCGCGCGACGCATGGCGTTCGCGGTGGGCCGTGCCGGCGCTGGGGTCGGCCCCTGGGGTGCTTTGTCCTGCGGCGCGCTGTTGGTCATGCGTCCGAGCATACGAGCGACCGCTCAGAGAAACAGCTACAGGTCAGTGCCGTTCGCGGGAGGCGGGTGCGAGAGGCACGTATCGCTGGTACTCGTCCAGCGTGCGCAGCACCTCCGCCTCCCCACGCGCCGGGAGCTGCACGATGGCCTCGTCCACGCCGAGCTCGGCGTAGTGGGCGAGCTTGCCCTCGGTCGGCTCGACCGCCGAGAGCGCCACGTACAAGTCGGCCGGGTCCCGGCCCGCGTCGGTCCACGCGGTGCGGAGAGCGGGCAGGTTCTCGCGCAGACCGCCGCCGCCGATGGGGAGCCAGCCGTCCGCGTACTCCGCGATGTGTGCGAACAGCTTGGGCCCTGCGGCCCCGCCGATGAGGGTGCGGGGCCCGTACAGCGGGCCTTCCTTGCGGGGGCGGGGCGCGCGGACCGGCTTGGGGTGCGCATCGCTGGCGCGCACACTCTCGAACTCCCCCTCGTACGCCGTCGGCTGATCGGCCCACAGGGCCCGCATGACCGCCATCCGGTCCCTCACCAGCGCGCGCCGCGTGCGCCACTCGGTGCCGTGGTCGGCGGCCTCCTCCCTGTTCCAGCCGTAGCCGATGCCGAGGGTGAACCGGCCGCCGGAGAGATGGTCGAGGGTCGCGATCTGCTTGGCGAGGTCGATGGGGTCGTGCTGCCCGACGAGCGCGATGTTCGTGCCGAGCCCGAGCCGCTCCGTGACGGCGGCGGCCTGCGCGAGGGCCACGAGCGGGTTCAGCATCCGGGCACATTCGGGCGGCAGTTCACCGCCGGGGTACGGGGTTTCGCGGGAAACGGGGATGTGGGAGTGCTCGGGGAGGTACAGCGCCGCGTAGCCGCGCTGCTCCAGCTCCTGGGCCAGGCGTATGGGGGTGATGGTCTGATCGGTGAGGTAGAGGCTGGCGGCAACTCGCATGGGGTGTCCTCCGGTTGCGTATGCGTGCGTAGCCATAACGCTCCCGTACATCGTTCTCGTACGGGAGCGGATCTCACTTACCAGCCGTCAGCGGCCCGGGGGTCCATGCCGCGCCCGCACCCCGCGTCCGCCTCCTGTAGTACGCGACCGTCACCGAGAGGAGCAGCGGAGCCCACAGGAGCAGCGGCACGTAGCAGACCATCAGGAGTGTCTGCTTGGCCACGCTGTCCGTGACGCCGGGGCCCAGGTCCGCGTACGCGGCGTACACGAACCAGCCAGTGATCAGGAACAGCCCGGCGGCCCCGAGCAGCGCCGGGATCACCGCGGCGAGCGGCCGCACCCGGCGCCCGCCGAGCAGCGGTATCCACCCCGGCACGACCTCGCCCCACCCCCGCACCAGTCCGAGCGTCAGCAGGGCGAGGCACTCGGAGACGACGCTGAGCCCCAGGACGTAGAGCATCTCGCCCCAGCCCTCCACCGGCATGTCGGCCACCGGGAGCCCGGCGACCAGGGCGACACGCCACAGCCCCGAAGGCAGGGTGGCCAGCGGTACGGCGTGGGCGGCGATCACGGCCCACCGGGGGACATCGGGGAGAGCGCTCATCTTCAGCATGGGCATCATGCTGGCCGTGGGTGCGGTCCCGTCACATCGGCGTACGGGCCGATCACGAGCGCCGGGCCTCCACCGCACGGGGGAGCGGAAAATCCGACCACTCCGCGCGGCTCCCGAACTACCCTGGCGCCCGATGAGCAGAAGACGACGCAAGAAACAGACACAACAGCTGGCCGTGGCAGCGAGACTGGGCCGTACCGCACAGGTCAAGGCCCTGCTGCGGGCGGGAGCCGACCCCAAGAAGCCCGACGCCGACGGCACGACACCGCTGTACGGCGCGTCCGTCCACGGCGCGGCGTCCACCGTCCGGGTGCTCCTGGAGGCGGGCGCCGATCCCGACGCGGAGAGCGGCCACGGCGACCAGGGAACGCCCTTGTGCGGGGCCGCGTGCTGGGGTCACACCGACGCGGTGCGCGAACTGCTCGCCCACGGAGCCGACCCCGACCTGCGCGAGGACCACGGCACGGGATGTTCCCCGTTGCGATGGGCGACGCAGGGCGGGCACGAGGAGACGGCCGCCGTGCTGCGGGCCGCGGGCGCGAGCTCCTAGGCGCGGGGGCGCCCAGTGGCCTAGGATCCGCCAGAACCGGACTATTCCGGCGAGTTCCGGGGGAATTGGGGGGCTCCATCATGCGACTTCGCCTGGCGACCGTACTGCTGCTGCTCGGCGCGCTGCTGGGAGGCACCGCTTCCGCGGGGGTCCACGCGGCCACGCCGCGGGCCGGTGCCGTGTCGGCTTCGGCCACGGCTTCTGCTTCTGCTCCCGCTTCGACGGCGTACACGACAGGGGCCGTCACCGTCCGGGCGGACACCAAGGCGGCCGACGAGGCGCAGTCCAAGCCCAAGAAGAAGAAAAAGAAGAAGTCCAAGGGCGGGATGGGACTGATCATCGGGATCATCGCCGTCATCGCGATCATCATCATCGTCATGATCGCCGTCCGCCGCGTGCGCAAAGCCCGACACCGGCCGTAAGTCTGTCAATTGCCTTCCCTTGCCGTGCAGTTCACGGCTCAATACCAGGGTTGCCCTGCAGTCCCTTCCGACACCCTGGGGAGCCGACACATGTGCGAGGACGAACACCACCGGGCCAGACCCGCCAACACGCCCCTGAACCGGCGCGGTCTGCTCGTGACGGGAGCCGCCGCCGCGCTTACGTTGAACAGCGTGAGCTTCGCGAGCGCCGCAGGGCGTGAATCCGGAAGTGGCGACGAGACCAAGGTGGTGCGCGGCACGCTGCCCACCGGGTCACCCGACTTCGTGTACCTGCCGGTCGAAGTCCCTGGCGGCGTACGGGAGATCCACGTCGCGTACACCTACGAGAAGGTCACCGTCCCGGCGGGCACGCAGGGCAACGCCCTCGACATCGGCATCTTCGACCAGCGCGGCACCGCACTCGGCGGCAAGGGATTCCGGGGCTGGTCGGGCGGCGCGCGCACGGAGTTCTTCATCCGCGCCGACGACGCGACCCCCGGCTACATCCCCGGCCCGGTCAAGGCGGGCACCTGGAACATCGCGCTCGGCCCCTACACCGTCGCACCCCAGGGTCTGCCCTACGAGGTCACGATCACCCTCAAGTACGGGGCGCCCGGCAAGACGCCCAGGCCCGTCTACCCGCCGGAGCGGGCGAAGGGGCGGGGCCGCGCCTGGTACCGCGGCGACTGCCACCTGCACTCCTGGTACTCGGACGGCAGGCGCACCCCGGCCGAGATCGCGGCGCTCGCGCGCGCGGCCGGCCTCGACTTCATCAACTCCTCCGAGCACAACACGCACTCGGCGCACGCTCATTGGGCCGAGGAGGCGGGCGATGACCTCCTCATCATGCTGGGCGAGGAGGTCACCACGCGCAACGGCCACCTGGTCGCCCTCGGCACGGATCCCGGCACGTTCATCGACTGGCGTTACCGCGCCCGCGACAACCGCTTCGGCAAGTACGCCCGCGAGATCCGCGACGCGGGCGGCCTCGTCGTCCCCGCTCACCCGCACGCCACCTGCATCGGCTGCAACTGGAAGTTCGGCTTCGGGGAAGCGGACGCGGTGGAGGTGTGGAACGGCGCGTACACCCCGGACGACGAGATCTCCCTGGCCGACTGGGACAGCACCCTGGTCGCCGCCGTGCGCGGACGCAAGCCCTGGGTCCCGGCCATGGGCAGCAGCGACGCCCACCGCGATCCCGACCCCATCGGCACCCCGCAGACGGTGGTCCTCGCGGACGACCTGAGCCGCGACGCCATCCAGGCGGGCATCCGCGCGGGCCACAGCTACGTCGCCGAGTCCAAGAAGGTCTCGCTCACGTTCACCGCCACCGGCGGCAGGGGCAAGCAGGCGGGCATCGGCGAGCGCCTCCACGTCGAGCAGGACACCCCCGTGACGGTCCGCCTGGACGTCACGGGAGCCCCGGGCTGCACGATCCGCTTCGTGACGGACCAGGGCGTCCTCTTCACCAGCCCCGCGATCCCCGCCACCGGGACCGGCACGGCCCAGTGGCGCACGACGCCTTCGTACGCCGCGTACGTACGGGCCGAGGTCCGCCACGCACCGGTGACGCCGGGCCTTCCGGGGCCGCTGAGGGCCTTCACGAACCCGATTTTCCTGGGCCGGAACTAGGTGCGTCGTGGTTGCTCGCGCAGTTCCCCGCGCCCCTGAAAGGCGCGGGAGCTGCGCGGCCAGCCCCTCACCGGCGGTCACGCCGGGCCAGGGTTCAGTCCGCGACGACCAGCGCGGGCGTGTCCCTCTTCAGGACCTCGCCCCGGAAGAACGCCGGGCTCTTGCGGCCCATCACCAGCATGATCGCCACGCCGAGCAGCAGCAGGCCCACGCCGATCACGAAGACCGAGCCGACGCCGAAGACGGAGGAGCCGCTGCCGTAGGCGGGGTTCCACATGTCGATCAGGGTCTTGGTGAAGACGCCGGTCAGCAGGACGCCGCCGAGGATCGGGAGGAGCCCCTTGAAGACGAAGTCCCGCACGGACGAGAACAGTTCGCGGCGGAAGTACCAGGCGCAGGCGAAGGCCGTCAGCGCGTAGTAGAAGCAGATCATGAGGCCGAGCGCGTAGATCGTGTCGACCAGGACGTGCTCGGAGACCAGCGTCATGACCGTGTAGAAGACGGCGGTCGCGACGCCCGCCGTGACCGTCGCGCGGCCCGGCGTCTTGAAGCGCGGGTGGACGCGGGAGAACGACGGCGGAAGCGCCTCGTACGAGGACATGGCGAGGACCGTGCGGGCCACCGGGATGAACGTCGTCTGCAGGCTCGCGGCGGCCGACGCGAGGACCGCGACGAAGAGCAGGACGCCGAGGGTCGGGCCCATCACGGGGCCCGCCAGGACGGCGAAGACGTTGTCGGAGGTGTCGGGGTTGGCCAGGCCCAGGCCCTTGGTGCCCGCGCCCACCACCATCTGCGCGGCGATGGCCGTCGCGAGGTAGGAGCCGACGAGGACCACCATCGCGATGAGCGCGGCGCGGCCGGGGGTCTTGTCGCTGCCGGTCGTCTCCTCGTTGGCGGCCAGGCACGCGTCCCAGCCCCAGTAGATGAAGATCGCGAGCGAGAGGCCCGCGGTGAAGGAGGAGAACGACTTCACCGCGAACGGGTTCAGCCACGACCAGGAGAAGTCCTGCGAGAGGGGGAACTGGGCGCTGCCCGCCTTCTGGAAGGCCATCACCACGAAGACCGCGAGGACGACGAGCTGAAGCCCCACCAGCGCGTACTGAACACCCTTGGTGGCCGTCATTCCCCGATAGCTGATCGCCGTCGCGGCAGCGATCAGGGCGAGGCAGGTGAGGATGTGGACGGCCTTGTTGTCGTCCAGGGCCGCTATCGAGTCGTTGCCCGTGATCTCGCCCGCCAGGAGCCAGAAGTACGAGGTCGCCACGCCCGCCAGGTTCGACAGGACGATGATCGTGGCGATGACGAGGCCCCAGCCGCACATCCAGCCGATCCGCGGGCCGAAGGCCTTGACCGTCCAGGTGAACGACGTGCCGCAGTCCGGCATGGCCTTGTTGAGCTCGCGGTAGGCGAAGGCCACCAGGAGCATCGGCAGGAAGCCCGCGAGGAAGACCGCGGGCATGGCGAGGCCGACCTCGCCGGCCGTGGAGCCGAGGGTCGACGTCAGGCAGTAGACGGGGGCGACAGTGGAGATGCCGATGACGGCGCTGCCCATGAGGCCGACGGAGTTCCCGCCCAGGCCTTTGGCGCGTACGCCCCCCTCGGGGGCGCCGCTTACCGTGTCTCCGGCCTGGGGCCGTACGTCCAACTGGGTCATGAACAGGACGTTAAGGGCTGCGGTTTCCACATACGGAGGATGAACATCCGGATCGCTCGCCTTGCAACCGATGGAGAAAAGGGGACAGGCGCCTTTGCTTTACCGGCCGCCGCGCGCCAGCCGTCATCCATCTACAGGCAAAAGCCAGACTGTCCGGTATGCGGGAACCGCAGCACTGTCCGTTTTGCCCCAGTTCAAAAATTTCCCGAGCAGCATCTCGGGTCCCACATGACGGACGTCACCCAGGCCACACGATCGACTGCATCTCGCTGTACGCGTGCAGCGCGTACGACCCCACGTCCCGGCCCACCCCGCTCTTCTTGAACCCTCCGAACGGCGCCTCCATGTTCCGGCCGATCGTGTTCACGCCGACCCCGCCCGCCCGTAGCCGCCGCGCGACCCGGAAGGCGCGGGCCACATCGCCCGACCAGACGTAGTCGAGAAGGCCGTAGTCGCTGTCGTTGGCCAGCGCGATGCCCTCCTCCTCGTCCTCGAAGGGCACCACCACCACGACCGGGCCGAAGATCTCCTCCCGGACCACCCGCATGTCGTTCGTACAGTCCGCGAGCAGCGTCGGAGCGACGTAGAAGCCGCGGTCCAGGCCCGGCCCCGCCGGGCGCTCACCGCCCGCGACGACCCGGGCGCCCTCCTTCCGCCCCAGCTCCACGTACGACTCGACGCGGTCCCGGTGGGCCGCCGAGATCACCGGCCCGACGACCGTCCCCTGCTCCCGGGGATCACCGACCTTCATGAAGCCGATGTAGCCCTTCAGCTTCTCGATCAGGTCCTCATAGACCGCGCGATGCGCGATCACCCTCGTCGGAGCCGTGCAGATCTGCCCGCTGTAGAAGGCGTACGTCGTGCCGATCCCGGACACCGCCGAGTCCAGGTCCGCGTCCTCGAAGACGAGCGCCGCGCCCTTGCCGCCCAACTCCATCAGCTGACGCTTCATGTCGCGGCCACACACCTCGGCGATCCGCTGCCCGACCGATGTCGAGCCGGTGAAGCTCACCATGTCGACGTCCCGGGAGTCGACGGCCGCCTCGCCGACCTCGGGGCGCGCGCCGCTCACCACGTTCACCACTCCCGGCGGCGCCCCGGCCTCCTCAAGCGCCGCCGCCATCCGGTACACGGACAGCGGGTCCTGCGGGGCCGGCTTCACGAGGACCGTGTTGCCCATGGCCAGGGCGGGCGCCACTTTGCCCGCCGCGTTGGCCCACGGGTTGTTGTACGAGGTGACGCAGGTGACGACACCCACCGGCTGGCGGACGGTGAGCGCCCCCACGACGCCCGCCCTCCCCATCGGTCCCGCCTCGTTGATCTGCGGGGGAAGGGCCGCCTCGACCGGTTCGAGGGCGCCCTTCGCGTATCGCTTGAAGCGCGCCACGGACACCGCGACCTGCATGCCCCGCGCGGTGCCGGTCGTCGCGCCGCTCTCGGCCTGGGCGAGTTCCGCGTACGAGGCGAGGTTCCGCTGCATGATCTCCGCCGCCCGGTCCAGGACCGCGGCCCGCTCCTCCGGTGTCGTACGCGACCAGGTGGCGAAGGCCTCGCGGGCGGCGCCGGCCGCCGCGTGCACCTGCTCGCGGGTCGCCTCCGGGGCGAGGCCCACGACCTCCTCCGTCGCCGGGTTGATCACCTCGTAGTGGCCACCATCGGGCTCGACCCACTCGCCGCCGATGAACAGCCTCTCACCAGCGGGTAGTTGACCACTCACTTGGTGCTCACCGTCCTGGTGTCCCGGCCCGAACGCAGCACCGTGCCGGGCGTCGCACCCGTCACCCGGTCCTCGCGGATGGCCTCGACCCCGTTGACCCAGACGGCGTTGACGCCGATGGCCTTGGAGTCCAGGCGCGGGCTGTCGCCGGGCAGGTCGTGCACCAGCGTGGCCTTGCCCGCGTCGATGCGCTCCGGGTCGAAGAGGACGAGGTCGGCGTGGAAGCCCTCCTCGATGCGGCCCCTGTCCCGCAGCCCGAAGAGCTGGGCGGGGTCGTCGGTGAGCATCTTGACCGCCTGTTCGAGGCCGACGAGCTTGCGGCCCCGCAGGCAGTCCCCGATGAACCGGGTCGTGTACGGGGCGCCGCACATGCGGTCCAGGTGCGCGCCCGCGTCGGAGCCGCCCAGCATGACGTCCTCGTGCTGCCACGTCTGCCGGCGCAGGGCCCACGAGTCGGGGTCGTTGTCGGAGGGCATGGGCCACAGGACCGTACGCAGGTCGTCGTTGGCGCAGATCTCGACGACGCACTGGAAGGCTTCCTGCCCGCGCTCGGCGGCGATGTCGCCGACGACCCGGCCGGTGAGGCCTTCGTTCTCCTTGGAGTACGTGTCCCCGATGACGTACCGGTCGAAGTGCGTGAGCCGCCGGAAGACCCCGGCCTCCTTGCTGTCGGCGCGCCGCAGCATCTCGCCCCTGACGTCCGGATCACGCAGCTTGGCGATGCGTTCGGGGACGGGAAGGCCGAGGACGTCGCCCCAGCCGGGGATCAGGTTCAGGGCGCAGAAGGTGCCGAGCGACATGTTCATGGGGGTGAGGATCGGCATCGTCAGGGCCACGATCCGGCCGCCTGCCCCGCGGGCGCGTTCGCTGGCGGTCAGCTGGCGCGGGACGCGCTCGGGCACGGCGGCGTCGATGGTCAGGACGTTCCAGTTGAGCGGCCGCCCCGCGGCGGCGCTCATCTCGACCAGCAGATCGATCTCGGCGTCGCTGAACTGGTCCAGGCAGCCCGCGACGATCGCCTCCAACTGCGTGCCCTCGTGCTCGCCGACGGCCCGGCTGAGCGCGAGCAGCTCGTCGGGTTTCGCGTGCCGCGAGGCCACCGGCTGTCCGTCGCCGTCGGAGTGCGTGGACGACTGCGTGGTGGAAAGACCCCAGGCGCCCGCGTCCATGGCGTCATGGAAGAGCCGCAGCATTTCCTCCAACTGCTCGGCGGAGGGCTGCCCGCCCACGGCATCCGCGCCCATCACATACCGCCGCAGCGCGCAATGCCCCACCATGAAGCCCGCGTTGACGGCGACGCGCCCCTCCAGGGCGTCCAGATACTCGCCGAACGAGCTCCACGACCACGGCGCTCCCTCTTCGAGGGCCACCAGGGACATGCCCTCGACCTTGGACATCATCCGCCGCGTGTAGTCGGCGTCGTCGGGACGCGCGGGGTTCAGCGGGGCGAGCGTGAAGCCGCAGTTTCCGCCCGCGACGGTGGTGACGCCGTGGTTCAGGGAGGGCGTCGCGTACGGGTCCCAGAAGAGCTGGGCGTCGTAATGGGTGTGCGGGTCGACGAACCCGGGCGCGAGGATGCGCCCCCGGGCGTCTTCGCTGGTCGCGGCCTGCTCGGTGACGGTGCCGGGTTCGGCGACGACGGCGATGCGCCCGTCCTTGATCCCTACGTCAGCGATGCGGGCGGGGGCGCCGGTCCCGTCGACTACGGTCGCGCCCTTGATGAGGTGGTCGAGCATGACGAGGTCGTCCCCCTTGACGGTGGGTTGTCGGTGCCAAGTTGAGGGTGCCCCGGCCTCCGTCCGGGAAGGGAAGGCCGGGGCAGCTGGAGGGGGGTCAGGAAGTCCCCGCCTGGCGGAAGCGCGACGTCCGGTGAACCGGATCCGTATCGATCTTCGGAATCACATGCTCACCGATCAACTTGATCGTGTTCTTCGTGTCCTCGGGCGAGATGCCGATGGGCAGACCGAAGCTGAGCTGGTCCGCGCCCGCCTGCTCCCACCGCTTGCACTGCGTGAGCACCTCGTCCGGGTCGCCGCAGATCATCAGCTCCTCGGCGATGAGCAGCTCGATGATCTCCTCGCTGTACTCGGGAAGCAGCTCGGGCCACTCGGGGATGCCCTCGGGGCGCGGGAAGGTGTCGTGGTAGCGGAAGAGCAGGGACTGCAGATAGTTCAGTCCGCCGCCGACGGCGATCTCCACGGCTTTCTTGTGCGTCTCCGCGCAGATCGCCGTGGAGGTCACCATGACGTTGTCGTTGATGAAGTCACCGACCGGCTCGGCTTCCTTCACGGCTGTCTTGTACGACTCCAGGACCCACTCCATGTCGGAGACCTTCTGCACGCTGAAGCCGAGGACCCCCAGCCCCTTCTTGCCCGCCATCGCATACGAAGGGGGGGACCCGGCGGCGTACCACATGGCCGGGTGCGACTTCCCGTACGGCTTGGGCAGGATCTTGCGGGGCGGCAGTGACCAGTGCTTGCCCTGGAAACCCACGTACTCGTCCTGGAGCCACATCTTGGGGAACTCGGCGATGGTCTCTTCCCAGAGTTCCTTGGTGTGGTTCATGTCGGTGACGCCCGGCATGAAGCCCAATATCTCGTGCGACCCGGCGCCGCGCCCGGACCCGAACTCGAAGCGGCCTTCGGAGAGATGGTCGAGCATGGCGACCTTCTCGGCGACCTTGACCGGGTGGTTCACCGGGGCGAGCGGGTTGAAGATCCCGGAGCCCAGGTGGATGCGGTCGGTGGCGTGGGCGAGATAGCCGAGGAAGACGTCATTGGCGGAGAGGTGCGAGTACTCCTCCAGGAAGTGGTGCTCGGAGGCCCAGGCGTACTTGAAGCCGGACTTGTCCGCCTGGATGACGTACTCGGTCTCCTCGATGAGTGCCTTGTGCTCCGCTTCGGGGTCGACCTTGGCCCGCTTGGCGGGCACGTATCCCTGTACAAAGAGACCGAATTCCAAGGAGGTTCACCATCCTCGTGAGTTTTCCTCGTGAGTTTCTGACGAACCGTCAGATCTTGATGGGGTCGACTGTTCCACCGGGTGGGTGGAGCGTCAATACCTGATGCGCCGTCACACGATGCTGACCCCCGCGAGCCACCCCCCGTCGATGACGAACGGCTGCCCGGTGATGTACGCCGAGTCGTCCCCGGTCAGGAAGAGCGCGAGCGCGGCCACCTCCTCGGGCCTGCCGATCCGCCCGAGCGGCACGAGCTTCTTGTAGAGCTCGGCGACGGCGTCCCGCGCCTCGGTGGGGTCGGCGGCCGGGTCGAGCTGCGCGGGGTTGGTCATCGGGGTGTCGACGGCCCCCGGACAGACGGCGTTGACGCGGATGTTCCGCGCGGCGAGCTCCAGCGCCGCCACACGCGTGAGGCCGAGGATGGCGTGCTTCGTCGCGGCGTACGCGCCGACGTACGCCATACCCGTCATCGCCGTGTAAGAGGCGGTGTTCACGATGGTGCCGCCGCCGGCGGCCCCGATCTCGGGCGCGACATTGCGGATGCCGAGGAAGCAGCCGACCTGGTTGACCTGGATGATCTGCTGGAACTCTTCGAGCGGAGTGCTGACGAGTTCGTTGAAACGCAGGATGCCGGCGTTGTTGACGAGACCGTCTATCTTCCCGAAGGCGCCCTTGGCGGCTGAGACAGCCGCCTCCCAGTCGGCTTCCTGGCCGACGTCGAGGTGCACGTACTTGGCCACGTCACCGCCGAGTTCCTTGGCGAGGGCCTCGCCCTGGTCGTCGAGCACGTCACCGATGACGACGCGCGCCCCCTCGGCGGCGAAGAGCCGCGCCTCCTGCTCGCCCTGCCCGCGCGCCGCACCGGTGACGATGACGACGCGACCGTCCAGCTTGCCCATACGAGTCTCCTTCAGTGAGGTCAGGCGGTCAGGGGCCTCGGTTGATCAGGGGGCCTCAGTTGAGGTGCGGAGCGACCTCGGCGACGAACGCAGCCATTTGGTCGGTGAGTTCGGCACGGCTCCGGGACCGGAACCGCACCTGGATCTGCTGCACGCCCATCGCCCCGTACGCCCGCAGCGACTCGGCGATGGCCTCCGGCTTCCCGCTCAGGGTGCGCCGCCCCACGGACCAGCCGGGCTCCCCCACGTACAGGGGCTCGGCGATCGCCCCCACCACGGCCGGCTCCTCGATGCCCGCCTCCGCGCGCAGCCGCTTGAGCCTGGCGATCTGCGCCGGTAGCTCGTCGCGCGGATCACCCTGCGGCAGCCACCCGTCACCGCGTACGGCGGCCCTGCGGACGGCGGCGGGCGAGGAGCCGCCCACCCAGACGGGCACGCGGGACTGCGCGGGGCGCGGCTGCTGGCCGAGTCCGCTGAAGTCGTACCGCGCCCCGTGGTGTTCGGGGTACTCCTCGGGCCCGAGGGCGGCCTTCAGTGCGTCGATGGTCTCGTCGAGCACCGGCCCGCGCCGCTCGAAGTCGGCGCCGACGGCGTCGAACTCCTCCCGCACGTGGCCGGCCCCGACGCCGAGGATCAGCCGCCCGCCGCTGAGACGGTCCAAGGTGGCGTACTGCTTGGCGGTGACGAGCGGGTGCCGGAGCCCGACGACGGCGACATGGCTCATCAGCCGTACGTTCTCGGTGATCCCGGCGAGGAAGGAGAGCGTCGCCACCGGGTCGTACCAGACGGTGCTCATGGTGTCGGCGAGCCGCCGCGGAATGGCCACGTGATCGCAGCCCGCGACATACGCGAAGCCGCTCCGGTCCGCGGTGCGGGCGATCTCGGCGAGATCGTCGGCGGTGGCGTCCGCCTCCCACGCCTCGGCGTAGATGACGCTCTGCGACTGGACGGGAAGTTGCATCCCGTAGACCAGTCGCCCCTGCGGGAAGATGTGCGCCAGCGCGTTGGCAGCCATGGGAACCCGACCCCTCACCTTGACCTGACGGTCAGTCATATTTGGCGACGGGACTCATCGTCGTAGCTGACGATCCGTCAGGCAAGGGGTCGGCGGCGACTGCCCGCCGCTACGCGCCGGGCCCCGCCCACAAGCCGTCCGGCGTGAGCCCGAGGAGATCGATGGCGTTGCCGCGCACGATCCGGTCGACCACGTCCGGCGGGAGGTGCCCCATCTGCTCCTCACCCACCTCCCGCGACTTCGGCCAGGTCGAGTCGGAGTGCGGATAGTCGGTCTCGTACAGGACGTTCCCGACGCCGATCGAGTCGAGGTTCTTCAGCCCGAAGGCGTCATCGAAGAAGCAGCCGTAGACGTGCTCGGTGAACAGCTCGGACGGCGGCCGGTGCACCTTGTCGGCGACCCCGCCCCAGCCGCGGTTCTCCTCCCAGACCACGTCGGCGCGCTCAAGGATGTACGGAATCCACCCGATCTGCCCTTCCGCATACATGATCTTGAGGTTCGGGAAGCGCTCGAACTTGCCGCTCATCAGCCAGTCGACCATCGAGAAGCAGCAGTTGGCGAAGGTGATGGTGGACCCGACGGCGGGCGGCGCGTCCGCGGACGTGCTCGGCATCTTGCTGCTGGACCCGATGTGCATGGCGATGACGGTGCCGGTCTCGTCGCAGGCCCGCAGGAAGGGGTCCCACTCGTCCGTGTGGATGGAGGGCAGGCCCAGGTGCGGCGGAATCTCGGAGAAGGCGACGGCGCGCACACCGCGGGCGGCGTTGCGGCGGACCTCGGCGGCGGCGAGCTCGGCGTCCCAGAGCGGAATGAGGGTCAGGGGGATGAGGCGGCCCCGCGCGTCCGGGCCGCACCACTCCTCCACCATCCAGTCGTTGTAGGCGCGGACGCCGAGCAGACCCAGCTCACGGTCCTTGGCCTCGGTGAACGTCTGCCCGCAGAAGCGGGGGAAGGTGGGGAAACAGAGGGCGGACTGGACGTGGTTGACGTCCATGTCGGCGAGGCGGTCGGGCACGCTGAAGGAGCCCGGCCGCATCTGCTCGTACGTGATGACCTCGAGCTTGATCTCGTCCCTGTCGTACCCGACGGCGGTGTCGAGGCGGGTGAGCGGCCGGTGCAGGTCTTCGTAGATCCACCAGTCGCCTATGGGCCCGTCATCCCCTTTCGCTCCCATCACGGGGGCGAACTTCCCGCCCAAGAAGGACATTTCCTTCAAGGGTGCCCGGACGATGCGCGGCCCGCTGTCCTGGTACTTCGACGGGAGCCGGTCCCGCCAGACGTTCGCGGGCTCAACGGTGTGGTCGTCCACCGAGATGATCCTCGGGAACGTCGGCGGGTTCGTCGGCAGGCTCGTCGGCAAGGTCTCGGTGGTCTCCATGTGCTCCACGGTAGCGCCGATCTGACGGCCCGTCAGCTCTCCGTCGGTTATCCGTACGCCGACTGTTCCCGGCCCCTGAGTGCGTGGACCCTGTGAGAGCCGTCTCGCACGGCTGACGTATCCGCCATGAACAAGGCAAACTGGCGGGCAGCAAGAATCAGCTAAAGAACGGAACCACGTACAGCACGGCAACCGCGGGACGGGCAGACCCGCGGCGCACGACCAGGCACGGTGACGGCCGGGCATGTCAGGGCAGCAGGGGGAGCGATGGACGGTGTACCGCGAGTACCGGACCAACGACGTCCGGCCCCGGGGAACGCCCCCGAGGAACTGAGACCGCACTTCAGCGTGCTCGGCCCCGTACGCGCATGGCACGGCGCCGAGCAGCTCTCCATGGGCTCCCCGCAGCAGCGCGCACTGCTGGCCGCACTGCTGCTGCGCGACGGCCGCACGGCGACGGCACACGAACTGATCGACGCCCTCTGGGGCGACGAACCGCCCTCGCAGGCGCTGGCCGCGGTCCGCACGTACGCGTCACGGCTGCGCAAGGTGCTGCCTGCCGGGGTCCTGGTCAGCGAGTCGGGCGGCTACGCCGTGGTGGTGGCCGACGGCTCCCTGGACCTGGCGCTCGCGGAGGACCTGTGCGCGGAGGCGGAGAAGGCGCGGGGCGTCGGTGACCTCTGCCAGGCGCGCTCCCTGGTGAACAAGGCGCTGAGCCTGTGGGACGGCGAACCCCTGGCCAACGTCCCCGGCCCGTACGCGGAAACGGAACGCACACGCCTGGAGGAATGGCGCGTCCAGCTCCTGGAATCACGCCTGGACATGGACCTGGAGGTCGGCTGCCACGCGGAGGCGGTATCAGAGCTGACTGCGCTCACGGCGGCGCACCCCCTGCGCGAACGCCTGCGCGAGCTCCTGATGCTGGCGCTGTACCGCAGCGGGCGCCAGGCGGAGGCGCTGGCGGTGTACGCGGACACGCGCCGCCTGCTCGCGGACGAACTGGGCGTGGACCCGCGCCCGGGTCTGAAGGAGCTCCAGCAGCGGATACTGCGGGCGGACCCGGCGCTGACGGAACCCTCGGCGGCCGCCCCGGAACCGGCGGCCGCGGTGGTGCGCCCGGCGCAACTTCCGGCCACGGTCCCGGACTTCACGGGGCGTGCGTCTTTCGTCTCCGAGTTGAGCGAGATCCTGTCGGCGGCGGAGGGCCGGGTGATGGCGGTCTCGGCGCTCGCGGGCATCGGCGGCGTGGGCAAGACGACCCTCGCGGTCCACGTGGCGCACGTCGCGCGCTCGCACTTCCCTGACGGCCAGCTGTACGTGGACTTGCAGGGAGCGGGCGCGAGGGCGGCGGAGCCGGAAACGGTGCTGGGCGCGTTCTTGCGGGCCCTGGGGACTTCCGACTCGGCGATCCCGGACTCCCTGGAGGAGCGGGCGGCGCTGTACAGGTCGGTCCTCGACGGGCGTCGAGTGCTCGTGGTCCTGGACAACGCACGTGACGCGGCACAGGTACGCCCTCTGCTCCCGGGCATGGAGGGCTGCGCGGCCCTGGTGACGAGCCGCATCCGAATGGTGGACCTGGCGGGGGCCCACTTGATCGACCTGGACGTGATGTCTCCGGAGGAGGCCCTCCTCCTCTTCACCCGGATCGTCGGCGAGGAACGGGTCCAGTCGGAACGGAAGGCCGCGCTGGACGTGGTGGCGGCGTGCGGCTTCCTTCCCCTGGCGATCCGCATCGCGGCCTCTCGCCTCGCGGCGCGCCGTACGTGGACGGTCTCGACCCTGGCCGCGAAGCTGGCGGACGAGCGGCGGCGCCTGGACGAGCTCCAGGCGGGCGACCTCGCGGTCAAGGCGACGTTCGAACTGGGCTACGGGCAGCTGGAGCCGGCCCAGGCGCGGGCGTTCCGCCTCCTGGGCCTCGCGGACGGCCCGGACCTCTCCCTGGCGGCAGCTGCGGCGATCCTGGACCTCCCGACGGAGGAGACGGAGGACCTCCTGGAGTCCCTGGTCGACACATCCCTGGTGGAGTCGGCGGCGCCGGGACGCTACCGCTACCACGACCTGGTCCGCCTCTACGCGCGTGCGTGCGCGGAACGGGACGAGTCACCGCCGAGTGAGCGGGGGGCGGCGATGTCGCGGTTGCTGGACTTTTATCTGGCGTCGGCGGCGCGGGTGTACGCGATAGAGCGGCCTGGGGACCGGACGGTGGATCACCTCGAAGTGACCGAGCACACGGTCCAGGGCTTCAGCGACGACGCGAAGGCCCTTGACTGGCTGCACTCGGAGGCGGCTTGCATCCTGGCCTGCGTACAGCAGTCACTGGGGCCGAGCACGCTGCGGCGAGCGGTTGACCTGCTGCTGGCCGCCAAGGACTTGGCGGAATCGGGCGCGAGTTCGCTCCGTTATGAGCTGGCCACGTCGGCTGCGCGGGATGCCGCGGCGGCGGTGGGGGACTCGCACGCCGAGGGGCGGGCGCGGGTCAGCCTGGCTCAAGTACTCGGCCGGGTCGGAGGGCAATTCGAAGAGGCGTCAGCTGAACTGGAGCAGGCCGCGCAGCTTGCACTCAAGTCCGACGACCCATGGACCAGTGGAAACGCCCCGAATGAACAGGGGATCACCGCGGCCATCATGAATCAGCACGCAGCCAGCGAGATCTTCTTCCGTAGGGCCATCGAATCCTTCCGTGCCGACGGCAACGGTCCAGGTGAAGCGAGCGCTCTGTGCAATCTTTCCCGCGTACTCGTCTCGATGGGATGTACGAACAAAGCAATTGACCTTGCCCGACAAGGCGTGACCATTTACGACGACCTGGGACTCACGTTCCGACTGGCCAATGCGAAATACGCGCTCGGGATCGGCCTCAGCCATGCAGGTCGCCACGCGGAGGCCCTTGATGAACTCTCGGACGCCCTACAGGTGTTCGCGGAGAATCGTCAGCGTCTGTGGGAAGGCACTACTCACTACCGGATCGCTCAAGTGCATCTCCAGGCCGGCCGCTCGGCACAGTCGGCCAGGCACGCGGAGCAAGCCCTGGCCACCGGCTGCATGGGTGGTGATTGGATGCGTGCAAACGTACTGATCCTGCTGGGAAGGTCGCTCGACAATCTCGGGCAACTCGACCGCGCACGGGCTTGCTGGACGGAAGCACTGGTCATCCACGATGGCGCCGGGGCCCAAGAAGCCGACGAAGTAAGGGCCCTGCTCGACCCCGTCGCGGCAGCCTGAGGGAGCCGTCCGTGGCGTTCATCGAACGTTTATGAGTGCCTGCCACTCTCAACACATCGATCCGTCGCATCGGGGGGCAGACGGGTCGCCTGGGCCCCACCTATATCGTGAGCGGCCCCTGGACCGCCCGTTCGGCAACCCTCGGGGGAGTTTCCGAACGGGCGGTCCAGACACCAGAGCCCCTGCAATTCCCTAGGAGTTGTCACGATGAGCGATGCGAAGAAGAAGATAACGATCCAGGAAGACGGCCACCTGCCCGCCCCTCCGGCGGACGGTGAGATCACTACTCTCGGCGACGGCCACATGCCCAGCCCGCCCAAGGACACCGAGATCACGACTCTCGGCGACGGCCACATGCCCAGCCCGCCGAAGGACTGACCCGAAGCCGCACATCCCGACGGGGGACGATCGGCCGCGACGGCGCGGAGGGGGAGCCGTCGCGGCCGATGCATGTCTGGAGCCAGGTCCAGGCCAATCGGTGACGGTCACGTCCCAAACGCCCACACCTACGCCTACGCCTACGCCGCAGTCAACTCGCACCACACATACTTCCCACCGCCACCGCCACCGCCACCCCCGGGACCGGCACCCGCCCCAGGGAGCGCGTACCACCCCCACCCGTCGGAACACGTCCGCACGATCGCCAGCCCTCTCCCCTCCTCCGCATACGCGGAGACAACGTCCGGCGGCGGCTCCGGCGGCGTCGGGTCGCCGTCCCAGACCCCGATCCGCAGCACCCGCCCCGCCCACCGCAGCCGCAGCGCGGCAGGCCCCTTCGTATGTCGCAACGCATTGCTGACCAGCTCCGTCGCCACCAGCTCGGCCACCTCCGCGAGGTGCGGCAGGCCGTGCGCGGCGAGGATGAGGCGGAGGGTCCGGCGACCGATGGTGACGGCGCGGAGGTCGTGGGGGACGTAGAGCGTGTACTCCCAGGGTTCTTCCGGTGGAGCGCAGTTCGCGGCGCAGCTCGTGGCACGTCTCGTTTCGGGCATGGGGGTACTCCTGGTGGGGG
The DNA here is from genome assembly GCF_040660195.1 of Streptomyces sp. NPDC050147. Classification (NCBI taxonomy): domain Bacteria; kingdom Bacillati; phylum Actinomycetota; class Actinomycetes; order Kitasatosporales; family Streptomycetaceae; genus Streptomyces; species Streptomyces sp. NPDC050147. The sequence continues at coordinate 81,018 of NZ_JBFALJ010000005.1, read as the reverse complement.
TGAGGGAGGAGTGAGAGAAGTCGGGCAGCCCTGCGGGGCGGGGAACGCGGTGGCCGTGCCGCAACCGTCAAGGCGTGACGGGGCGGTGCGCTTCCGCGGCTCCGCAGAGTACGTGTTACGTCACTGACAGTAGGGGTTCAGTTGAACCCCGTCAATCACAACTGGGATACTCAGCTCCTCCAACTCCCCAAAGGAGGACCACACATGCCGGCGAGAAGTATCATCACCGCGCGCCAGGAACGGCTCGGCACCGAGCTGCGCAAGCTGCGCGAACGGGCGGGCCTGACCGGCAGGGAGGCAGCGCGAGCCGCCGGTATCGCCGAGACGAAGGTCTCCGCGACAGAAGCCGCGCGAGTCGGCGTGAGCGAGGAACGAGTACGCCACCTGGCCAGCCAGTACGCGTGCGACGACTCGGCGCTGGTCGATGCCCTGTCCGCCATGGCCTGCGAGCGGATGCGAGGCTGGTGGGAGGAGTACAGGGAGCTGGTGCCGTCGGGCTACCTGGACCTGGCCGAACTTGAGCACCACGCAGCTGACTTGTGGACCTTCCAGAGCGTCCACATCCCCGCCCTCCTGCAGACGGAGGACCAGGTTCGGGCGATCTTCACCTCCACGGTCCCGAGACTCCCCGAGGGAGAACTCGAAGTACGCGTACGGTTCCGCCTACGCCGTCAGGAGATCCTCGACGCCGACCGGCCCTTCCGCTACGAGGCAGTGATCCACGAAGCAGCGCTGAGAATCCGGGCCGCCGACGGCAAGGTCGCCCGAGACCAGTTGCAGCACATCCTGGAGCGGTCGGATCACCCACAAGTGACGGTCCGCGTCGTCCCGTTCGACGTGGACGGCTTCGCCGGAATCGCGGACACACTGCTCTACGCCCGTGGTCCCGTACCGCAACTGGACACCGTCCTGATGGACACCCCGCACGGTGGCGCCTTTCTGGACGCGGAAGCGCAGCTCAGCCGCTACCGAGAGGTCCTGCGCAAGGTGGAGGGGGCGGCGTTGGGAGTCATAGAGTCGAGGGACCTCATCCGCCGCATCATGCAGAGCATGTGAAGGGCCTCGACATGACACAGCAGACCGCATGGCAGAAGTCCTCGTACTCCGGCGGCGGCGACTCATCTGACTGCGTCGAACTCAGCGCCCAGCAGCAACAGGGGCACCAGGGACAACAAGGAACCGTCAAACTCCGCGAGAGCGACGCCCCGTACACCGAACTCTCGACAACCCCCCAGAGCCTCGCCCACCTCATACGCCACGTAAAGACCCAAGGCCCGGACCGCCGCCCCCGCAGCTAGCTGAGGGCGATGCAAATAATTCCCACCCAGCCCCCTCCCCCTGCTCCCTAGCCTGGGATTTTTCTGCATCCGGCCGTCGTACGCCCGGTCAATCCCGGCTTGGGGGCTGCTTTTTCGACCAAGCCGTGGCGTCGGCGCCGTATCGGACCAAGAGCCGTGCGAACTGGAGTTGCTCCTCCGGGGCCCAGGCGGCGGTGGTCTCCTGGAACGCCTTTCGCTGCTCGGCGGCGAAGCGGGCGCGCTCCGCCTCGCCGTGCTCGGTGAGTTCGAGCACCGTGCGGCGCTCGTCGGTCGACGGGCGTCGGGCGTCGGGCGCCGCTACGGTCGTCGCCCGCGCAGGCCACGCCCCGTCGGCCATCAGACGCCCAGTTGACCTCCCCTCTCCCCTCCCCCCCCTCACCCCCTCCCCGCCCCCTCCACCGCCGTCCGAACCCTCTCCACGAATGCCTCCGGTGCGGTGAATACCTCCTCCGCGCCGAAGCGCAGTACCACCCTGACCTCGGGGCACGACCCCAGGTCGTTGTAGCGGGCCAGGTCTCGGCGGTGGGCCTCTCTGGTGCCGTGGTAGGCGTAGCCCTCGATCTCGACCACCACACCCTCCCCGCGGAAGAAGAAGTCCGGGCGTAGGAGGCGGCCGCACGGGGTCGTGATCCTTGCCTGCGACTCCGGGCGCAGGCCCGCGTCCCGCATCCGGAGTCGGGCCACCGTTTCCGCCGGTGAGCCCGCCCCCGGGTCAGCCAGCGTCAGCCACCGACGCGCCCTCACCGCCCCCGCCGCCAGCGCCACCGGCGGGGAACCCAGGGCCGTGGCCACCGTGTCGATGCCCCCGATCAGTGGACCCCGCCAGTAACTCCCCCCGTATCGGCGGCTGCTCAGCGCGGAGTCGAGGGCCACCACGGCGTCCTCGCGAGGGCCGCCGCGCAACAGATCCGCCAACGTACGCGCTACCGTCGTCACCCGCAGATCCCCCACCACTGTGATCTCCGCAGGCGGCAGCGGGAGCCGGTGGACGCGGGCGCCCGTCTTCCGGGCGGCCCCCAGCGGGTCGGTGAACTCCAGCTCCTCCCGAAGCACTTCGATACGCCACAGCATCGTCGCCGACCGGTGGCTCGCTACCAGGCCAGGCGTCGTCAACTGCCCCGCCCAGAGACGTACCGTCAGATCGAGCTCTCTTCCGGGCTCCGCCCAGCCACCGCCCGGGATGCGCGTCCATCCCTCGGCGGCCAGGCACCTGGACAACGTGCTCGTCGGCCAACCCGCGTCCCTGGCCCAGCGCGTGAGCAACACCCCCTCGACGGCCATCTCCCTCAGCCCACCCCATTTCCTGGCCCCTCTCGACTCCCTCGGTCCCCTCGGCTCCCTTGAACCCCCCATCGCCTTAGGTTGCCCCACATCCGTCATGCGCGGATTCGCCTGTGGATAACTGCCCTCTTGTGGATAACCGCGCCCACACAAGTGGCAGTAAAGGAGGGCTACTTGTCATTGCCGACATCCACACCCGCCATAAGACTTGAGCACGGCACAGCACGGCACAGCACAGCACGGCACGGCCCGGCACTGCCCGCCCCACACCACCCGCCACCCGGAAAAGGGACCCCATGCAGATCGCGATCCTGCTCTACGACAACATCACCGTCCTCGACGCGGTAGGCCCCTTCCAGACCCTCTCCTCGCTTCCGGACGCCGAAGTCGTCTTCGTCGCCGAGCAGGCCGGACCCGTGCTCGACGACACCCGCACGCTCTCCCTCGTCGCCACGAAATCCCTCGCCGAGGTCAGCAGCCCGGACATCGTCGTCGTACCCGGCAGCCCCGAGCCCGACCTGAGGAACGAGGCCGTCCTCAACTGGCTCCGCGCCGTCGACGCCACCACCACCTGGACGACATCCGTCTGCACCGGATCGCTCATCCTCGCGGCCGCCGGGCTCCTCAAGGGCCGCCGGGCCACGTCTCATTGGCTGGCCCTGGAGCAGATCAAGCAGTTCGGGGTCGAATCCACCGGGCAGCGCGTCGTCTTCGACGGGAAGTACGTCACCGGCGCGGGTGTCTCCGCCGGGATCGACATGGGCCTCACCCTCGCCGGGAAGATCGCCGGTGACGAGCACGCCCAGACCGTACAGCTGCTCATCGAGTACGACCCCCAGCCGCCGTACGACGCCGGCTCCCCGGACAAGGCCCCCGCCGCCCTGGTCGAGCGCTTCCGGACCCAGACAGCCCAGGCCGCAGCACAGACCGCGGCCCGGACCGCGGCCCCGACCGTGTCCTAGTCGTATCCCTCAGCGGGCCCTGCGCGCACAGCCGTGGCACAGCCGTGGCACAGCCGTCTCACCACCCACGGCACACCCGCCCCACACCCGTGGCAGAGTCACGTGCATGGTCCGCTTGAGACGCACATCCCGCATCGTCGCCACATCCCAGCGCCGGCGCCTCGGCGCGATGTCGGTTGTCCTCGTCGGCGCCGCCTTCATCTCCCTCGCCGGCTGCGGCGAGCAACCGCACGACACCTCCCCAGCCGAAACCCCCACAACCACAACCACAGACCCAGCCCCACCCCCCGACGCCTCCCCCTACGTCGAACCCGGCGTCATCGACGGCGCCCCCCACAACGGCGACAACAACGCCTACCGCCGCCCCGGCGACATGTCCCCGGCAGGCGAGGAAGCCGCCGAGGCCGAGGCCGCTCGCATCAGACTCGTCCTCAAGCGGCTGCACGAGAAGAAGACGTGGGACTCGGAGAGCGTGCGGGCGGCCCTCACCGGCGAGCTCGGGTACGAGATCGAGAAGTACGACGGCAAGGGCAAGATCCTCAGCGGTGAACTCACCGTCAGCGACATGCGCGCCCGCTACGAGAACGACGAGTACGTCACCCCTGAAGGCACCATGATCGGCCTGCGCGTACGCGACGACGCCTGCGTCACCGCCTTCTTGCAGCCGACCAACTACGAGGCGAGCGCCAACGGCCCCTTCATGGAGACCGGCTGCATCGCGCCCCCGATCGGCCACTGAGACCTCAGGCTGACGGGCGCACCATCCTCAACCACTCCACCAGCAGCCGGTTCACCTCGTACGCACGCTCCTGCTGCACCCAGTGCCCGCACCCCTCCAGGATGTGCGAGGACACCAGTCCCGGCAGCGTCTCCGGGAAGGCCTTGATCGCGTCCGCCAGCCATGTCGTCGTCGCGTCCTGGTCGCCGCCGATGAAGAGGGACGGTTGGGAGATGGGGGCGCCGTCCCAGGGCGCCAGGTCCTCCCAGTCACGGTCGACGTTGCGGTAGCGGTTGAGAGCGCCGGTCAGGCCGGTGCGCTCGAACTCGGCCGCGTAGACATCGAGGTCGGCCTCCGTCAGCCAGGAGGGCAGTCCCGGACCCTGCGGGAAGCGGTCCGACATCCTGCCGCCTCGGGGGACGAGATGCAGGCTCGGGGTGGTGTCGGGCGAGGGCATCGTCTCCGCCGACAGGCCCGCGTAGAAACCAGCCAGCCAGCCCCGTACATCCGGCTCGATCTCCGCCTCCGCACGCCCCTCCTCCTGGAAGTAGCTGACGTAGAACTCCTCCTCGCCGCCACCGATCCGGGCGAAGGCGTCCGTCGGCCGAAAGTCGTTCCTCGGCGTGTACGGGACGCTCAGCAACCCCACCGCCGTGAAGACGTCCGGCCTGAGCAGCGCCGAGTTGGCCGCGATGGACGAGCCCCAGTCATGGCCCACGATCGTCGCGGTCTGCTCACCCAGGGCGCGGACAACTCCGACGTTGTCCGCCACGTGCGCCAGCATCCGGTACGCCGCCACCTCCCGCGGCTTCGACGAACGCCCGTAGCCGCGCACGTCGATCGCCACCGCGCGGAAGCCCGCCTCGGCGAGCACCGGCATCTGGTGGCGCCACGAGTACCAGGACTCGGGGAAGCCGTGGACGAGGAGGACCAGGGGGCCCTCCCCTTGCTCCACCAGGTGAATCCGCCCACCAGGGACATCCACCAAGCGGTGCTGCACTGGGTGCGACATGTTTCCTCCCAGACAGAGTCAGAATCAGAATCAGGATCAGAAGTCGGAGTCAGGGTCACGATCACGATCAGGATCAGCAAAGACATACCGGGCCGGCGCCCACCCACCCATCGGACCAGCCCGTACGTCATGATGCTCTCCCCCCGCCTCCCCCACCCGCCAGGAACTTTGCCAGCCCGGCAAATAGCCAGCCTCGGCGGGCCCGCCGCCCCGTCGGAAAACCGGTGGACAGCCCCCGCGTCCCCAGCCGATAGTGCCGCCCATGACCTCGCTCGTGCGCCACCTCACGTTCGACTGTTCCGACGCCTACCGCCAGGGCACCTTCTGGGCCGAAGTGCTCGGCGGGAAGATCTCCGACGAGGACTCCCCCGGCGATCCGGAAGCCCTCGTCGAGGCCGACGGCATCACGGTTCTCTTCCTGACCGTGCCCGACGCCAAGACCGTCAAGAACCGCGTGCACGTCGACCTTCAGCCGCAGGACCGCACGCGTGACGAGGAGGTCGAGCGGCTCGTGAAGCTCGGTGCCAAGGTCGTGAGGGATCATCGCGTGCCCGATGGGCGCGGCTGGGTCACGCTCAGCGATCTCGAGGGCAATGAGTTCTGCGTCGAGCGCAGCGCCGCCGAGCGGACACCCGCCAGCTAAACGACGCCCGCACCCCGCAGCTCCCCCTTGAGCACCTTCCCGCTCGCGTTCCTCGGCAGCTCAGCCACGAACTCGATCTCCCTGGGCACCTTGTAGTTCGCCATCTCCCGGCGTGACCACGCGATCAAGTCGTCCGCCGTGAGCACGGCCCCCGGCCGCCGCACCACGTACGCCTTGCCCACCTCTCCCAGCCGCGAATCGGGGATGCCGATCACCGCCACGTCCGCCACCTGTGGGTGCACGCCGATCAGTTGTTCTATCTCCGCGGGGTAGGCGTTGAATCCGCCGACGATGAACATGTCCTTGATCCGGTCCGTGATGCGGAGGTTGCCCGCCTCGTCGAGGACGCCTACGTCTCCCGTCCGCAGCCAGCCGTCCGGTGTGAGGGCCTTCTTCGTCTCCGCCGGGTCCTCGAAGTAGCCCCGCATGACGTTGTGTCCGCGTACGAGGATCTCTCCCGGGTGGCCCGGTGAGAGTTTCTCGCCGCCGGGGCTCACCACCCGTACCTCCGTGTCCGGGATGGCCCGGCCCGAGGTCGAGGCGATGACACGTGCGGCGTCGCCCTGGCGGCACATCGTGACGATGCCGCTCGCCTCGGAGAGGCCGTACGCCGTCAGGACCGTGGTGATGTGCAGTTCGCTGCGCAGGCGCTCGACCAGTTGCAGGGGGACCACCGCCGCGCCCGTCACCACCAGGCGCAGGGCCGACAGGTCGTGCTGGTCGCGGGTGGGGTGGTCGAGGAGGGACTGGTGCAGGGTGGGCGGGCCGGGGAGGACGGAGATCCGTTCCGCCGCGACGTTCGCGAGGACCGTGTCCACGTTGAAGACCGGCTGCGGGATCATCGTCGCGCCGCGCATCAGGCAGGCGATGATGCCCGCCTTGTAGCCGAAGGTGTGGAAGAAGGGGTTGACGATGAGGTAGCGGTCGCCTTCTCGCAGGCCCGCGAGTTCGCTCCAGATGTCGTAGCAGCGCAGGGTCTGGGCGTGGGTGATGACCGCGCCCTTGGGGCGGCCTGTCGTGCCCGAGGTGTAGATGATGTCCGAGGGCGCGGCACCGTCGACGCTCTCCGCGCGTCCTCGTACGTCGCCGCCGCTCACCCCGTCGCCGCTGGCCAGGAAGTCCTTCCAGGTGCGGAAGTTCTCCGGGGCGTCGTCGGACAGGACCACCACCTGATCCAGGTGCGGGAGTCCCGGCAGTGGGCCCTGCCCCTTGCCCTCCGTGGTCGCGCGGCGCAGCGAGGCGACGTACGACGTGCCGAGGAAGGTGCCTGTCACGAAGAGCAGCTTCGCGCGGCTGCGTCGTAGTACGTAGGCCGCTTCCGCGCCCTTGAAGCGAGTGTTGAGGGGGACCAGGACCGCGCCCGCCGATACGGCGCCCAGCGCCGAGACGATCCAGTCCAGGGTGTTCGGGGCCCAGACTGCCACTGTGTCGCCGGAGTTGACGCCGTTGGCCATGCAGGCGGCGGCGGCTCGCTCCACGCGCCGGCCGAGCTCCGCGTACGAGACGCGGGTGCGGCCCTCGACGACCGCCTCCCGGTCGCCGTACCGCTCGGCCGCCGCCCGGACAAGTCCCGGGATGCTGCCCCACTCCAGGTCGCCGCGCATCGCAAGCCCCTCCGCCGCAGTAGCTGACTATCCGTCAGATTAGCTGTAACCTGACGCGCTGTCAGCAGTCGGGACGACGTATGGCGAAGCCCTGGAGCCTCGCCACTCGCGGAGGTGCCGTTGCCCATGGCTTCACTCAAAGACGCTACAGCGATAGTCGGGATCGGGCAGACCGCGTTCGCGAAACAACTGCCCGAGGACGAGAAGACGTTGGCGTGCCGGGCGATCGTCGCCGCGCTCGATGACGCGGGCATCGCCCCCTCCGAGGTCGACGCCTTCGCCTCGTACACCATGGAGGAGACGGACGAGGTCGAGGTCGCCAAGGCGATCGGCGCGGGCGACGTGACCTTCTTCAGCAAGGTCGGCTACGGGGGCGGCGGTTCCTGCGCGACCATCGCACACCTCGCCGCCGCCGTCGCCACCGGACAGGCGAGCGTGGGCATCGCCTGGCGGTCCCGCAAGCGGGGCAGCGGGCCGCGCCCCTGGAAGAACACGGCGGTCCAGCTCCCCACCCCGGGCCAGTGGACCCGTCCCTTCGGGCTTCTCCGCCCGGCTGACGAGATCGGAATGCTGGCGCGCCGCTACATGCACGAGTACGGGGCGACCCGCGACCACCTCTTCAACGTCGCCCTCGCGTGCAGGAACCGGGCGAACCAGAATCCCGCCGCGATGATGTACGAACGCCCACTGACCCGCGAGATGTACATGTCGTCCCGCTGGATCAGCGAGCCCCTGTGCCTGTTCGACAACTGCCTTGAGACCGACGGTGCGTTGGCGTGCGTCATCGTCTCCGCCGAGCGGGCGCGGGACTGCCGACAGAAGCCCGTGTACGTCCATTCCGTCGCCCAGGGGCTGCCCGCGCAGCACCACGGGATGGTCAACTACTGGAACGACGATCCGCTCACCGGCCCCGCGTGGACCGCGGCCCGGCACCTCTGGAAGCACGCCGACTTCGCGCCGGAAGATGTGGACGTGGCGCAGATCTACGACGCGTTCACCCCGCTGATCCCGCTGTCCCTGGAGGGGTACGGCTTCTGCGGTCGTGGTGAGGGCGGCGCGTTCACGGAAGGCGGCGCGCTGGAGAGCGGGGGGCGCCTGCCGATCAACACCGGGGGCGGCGGTCTGAGCGAGGCGTACGTCCACGGCTTCAACCTCATCAACGAGGGCGTGAAGCAACTGCGGGGCACGAGCACGGCGCAGGTGCCGAACGCGGCCACGTGTTTGGTGACAGCCGGTGAGGGAGTACCCACGTCGGCGGTGCTGCTCCGGGCCCCATAGGGGCGCGGGGAACTGCGCGAGCAACCACATCCCACCCGCAGCCGCAGAAGGACACTCACATGGCAGACGCGACGAGCGAACCCCTCCTTGCGCCCACGATCGACTCGGACGGCGCCCCTTTCTGGGAGTACGCAGCCCAGGGCGAGCTCAGGATCCAGGCCTGCACCGCCTGCGGCGAGCTCCGGTTCCCGCCAAGGCCATGCTGCCCCCACTGCCAGTCCTTCGACAGCGAGTGGCGCAGGATGAGCGGACGGGGCCGCCTCTGGTCCTACGTAAGACCACACCCACCCCTGCTCCCCGCGTACGCGGCAAACGCCCCGTACAACGCGATCATCGTCGAGCTGGCCGACGCCCCCCGCATCCGCCTGGTCGGCAACCTCGTCGCCGCCCCGGACGCCCCGCTGGACTCCGTCGACCCCGAGCGCCTGCGCATCGGCGCGAAGGTGCAGGTCGTGTTCACCGACGTGGACGGGATCACGATGCCCCGCTGGCTCCTGGAGCGGCCGTGAGTCTGCGTACGGACGTCGACAAGGGCACGGGCGTCGCGGTCGTCACCCTCGACCGCCCCGCCCGGCACAACGCCATCGACACCGAGACGGCGGAGGGACTTGCCGCCACCTGGCGGGAGTTCCGCTTCGACGACACCGTGCGGGCGATCGTCCTCACCGGAGCGGGGGACAAGGCGTTCTGCACCGGCATCGACCGTGACACCGCCGCCCCGCAGCCCGGCTCCCCCTACTCGATGGACGATCCGCTGCTCTCCGTCGGCCCCAAGAGCAACGACCTGTGGAAGCCGGTCATCGCCGCCGTCAACGGCATGGCGTGCGGCGGCGCCTTCTATCTGCTGGGCGAGGCGGAGTTCGTCATCGCCGCCGACCACGCCACGTTCTTCGACCCGCACACCACCTACGGCATGGTCAGCGCGTACGAGGCGGTCCTCATGGCGCAGCGCATGCCGCTCGGCGAGGTCACCAGGATGTCGCTGATGGGGACGGCCGAGCGGATATCGGCCCAGCGGGCGTACGAGACGGGCCTGGTCTCCGAACTCGCCGCGCCACAGGACCTGTTGGCGGCCGCCACCCGTGCGGCCGAGGTCATCGCCGCCTACCCGACCGAGCCGGTGCAGGGCACCGTACGCGCGCTCTGGTCGGCGAAGGAGGCAGCTCGCACCCAGGCCCTGGCCCAGGCCCCGCACCTGATCGCGCTCGGCAACCTGCCCCCGGAGCGGCAGGCGGGGCTGTTCACGGGGCGCGGCTCCGGTTTCCGTACCCGGTGAGGGGGGCCGGCCGCCGCCTCGCGCGGTTCACGCGGTCGGCGTAACGTCACGAGTGGACGGCCGCCGTCCGGAGCCCCTTCCAAAGCTGGTGCGACGGCCGTCACGAGGCGCGGCCCTCACCCGACGGGGCTCGACGCGGGGTGATCGGGTGGGTGGGCGGGAAAGATCCGCTGCGGAGCGGCGGCGCGGGTCAGACACGACCCGCACCCGAGAGGCACCCAGGTCCGCTAGGACCGCGCGGTGCCAGTCCCCCGCTCCGCGTCCAGCGCGTACACGCACCGGTCCTTGCTGCACGCGTACACGACGCCGTCCCGCACCACCGGTGCCCCGGTGATCTCGCCGCCCGTGGCCAGCTTCCAGCGCAGGCGGCCGTCGTCGGCCTTCAGCGTGTACAGCAGGTGGTCCGTCGACCCGAAGTGGATACGCCGGTCGGCCACGACGGGCGTGCCGACGACCTCGCCGCCGGCCTGGAACCGCCATTTCGGCGTGCCCGTCACCGCGTCCAGCGTGTAGAGCCCCTTGCCGCTGCCCACGTGCACATGTCCGTCGGCGACGAGCACGGGCTCGATCGACGCCCGGGACTCCGTGGCGATGCGCCACCGGTCACGGCCGTCCGTGGCGTCGAGGGCGTACACGGTCCCGAGGTAGTCCGCGAGGTACACGCCGCCGCCGGTGACCGCGGGGCCCGGCGCGAACGTGGGCGGACACAGGAACGCGGCGGGCGCCTCGAAGTGCCAGCGGACGTGCCCGCCCGCCACGTCGATGGCGAGGACACGGGACCCCGCGGACACGTACACGTACCCGTCTTCGGCGGGCGCGAGCCGCACCGGGACGCCGCCGCAGGAGGCCGCGTCCCCGATGGGGTACGACCAGCGCTCGTCGCCCGTGCGGGCCTCCAGGGCGCGCAGGCGCGCGTTCTGCCACACGTAGACCGTGCCGTCGTGGACGACCGGGCCCGCCTCGGGGGTCTCGAAGTCGGTCTGGGCCCCGGTGATCTCCCAGAGCTTCTCGCCGTTCGCGGCCTCCCAGGCCTGTACGCCGCCGCCGCGCGTCCCGGTGACGACGGTGCCGCGGTCGGCCTGCAGGGAGTACACCCAGGCGTCGGTGTTCAGCCGCCACAGGTCGGTGCCGTCGGCGCCGTCGAGGGCGTAGAGCGTGGGGCCGTCCGACGCGTGGATACGTCCGTCGGCGACGCCCATGGACCAAGCGACGTCCCGCGTCTTGAAGCTGCGGCGGCCGGTGCCGACGTCCAGGGCGTGGACCTCGAAGGACGTGACGTACACGAGGTTCCCCGCGACGGCGGGCGTGCCCCACACGTCGTTCGACATCCGGAAGCGCCACGGCCGCCACGCGGTGCCCGCGTCCGGGGCGGCGGCGGGGGCGGGCACCACCGGGTCGGCGGCGCCGTTCACCGCGGCCTTGGACCGCGACCAGGAAGCGGCGAGCCCGGTGTCGGCGGGCACCGCGCTCACGGCGGCGGCCCGTGCGTCGGCGACCCGCGGTCCGGGACCGATCGGCACCTTCGCCCCGGCGAGGTGCACGGGACCGGCGTCCGGCACGCCCCCGAAGGGCGGCGGCTGCGTCGGTGGCACCGGCGGCGCGTGCTGCGGAGGGGGCGGTGCGACGGCGGGGGCGGCACCGCGGCCGCCGCTCCTGCCCGAGGAGGCGAGCGCGGCCCGCGCGGGCGGTCGGCCGCCACGGCGGGCCTCGATCAGCGCGACGGCCCGCTCCGGCAGCCACGCGGAGGCCGTGCCGCTGTCGCCGTCCGCGCTCTCGGAGGCGAAGAGGTGCGGTGCGAGCTGGGCCTGGAGGTCGTTGGGGCTCGGCCGAAGCGCCGCCTCCATCTGCATGCACGTCTCGATGAGCGGACGCAGCTCGTCCGGGAGTCCCTCCAGGTCAGGGCCTTCGCGGAGCAGCATGAAGACGGTCTCCACGGGGTTCGCCCCGTGGAAGGGCGCGTGCCCGGTGGCGGCGAAGACGAGCATCGAACCGAGCGAGAAGACGTCACTGGCGCCGGTGACGCTGCGCGAGTCCTTCGCCTGCTCGGGCGACATGTAGGCGGGCGTGCCCACGGCTACGTTCGTCATGGTCAGGCGGGTATTGGAGACGCCGGACGCGATGCCGAAGTCGATCACGCGCGGGCCGTCCTCCACCACGAGGACGTTCGACGGCTTGAGGTCACGGTGGACGAGGCCCGCGCCGTGGATGGACTCCAGGGCCTCGGCGACGCCCGCGGCGAGCCAGCGCACGGCCTGGGTGGGCAGCGGCCCGTGTTCATTCACTATTTCTTCGAGCGAGGGAGCGGGCACATAGGCGGTGGCCAGCCATGGCACGGCCGCACGCGGGTCGGCGTCCACGACGGCGGCCGTATAGAAACCGGACACCGCTCGTGCCGCCTCGACCTCGCGCGTGAAGCGAACGCGGAACAGCTGGTCCTCGGCGAGCTCGGTCCTGACCGTCTTGATCGCCACGCGCCGTCCTGACGCGGAGCGCGCGAGGTAGACAAGGCCCATGCCACCGGCTCCGAGCCGGCCGAGCACCTCGAACGGGCCGATCCGCCTCGGATCGTGCTGCGTCAGCTGATCCACCACTTGCCCTGCCACCTCCCCGTACCCGGGCGCCGTATGAGCGGCCCCGTGCAGCGTCTCACCACCGAGCCGCTACGGCGGCACGCACCCTGATTCTTCCTGTCCGGGGCGGCGGTTGCGAACCCGGGGCGGGATCGGGGTGTTGTGGGGCAAAGAAGACGCGAGAAGGACGTAAGAAGAAGGAGATATGTGAGCGAAACCTGATTCGAACAGTAAATCGAATACGAGAGCGGCTCGATTTCCGGCCACCGCCGGCCGCACGACCGGCGCCCGATCACCGGCCGACCGCGGCGCCGGACCGCCACACGACCGGCGCCCGACCGGCGTACGGAATCGAGAGGAATACGGCCCCCAACCCCATTTGCACTCGGCCGAATCGCGCTCCGATCACCCCTCGGTAAGCTGACGGCATGACAGGACAGGTACGTACCGTCGACGGCCGCGTGGCCGGTCGGCGCGGTCAGGCGACGCGCCAGAAGCTGCTCGACTGCCTCAGCGAGATGCTCAGCTCCTCGCCCTACCGGGACGTCAAAGTCATCGACGTCGCCCGGAAGGCGGGGACTTCACCCGCGACCTTCTACCAGTACTTCCCGGACGTCGAGGGCGCCGTTCTCGAAATCGCCGAGCAAATGGCCATGGAGGGCGCTGAGTTGACCCAGCTCCTCGACGGCCGTTCCTGGGTCGGCAAGGCCGGATGGCAGACCGCACAGGAGCTGGTCGACGGCTTCCTCGACTTCTGGCGCAGGAACGACGCGATCCTCCGCGTCGTCGATCTGGGCGCCGCCGAGGGCGACAAGCGCTTCTACAAGATCCGCATGAAGATCCTGAACTCGGTCAACAACTCCCTTACGGACACGGTCAAGGAGCTCCAGGCCAAGGGCAAGGTCGACAAGGACGTGAACCCGGCGGCGATGGCGGGCTCCCTGGTGGCCATGCTCGCCGCGGTCGCCTCGCACCAGCGGGGTTTCCAGACCTGGGGCGTCAAGCAGGCCGAACTGAAGCCGAACCTCGCATTGTTGGTGCATTTGGGCGTAACAGGTAAGAAGCCGACGAAGTAGGGCATCGAGCATGGTTTCGGCGTCATAGCGTCATCAGCGTCATGAGCGCCATCGGTGTCGTCGATGTCATGGGTGTCGTCGATGCCGTCGGCGTCACCGGCATCACCAGCGTCATCCCGCGTCACCGGGGACGCTCCTCCTGACGCTTTATCAAGTCCTGTCGGCTTATCAAGTCCTGTCGGTACAGCGGCGGATCACGTTCCACTCGTGATCCGCCGCTGTGCTGTTCCTACCCCACCACCCACGCGCGTCTAGTCCGCGCGTCCCCCCGCGCGTCGCTCCAGGCGGAACAGGCGGATCTCCCGGTCCACGCGGGACTGGTACGTCGCGTACGGCGGCCAGAACTTCAGCGCCGCCTCCCAGGCCGCCGCCCGCTCGTCCCCCGCCAACAGCCGCGCCCTGACCGGTATGTCCGCGCCCTGCCAGCTGACGTCGGCGTCCGGATGGGCGATGAGGTTGCCGGTCCAGGCGGGGTGTCCCGGGCGGCCGAAGTTGGAACCGATCAGAATCCAACTTCCGCTCTCCTCCGGCATGCAGGCCAGGGGGATCCGCCGCGGCAGCCCGCTCTTGGCGCCGCGCACCGTCAGGATCACCCCCGGCAGCATCTTCGCGCTGAGCAGCACCTTGCCGCGCGTGAGGCGGTGCACCGTGCGGTCCATCGCGGGGATGAAGTGCGGGGCGATCTTCGCGAAGGTCCGGGTGGACGACACCTTCTGCATCAGGCGGACGCCGGGGGCCATCAGAGGGCCGCCGTCGGCTGTGAGGCTGCCGGCTCGGGCGCTTCCCCGGGGGCGGGGGCGGTGGCGGCAACGGTGGCGGTGGCAGGTGCGGGAGCGGTGACAGGTGCGGGAGCAGTGGCAGGTGCGGGAGCGGGTGCGAACAGCTCGGCCCGTTCCGCCGCTCGCGCCCGCAGTCGGTGCACGGGCCCGAAAAGGAGTTCGTCGCTCGACGCCCGCTTGAAGTACAGGTGCGCCTCGTGCTCCCAGGTGAACCCGATGCCGCCGTGCAGCTGTACGGCCTCCGACGCGGCGGTCCGCAGCGCGTCCAGCGCCTGCGCGAGTGCGAGGCCCCCCACCTGTTCGGATCGCCCCACCCGCGCGGACCTCCCCGCCTGCCCGACACCCCCTCCCTCGTCGAAGGTCGCCCCGGACGTCGCCCCGGAGCCCGCTCCAGTGGCCCACGCCGCGTAGTACGCCGCCGACCGGGCTGCCTGCACCTGCACGTACACATCCGCGAGCCGGTGCTTGACCGCCTGGAAGGAGCCGATCGCCCGCCCGAACTGCTCCCGCTGCTTGACGTACTCGACGGTCCGCTCGAGGGCACGGTCCGCCGCGCCCACGGCCTCGGCGGCGAGCACGGTCGCGGCGACGTCACCGACGGCGGCGAGCGCGCCCGGCACATCGGCGTCGTCGGCGGCGCCGAGCAACTCGGCCTCGACGTCACGCAGTTCGACGCGCGCCTGCGGCCGGGTCTCGTCGAGGGCGGTCTGCCGGGTGCGTACGAGTCCGGCGGCGTTTCCGCGCACGAGGTAGAGGAGCGTACGGGAACGGGCGAAGCCCCCCGTGTGCGCGGCCACGACGAGCAGGCCCGCGCCGTGCCCGTCGAGGACCTGCTCGGCCTGACCGTAGAGCCGCCAGGCGCCGTCCGAGAGCTTGGCCTGCACGCCGCCCGCACGGCCGCCGCCCGACCAGTCGCCGAGGTTGTCGCCGACCAGGCCGAGCGCGGTGGCGAGACCGGTGCCGGGTACGGCGAGCGCCGCGGTGAGGCCGCCCGTCGCGATACGGGGCAGCAGCTCCGACCGCTGCTCGTCGGTGCCGAGGCGCTGGAGTAGCGGGGCGACGAGCGCGGCGGTGCCGAAGAGGGGTGAGGGGGTCAGGGCGCGGCCCAGCTCTTCGCTGCTGAGGGCGAGCTCCGCCGGGCCGCACCCCACGCCTCCGTACGCCTCGGGCACGGCGATACCGGGCAGGCCGAGCTGTTCGGCGAGGGCGGACCAGAGGGCGGTGTCGTGTCCGATGGGGGTACGGACCGCGGCCTTCACCTCGTCCGGGCCGCAGCGTTTGGTGACGAGCTCACGAAGGGTGCGGCGGATTTCATCCTGCTCCGCGGTGAAGGCGGCGTCCATCGGCGGGCTCCTCCCCAGGGTCGCGGCCGTGCCCCTCGGCGCCGTGCACGAGGGGTGGTCCGACCCGGATCTGACGGGCCGTCATGCTAAGACGGCGCCCGCGAGATGCACAGGGCCACGACGGACGTAACACCGCCCCGGACACCCTCCCGAAGGCGCCCGCACCTGATGTACCGTCAGATTCATGCCAACTCCCCTCCCTCCGAGCCCACATGCGTCGACGTCGTCGTCGGCCGGTGCGGGTGCGGCGCCGCGTCCGCGCAAGGTGGCCGTCGTCGGCATATCGCTCTCCGATTGCGGCCGCGTCGACGAGGCCACCCCCTACGCGCTGCACGCCCAGGCGGCCCGCCGGGCCCTGGCCGACTCGGGTCTCGGCCGCGAGGTCATCGACGGCATCGCTTCGGCGGGCCTCGGCACGCTCGCCCCGGCCGAGGTCGCCGAGTATCTGGGGCTCGAGCCGCGCTGGGTCGACTCCACCTCCGTCGGCGGCTCCACCTGGGAGGTCATGGCGGCCCACGCGGCGGACGCGATCGCGGCGGGGCGCGCGAACGCCGTACTGCTCGTGTACGGGTCGACGGCGAGGGCGGACATCAAGGCGAGGCGGCGTACGTCGAACCTGTCGTTCGGCGCGCGCGGGCCCCTCCAGTTCGAGGTCCCGTACGGGCACTCCCTGATCTCGAAGTACGCGATGGCCGCGCGCCGCCACATGCACGAGTACGGCACGACGCTCGAGCAGCTCGCCTCGGTGGCGGTGCAGGCACGCGCGAACGCGGCGACGAACCCCGACGCGATGTACCGCGACCCGATCACGGTGGACGAGGTCCTGGGCGGCCCGATGATCGCGGACCCGTTCACCAAGCTGCACTGCTGCATACGTTCCGACGGCGGCTGCGCGGTGCTCCTGGCCGCGCAGGAGTACGTGGCCGACTGCGTCTCCACCCCGGTCTGGGTGCTCGGCACCGGCGAGCACGTCTCGCACACGACGATGTCGGAGTGGGAGGACTTCACCGTCTCCCCGGCGGCCGTGAGCGGCCGCCTCGCCTTCGAACGGGCCGGGGTGCGCCCCGAGGACGTCGACGTGGCGGAGATCTACGACGCCTTCACCTACATGACCCTGGTGACACTGGAGGACCTCGGGTTCTGCGCGAAGGGCGAGGGCGGCGCGTTCGTGGAGAACGGGCGCCTGCTGCGGGACGGCCAACTGCCGACGAACACCGACGGCGGCGGCCTCTCGGCCCAACACCCGGGAATGCGGGGCCTGTTCCTGCTGGTGGAGGCGGTACGACAACTACGCGGCGAGGCGGGTGCCGACCGCCAGGTCCACAAGGCGGGAGGAAGGCTGCCGGAGGTGGCGGTGGCGTCGGGGACGGGCGGGTGGTTCTGCTCGTCGGGGACGGTGGTGCTGGGGCGGTGAGGTGGGGGGTGAGGCCCGGGGGGCGTGAGGCCCGGGGGGTGAGGCCCGGGGAGGTGAGGCGGAGGGGGTAAGCGCGGCGGTGAGACGCGACGCTGAGGCACGGCGGTGAGGCGAGTGGTGAGACACGACGCTGAGGCGCGGCGCTGAGGCGGGCGGCGAGGCACGGCGGGGCTGGAGAGGGCTGAGGCGGGCCGTGTTCCCGTAGATTCGCCGGATGGACGACACCGACACCCCCGCCGACCCGGCCGTCCGCGGCCGAGCCCTCCTGCGCTCCCTCCGCGTCTGGGACACCGACCTGCCGCCGTTCGACCCCGCGGCAGCCCCCGCCGACCCGCTGCCGCTCTTCTGGCAGTGGTTCGTGGACGTGGCGGGCGCGGGACAGGTGGAGCCGCACACCATGAGTCTGGCGACGGCCGACGAGTCGGGCCGCCCGGACGTACGGACGCTGATGCTGCACGACGCGGACGAGCGGGGCTGGCACTTCGCCTCGCACGCGGGCAGCGCGAAGGGCCGCCAGCTCGCGGCGCGCCCGGAGGCGGCGCTCGGCTTCTACTGGCCCGCGCAGGGCCGCCAGGTCCGGGTGCGCGGCCGGGTCACGACGGCGGGACCCGAGGAGAGCCGCGCCGACCTCGCCCGCCGGTCGACGGGTGCCCTGGCCTCGGCCCTGGTCGGCAGGCAGAGCGAAGTACTGCCCGGTTACGAGGAATTGGTGGCCGCGAGCGAGGCGGCCTGGGAGCGCGCGCAGGCGGAGCCGGACGCACCGGCGCCGAGCTGGACCCTGTACGTGCTCGAACCGGCGGAGGTCGAGTTCTTCCAGGGGGACGCGAGGCGCCGGCACGTGCGGTTGCGCTACCGGAGGGAGACGGACAGCGGCGGGGACGCGAGGTGGGCCAAGGAGCTGCTCTGGCCGTGAGGGAGGGCGCGCAGGCGCCAGCACGCGAGGGGGAGGCCACCCAGGCGCCAACGCGTGAGGGCCGCCGCACAGGCGCCAGCACGTGAGGCGGAGGCCGCACAGGCGCCAACGCGTGAGGGGCGCCACGCAGACGTCAGCATGTGAGGGCCGCCGCACAGGCGCCAGCACGTGAGGCGGAGGCCACGCAGGCGTCAGCGCGTGAAGCTGTACTGCGTGAAGTCCCGCACCGGACGGAATCCGAGCCGCTGATACAGCTCGTTGCTCGTGGGGTTGCCGACGTCGGTGAAGAGCAGCACCTCGTCCGCGCCCGCCGCGAGCGCGGCACGGCTCACCTCGGCGGTGACCGCGCCCGCGTAGCCGCGCCCGCGCAGGCGGACGGGGGTATAGACGGGGGCGATGCGGACCTGGCCCGCGACCCGCCGGGTGTTGCCCGCCATGGCGACGGGGGTGCCGTCGGGCGCCTCCCAGAGGGTGACGCCTCCGTACGCGATGCGGGCGTCGGCCCACTCACCGGCGCCCATCGCCCCCTTCTCCCCGAGGGCCTCGTGGAACTCCCCGTGCCAGCGCACCAACAACGCCCGGTCGGCGTCCGTGGCGACGCGCGCGCCGCCGGCCGGCGCGGGCTCGGGCGGGGTCAGGGTGCCGAGGCGGTACAGGCGCTGGGGGTAGCTGACGGCGGCGGTGGCGTCCGTCCGCCGCTGCCAGGCCGCCGCGAAGTCGGCTGCGGTGGTGCTCTCGGCTCCGACCCCGCCGGGCTGCAGGCCCGCGTCCGCGAGCACCCCGGCGAGCTCATCGGCGGCGGCGTCGGAGAGTGGGCTCAGGGCGAGGAAATGCGGCGGGGTCCACAGGAAAGCCCCGGTCACGGTGGCCTCGCGCGGCCCTCTCGCGCCGTCATCGCCGATGCGGATTCCGAAGAGGGGGTCTTCCTCCCCGTACACGTGGAGTCCGCGCGTGCGCAGCACGTCGGTGACGCTGAGGAGCGCGGTGTGCAGGGCGGGCGCCGAGTGCAGGAAGGCCGCCGCACGCGAGTGGAACTCGTCGAGGTCGGAGATCAACTGCCAGCCTGGGCAAGGAGTGGAAGCCATGAGCCATGATCTCCCGCACCGTGCTTCCGGCAGAAGTCGACTACGGGCAGGGCAGCGTCACCCGGCCCGCCGGAACACCGGCACGGCCACGCCCTCGCCCGCCCCCTCCCCCACGTCGCCCGCCTCCCGGAAGGCGACCTCCAACGCCATCCCGATCCGTAGCTCACTCCCCTCACTGCCCTCCCAGCCGATGATCTCCGTCATCATGCGCGGGCCCTCGGCGAGGTCGACGACGGCGGCGGCGTACGGGACGCGGGCGCCGAACGGCGGCAGGTCGTTCCGGTGCACCACGGACCAGGTGTAGAGCGTGGCGAGACCGCTCGCCCGCTCCCAGGCGACGTCCTCGCTCCAGCAGTGCGGGCAGAACTCACGCGGGTAGTGGTGCGCCTTGCCGCAGCCGCCGCAGCGGCGGATCAGGAGGTGCCCGTCGGCCGCCGCGTCCCAGTAGGGGCGGGTGAAGGCGTCGAGCTCGGGAAGGTCGTAGCGCGGGCTCGCACTGCTCACGTCCATGCGGCGGTCTCTCCCACTCCGACTACAGGTTCCTGACGGTACGTCAGTTCAACGCACACCCGACTCGCGCGCAAGAGGCGTGGCAAAGGCGTGCGCAAGAAGGGCCTGCAGAAGAGGGCGCGCACAAGAGGGCGTACGAGGTGAGGGCGCGCGACGCATGGGCGTACGAGGGCATGGGCGCACGAGGCGAGGACGTACGAGGCGTGGGCCGTCGGCAGGTCGGTGAACCCATCGACGGAGAACACCCCGCGCGCACCCGTGATCAATTCGCAACCGGTTTGGGGCTTGACCGTCCCCCATCAAGTGACCGCGTGATTACTCTCAGGTTCATGGCCGACACCACTCCCCCACAAGCGCCACAACAAGACCGCCCCGTGTACGTAGTCGGCGGCGGACCCGGCGGGCTCTCCGTCGCGGCCGCACTGCGTGCCCGTGGCGTGCGCGCGGTCGTGCTCGAGAGGTCCGACCGGGTCGGCGCCTCCTGGCGCGGGCATTACGACCGCCTGCACCTGCACACCACGCGCCGCCTCTCCGCCCTGCCGGGGCTCGCGATACCGCGCTCCTTCGGACGCTGGGTGTCACGTGACAACGTCGTGCGCTACCTGGAGAAGTACGCCGATTTCCACCAGCTGGAGATCGTCACCGGCGTCGAGGTGTCCCGCCTCGAACGGGCGGCCGACGGCACCGGCTGGCTGCTGCACGCCACCGGCGGACGGGAGCTGACCGGCAGCGCGGTGGTGATCGCCACCGGGTACAACCACACGCCCCACATACCGGACTGGCCCGGCCGCGACACGTACGCGGGCGAACTCCTGCACGCGAGCGCCTACCGCGACCCCGGACCCTACGCGGGCAAGGACGTCCTGGTCGTGGGCGTCGGCAACACCGGCGCCGAGATCGCCGTCGACCTCGTCGCGGGCGGCGCGGCCCGCGTCCGTCTCGCGGTGCGCACCGCGCCGCACATCGTCCGCCGCTCCACGGCGGGCTGGCCCGCGCAGCGCACGGGAATCCTGTGCCGCAGGCTCCCGGCCGCCCTCGTGGACCGGCTCGCGGGACCGATCGCGAAGGTGAGCGTCCCCGACCTCTCCGCGCAGGGGCTGCCCCGCCCCGACACCGGCCTGTACTCACGCGTCAAGGAGGGCGCGATCCCGGTCCAGGACGTGGGTCTGATCGACGCGGTGCGCAAGGGCAAGGTAGAACCGGTCGCGGCCCTCGACTCCTTCGAGGACGGCAAGGTCGTCCTCGCCGACGGCACCCGGATCGGCCCCGAGGCCGTCATCGCGGCCACGGGATACCGGCGCGCCCTGGAACCGCTCCTCGGCGACCTCGGCGTACTCGACGCGAAGGGCGCCCCGCTGGTCCGTGGCGCGCGCACCCCGAAGTCGGCCCCCGGCCTCTACTTCACCGGCTTCACGAACCCCATCAGCGGAATGCTGCGCGAGATGGCCATGGACGCGGAGAAGATCGCGAAGGCGGTGGCGAGAACGCTGGCCGCAAGCCGCTGACACCCCAGGCCGCCGTGAGCCGCTGACAGCCCAGGCCAGGCCACCGCACCCCACACGAACCGCAGACCCCGGCGCGCCCCTCCGGGGGCGCGAGGAACGGCGCGACCAGCCAGAACGGACCCGCACCCGACCCACGGCCCTCCACAGGGCCACCATGGCCGGTACTACCCCCTTCCGGAAGCCCACCCCCCGGAAGGGGAGTAGCGCCCCGGGACACGTGGGTACTGCTAGCCCCGGGGCACGTGGGTACTGCTGAAAGGGCCGCCCCACTCTTTGCGTGCAGCCCTGTTCCTGACACAGCGTCAGTTCAGTAATCTGACTATGCGTCAGTTGAGTTGCTGTCACACAGGAGCGGGCGGACCGATGCTTGGATCGACTTACGGCACCTTCACCACCGACCCCCGCCGCGCGCGTGTAGTGGCCTGCGGCGAAGTCCCGGCACCCGCCGTCCACGGACAGGCCGCCCCAGCGGACGACCTGGACGTCAGCGGACGCCCCCTGCATGCCGCCGTACCGGATCTGGACCGGTTCTTCCGGCCCGAGTCCGTCGCCGTCATCGGCGCGTCCGACGCCGAGGGGCGGCCGAACACGGGCATCACGCGTCAGCTCATGGACTGGGCCGAGCGGTGCGGCGCCCGGCTCCATCCGGTGCATCCCACCCGTCAGTCCGTCTTCGGCACCCCTTGCTTCCCTTCCGTCGCGGCCCTGCCGGAACAGGTCGATCTGGCCGTACTCCTCGTCAGTGACCCCCTTCCCGTGATCGAAGAACTCGCCGAGTCCAAGGTGAAGTTCGCCGTCGCCTTCGCCTCGGGCTTCGCGGAGACAGGCGAGAAGGGTGCGGCCGCCCAGGCCCGACTGGCCGCCGCCGTGGAGCGCTCAGGGCTGCGCCTGCTCGGACCCAACACCAATCTCAACGCCTTCGAGAAGTTCCGCGACGACCTCGAAGGCCCCGCGATCGCCCTGATCACCCAGTCCGGCCACCAGGGGCGACCCGTCTTCACGATGCAGGAGATCGGCGTACGCCTCTCGCACTGGGCGCCCACCGGCAACGAAGCCGACCTGGAGACCTCCGACTTCATCTCCTACTTCGCCGAACGCCCCGAGGTCGGAGCCATCGCCTGTTACGTCGAAGGCCTCAAGGACGGCCGCTCCTTCCTGCTCGCCGCCGACCACGCCGCCCAGCGCGGCGTGCCCGTCGTCGCGGTCAAGGTCGGCCGTACAGAGACCGGCGCCCGGATGGCCGCCTCACATACCGGCAAGCTGACCGGTGCCGACACGGTCGTCGACGCGGCGATGCGGCAGTACGGCGTGATCCGCGTGGACGGGCTCGACGAACTCCAGGACACCTCCGCCCTGTTGGCGCGCGCGAGGCCGCCGCGGGCCGAGGGCGTCGTCGTGTATTCGATCTCGGGCGGCACGGGCGCGCACTTCTCGGACCTGGCGACCGAGGCGGGACTGCGGCTTCCGCAGCTCTCGGACGCCAAGCAGACGGAGCTCCACCAGTGGATACCCGGCTACCTGAACGTAGCCAACCCCGTCGACAACGGCGGGCATCCGGTGGGCGACTGGCGCGGCAGGAAGATCATCGACGCGATCCTGGACGACCCGGAGGTGGGGGTGCTGATCTGTCCCATCACCGGTCCCTTCCCGCCCATGAGCGACAAGCTGGCGCAGGACCTGGTGGACGCGGCTGAGCAGACGGACAAGCTGGTCTGCGTGGTGTGGGGCTCGCCCGTGGGCACCGAGGAGGCCTACCGCACGACGCTGCTCGGCTCGTCGCGCGTCGCCACCTTCCGCACCTTCGCCAACTGCATCACGGCGGTGCGGTCCTATCTGGATCACCACCGCTTCACGACCCGTTACCGCTCCCCCTTCGCCGAGGCCCCGCGCACGCCCTCGCCGTCCTTCCGCAAGGCCCAGGCCCTGATGCGGCCGGGCCAGCAGCTGAGCGAGCACGCGGCGAAGCAGTTGCTGCGCGCGTACGGGATTCGCGTACCGCGCGAGCAGTTGGTGACCAGTGCGGCGGCCGCCGTGCGAGCGGCGGGGCTCGTGGGCTACCCGGTCGTGATGAAGGCGTCCGGGGCACGGCTCGCCCACAAGAGCGACCTTGGCCTGGTGAAGGTCGGGCTGACCTCGGCGAGTCAGGTGCGGGACGCCTATCGGGAGCTGACCGACATCGCCCGCTACGAAGGCATCGCGCTGGACGGGGTGCTGGTCTGCCAGATGGTGGAGCGGGGCGTCGAGATGGTGGTCGGCGTGACGCAGGACGAGCTGTTCGGGCCGACGGTGACCGTCGGGCTCGGCGGTGTCCTTGTCGAGGTACTGCGGGACGTGGCCGTGCGGGTGCCGCCCTTCGGGGAGGACCAGGCGCTTGCGATGCTCTCCGAGCTGCGCGGGCGACCCCTGCTCGACGGGGTCCGAGGAGGGCCGCCGGTCGATGTCGACGCGCTCGTCGAGGTGGTGCTCCGGGTCCAGCGGATGGCTCTTGAACTCGGCGACGAGCTGGCGGAGCTGGACATCAATCCGCTGATGGTGCTGGGGCGGGGGCAGGGGGCGGTCGCTCTGGACGCTCTTGCCGTCTGCCGCTGAGCGGGGTTCCAGGGGTTTCAGGACACCGCTTCGCGGCGCTCCCTTCCCGCTCACCCACCCGAACACCCACGCAATCGCACTCGCCCACGCACTCACCCACCCGGACGCCCACACGCTCGCCCACCCGAACACCCCGCGGCGAAATGGAGCCTGCCCACCCATGACTGCCTCCCCCGAAACGCCGGTTGATCCCCTCGACTCATTGGTACTCCACGCCACTGACAACGGCGTCTCGTGGATCACGCTCAATCGGCCCGAAGCCATGAACGCCGTCACCTGGGACCAGCGCGAACGCGTCATCTCGCTGCTCGCCGACGCCTCCTCGGACCCAGGCGTCCGCGCCGTCGTGATCACCGCCACCGGCAAGGGCTTCTGCGCCGGGGCCGACCTGCGCGGTGCGCCCAGCGGCGCCGAGCGCGTGCCCGGCGACGTGGCCCGCACGATCAGGCTGGGCGCCCAGCGCCTCATCGCCGCTGTCCTGGACTGCGAGAAACCGGTCATCGCCGCCGTGAACGGGACCGCCGCCGGGATCGGCGCGCACCTCGCGTTCGCCTGCGACCTCGTCGTCGCCGCCGAACAGGCCAAGTTCATCGAGGTGTTCGTGCGCCGCGGCCTGGTGCCCGACGGCGGCGGGGCTTATCTGCTGCCGCGTCTCATCGGTCCGCGGCGGGCCAAGGAGCTGATGTTCTTCGGCGACTCCGTGCCGGCCGCGGAGGCCGAACGGATCGGGCTCGTCAATCGCGTCGTACCGGCCGACGAGCTGGAGAAGACGGCACGCGCCTGGGCGGAACGCCTCGCGACGGGG
Organism: Streptomyces sp. NPDC050147; assembly: GCF_040660195.1. Taxonomy (NCBI): domain Bacteria; kingdom Bacillati; phylum Actinomycetota; class Actinomycetes; order Kitasatosporales; family Streptomycetaceae; genus Streptomyces; species Streptomyces sp. NPDC050147. Next base: position 56,336 of record NZ_JBFALJ010000005.1, on the reverse strand, counting down.
CCGACCCGCGCCATCGCCATGACCAAGCAACTGGTCAACGCGTCCCTCGAATCGGACCGTGCGACCGCCTTCGCGGCGGAGGCCGCGGCGCAGGAGATCAACATGACGACGGTTGACGCGAACGAGGGCGTGGCCAGCTTCGTGGAGCGGCGCTCACCGTCGTACGAGGGCCGCTGAGGGCCACCGTGGGCCGCTGAGGTCGCTAAACACACGGGCACACAGGCACACGGGCATCCGAGCCCGCAGGCCCACAGCCCCGCCCACCGCCGATGCGGAAGCTCCGCACCCTTCCCATCTGACGACCCGTCAGCTTCAATGGTCGGTGTGATGGGACATGCAGGGATGGCGGCCACGGCCGTCCGATACCTCAGGTCGGTCGGAGCACCGACCACCACCGGCCCGGTCGAAGCCCTCCCCCGGCCGCGGCTGCGGGCGGTCGGCGACGACGAGCGGGCGCCGCTGGACGCGGGCGAGTTCCGGCGCGTACTGGGGAACTTCGCGACCGGCGTGACCGTTGTCACGTCACCGGCATCCGAGGGAGATGACGGCCCGGCGGGATTCGCCTGTCAGTCCTTCTCCTCGCTCTCCCTCGACCCGCCCCTGGTCTCCTTCATGGTCGCGCGTACGTCGACGACGTGGCCGCGCATCGCACGCGCCGGCGTCTTCTGCGTGAACGTCCTCGGTGCCGACCAGGGCGCACTGTGCCGCGGCTTCGCGGTGAGCGGCGCCGACAAGTTCGCCGGAGTGGAGTTCGACGCCGCCCCCGTCACCGGTTCGCCCCGCCTGACCGGCGCTCCGGCCTGGATCGACTGCACGATCCAGGCCGTGCACACCGGGGGCGACCACCTGATCGTGGTCGGCAGGGTGGACGCCCTGGGCGCCACCGAGGACGGCGAACCGCTCCTCTTCCACCGGGGCACGTTCGGCACGTTCGGCGGGCTCGACACGCGCGCTAGGTGAGCGCGGCCGGCCGCACGGTCTCCTCCTCGCCGGCCCGCCGGATGACCAGGGCCATCAGTGCCGCCGCCGCGCACAGCGCACCCGAGGCGATCCACATCACGTCGTACGACCCGAAGGCATCGCGCACCACGCCGCCGATGACGGCCACGAGCGCGGCACCCACCTGGTGCGAGGCGAGCACCCAGCCGAAGACGATGGCGCTGTCCTCGCCGTACTGCTCGCGGCACAGGGCCAGGGTCGGCGGCACGGTCGCCACCCAGTCGAGGCCGTAGAAGACGATGAAGAAGACCATCGGCAGGTGGACGGAGGGCGCGAGCAGCAGCGGCAGGAAGAGCAGCGAGATGCCGCGCAGCGCGTAGTACACGGCAAGGAGGCGCCGCGCGTCGAAGCGGTCCGTGAACCAGCCGGAGGCGATCGTCCCCACGACGTCGAAGACGCCGATGACGGCGAGGAGTGAGGCGGCGGCCGTGATCGGCATGCCGTGGTCGTGCGCGGCGGGCACGAAGTGCGTCTGGATCAGTCCGTTCGTCGAGGCGCCGCAGATGGCGAAGGTCCCCGCGAGCAGCCAGAACGGGCCTGTGCGGGCCGCCGCGAACAGTACGGTGACCGCACGTCGCGCGGCCCCCGTGGCGGGCGGGGGCTTCTCCACGAACTCCTCGGACCCGTACGGCTTCAGGCCCACGTCCGCCGGATGGTCGCGCAGCAGCAGCCACACGAACGGGACGACGGCGAGTGCCGCCAGGGCCACGGTCACCGCGGCGGGCCGCCACTCGTGGGCCTCCACGAGCCAGGAGAGCACCGGCAGGAAGATCAGCTGCCCGGACGCGGAGGCAGCCGTCAGGATGCCGGTGACGAGTCCGCGGCGCGTGGTGAACCAGCGGTTGGTGACGGTGGCGGCGAAGGCGAGCGCCATGGACCCCGAGCCGAGCCCGACGAGCAGTCCCCAGCACAGCAGCAGCTGCCAGGCGTGCTCCATCCACACGGTGAGGCCGGAGCCGAGCGCGATCACGATGAGCGCGACGGCCACGACCCTGCGGATGCCGAAGCGGTCCATCAGCGCGGCGGCGAACGGCGCGGTGAGTCCGTACAGCGCGAGGTTGATGGAGACCGCGAGGCCGATCGTGCCGCGCGACCAGTGGAACTCGTCGTGCAGCGGATCGATGAGCAGGCCCGGCAGGGAGCGGAAGGCGGCGGCGCCGATGATCGTCACGAAGGTGACGGCGACGACGAACCACGCCCGGTGGATACGGCGGCGCCGCCTCGGCGCCTCCAGGGGCGGCTCGGCCGCCTGATTCACGTCTGTCTGGGTCACGACAAACAGCATCAGGTTCCGTCCGCCCCCGAACGAGTGGCCCGAAGGACAGCATTGACTAGGATCGGGCCATGGCCCCGACGACCGCCGACCCGAAACGGACCACTCCCCGCCACCGCGTGGTGGTGCTGGCCCTGGACGGTGTCATCCCCTTCGAGTTCGGCATCCCGCAGCGGATCTTCGGCCGCGCGAGAAGCGATGACGGCGCGTTTCTGTACGAGGTGGTGACCGCGTCCATCCGGCCGCCGGGCCCGGTGCGCACGGATGCCGATGTCTCGATCCTCGTGGAGAACGGACCAGAGGTTCTGGCCACGGCCGACACGGTCGTGGTCCCGGCATCGTACGAACTGGGCCCGGTCCACGAGGAGGGCCGCCTGACCGATGAACTGTCCTCGGCCCTCGCCCACATCAGACCGGGCACGCGCCTGATCTCCATCTGCACGGGCGGGTACGTCCTCGCCGCCGCGGGCTATCTCGACGGCCGCACCGCCACGACGCACTGGTCGTCGGCGGAGCACTTCCAGCGTCTCTTCCCCCGGATCACGGTGGACCCCGACGTCCTCTTCATCGACGACGGGGACGTCCTCACCTCGGCGGGTGTGGCGGCGGGGCTCGACCTCTGCCTTCATGTCGTGCGCAGGGACCACGGGTCGACGGTCGCCAACGACGTCGCCCGCCGTACGGTGGTGCCGCCGCACCGGGACGGGGGCCAGGCCCAGTACATCCAACGCCCCGTTCCCGAGCCCCAGTTCGCGACGACGACCGCCGCGCGGGCGTGGGCCCTGGCCCGCCTGCACGAGCCGATCCAGCTGCGCGACATGGCGGACCAGGAATCCATGTCCGTACGCACCTTCACGCGCCGCTTCCGTGAGGAGGTGGGCATCAGCCCCGGCCAGTGGCTCGCGCAGCAGCGGGTCGAGCGGGCCCGCCACCTCCTGGAGTCCAGCGATCTCTCCGTGGACCGGGTCGCGCGGGACGCGGGGTTCGGTACGGCGCAGTCGATGCGGGCGCACTTGCAGGCGGCCCTGGGTGTGACCCCCACGGCGTACCGCCGCACGTTCCGCGAAGGCGTGCCCGCCGGGCCTGGGCGGTGACCCCCCGGGGGCCGCGGGTGACCCCGGGGGCCCGCGCCCCCTCCCGCGACAGAGCGCCCTGCAGCCCTTCTACCGAACAGACTTTCCCACCCACCCACCCGATTACCCCGCAGCACCATCCGACCAGCCGACGATCACCCGCAGTCGGCAGCGCACGCGAGGGGACGTGCCGGTATGTCTGCCCGGAGCACGGTTCGCGGCGCTCCAGAACCGAAGCAGCCCCGCGGCCACCGGACGATAGCGAGGACGGACATACCGGCGCGGCCCCGCACCCACAAACGACCCGGCCCCGCACCGCGCGCACCCACGGACGGCACCGCACCGCACAGCCCCCTCCCCACCTCCCCCCTCCCCCCAGTGACCCCTCAGAACATCAGCTCAGAACATCAGCACCCCCCGCGCCACCCGCCCCGCCTCCGCATCCCCCACCGCCTTCGCGAAGTCCTCCACCGGGTACGTCTCCGTCACCAACTCGTCAAGGAGCAGGCGCCCCTCCCGGTACAGCTCCGCGTACAGGGCGAAGTCCCGTTGCGGGCGGGCCGAGCCGTAGCGGCAGCCCAGGATCGACTTGTCCAGGAACAGCGACGAGACCAGGAACGACGCTTCGGCCGCGGCCGGTGGCACCCCCAGCAGGATCGCCTGCCCGTGCCGGTCGAGCAGGTCGATCGCCTGCCGGATCAGCTCGACGCGGCCCACGCACTCGAAGACGTGGTCCGCCCCCGTCGGCAGCAGTTCCTTCACGCCCTCCGCCTCCGCCGACGAGAAGAAGTGCGTCGCGCCGAACCTCCGTGCCACCGAATCCTTCTCGGGGTTCGCGTCGACCGCCACGATCCGCGTCGCCCCCGCGATCCTCGCCCCCTGGAGCACGTTCAGGCCGATGCCGCCGGTCCCGATCACCACCACGCTGTCCCCGTGGCCGACCTTCGCGCGGTTGAGCGCGGCGCCGACCCCGGTCACGACCCCGCAGCCGATCAACGCGGCCGACGTCAGCGGAATGTCCTGCGGGATCTTCACGGCCTGCACGCCCTTCACCACCGTGCGTTCCGCGAACGCGGAGTTCGCCGCGAACTGGTGGATGGGCCTGCCGCCCCGCGAGAACGGCTGGTCCGGCATCCCGATCGCGCGCCGGCACATGGTCGGCCGCCCCCGGTTGCACTCCCCGCACGCCCCGCAGCTCGCGATGGTCGACAGCGCCACGTGGTCACCGGCCGTCACATGGGTCACCCCCGCGCCGACCGCCTCCACCACCCCCGCCCCTTCGTGGCCGAGCACCACCGGTGAAGGGAAGGGGATGGTCCCGTCGATCACGGAGAGATCGCTGTGGCACAGGCCCGCGGCCTTGACGGCGACCAGTACCTCTCCCGGCCCCGGGTCCCGTATCTCCAGGTCGTCGACGACCTCGACCCTGCTCCCCTCGGCCCTGCTCCTGTCGAAAACGACACCCCTCATCGCGCCTCCCTCGGCAGGCCGAGCACGCGCTCGGCGATGATGTTCCGCTGAATCTCGTCCGAGCCGCCATAGATGGTGTCCGCCCGCGTGAAGAGGAAGAGCCTCTGCAGAGCGTCGAGTTCGTAGGGGGCGCTCTCGCTCCAGTCCCCGGGGCCGACCGCCCCCGCAGCCCCCCGCACGGCCATGGCGAGCTCCCCCAGCCGCTGATGCCACCCGCCCCACAGCAGCTTGGCCACGCTCGGCGCGCCCGCGTCCTCGGTGCCGCTGCGGCCCGCAGTCCCCAACGTACGCAGCGCGTTCCACCGCATGACCCGCAACTGCGCCCACTGCCGTACGAGCCGGTCCCGCAGCACGGGGTCGTCGACGGCCCCGCTCGCGACGGCCTCCCGGACGACGTCTTCCAGCTCCTGGGCGAAACCGATCTGCTGCACCAGCGTCGAGACTCCCCGTTCGAAGCCGAGCAGCCCCATGGCGACGCGCCATCCGTCGCCCGCCCCTCCGACCACGTGCGAGGCGCGCGCGATCGCCCCGTCGAAGAAGACCTCGTTGAACTCGCTCGTCCCCGTCAACTGCCGTATGGGCCGCACCTCGACGCGTCCCGGCTGGTCCATCGGCACCAGCAGGAACGAGATGCCCCGGTGCCCGGCGGAGCCCGCGTCGGTCCGGGCCAGCACGAAGCACCAGTCCGCCTCATGGGCGAGCGAGGTCCAGACCTTCTGTCCGGTGACGCGGTACACCTCGCCGTCCCGCAGCGCCGCCGTCCGCAGTCCCGCCAGGTCCGACCCGGCCCCCGGCTCGCTGTACCCCTGGCACCACAGCGTCTCGCCGCGCGCGATGGGCGGCAGGAACTCGTCCCGCTGCTCCTGCGTGCCGTGGGCGAGGAGAGTCGGGGCCAGCAGGTTCTCGCCGATGTGGCCACAGCGCCCTGGCGCCCGCGCCCGCGCGTACTCCTCCGCCCAGACGACCTGCTGGGTCAGTGTGGCCCTCCGGTTCCCGTACGCGTCCGAGTCCCACCCGAGGCCGATCCACCCGCCTCGGCCCAACTCCCGTTCCCAGACGCGCCGTTCCGCCGCCCCTTCGTGCTCGCTGCCGGGCCCGCCCCGCCCCGCCGCCCCGGCGAACTCCCCCGTCAGGTGCTCGCCGAGCCACGCCCGTGCCTGAGCGCGGAACTCCTCGTCCTGCCGCGTGAATGCGAACTCCACCGCCCGGCCTACGCGTTCGGCCGGTCTTTGGCGGCCGCGGCCTTCGCCATCGCCTCCAGCTGCGCCAGCATCGGCATCGGGTCGACCCCCACCGTCCCCGGCAGGAAGTCGGCTATCTTCTCCGGCGTCCAGCCGCCCTCGACGTACCCGGCGCGCAGCTCCCGGGGCTGGGCCCATACGGCGATCTTCGGTCCGGCGACCGTGTAGACCTGCCCGGTGATCTTCTCCTGCCGGGCCCGCTCGCTCAGCAGATACGTGACCAGCGCGGCCACGTCCTCCGGCTCGCCGATCTCCTTCAGCTCCATGGGCACGTTGGCGGACATCCGGGTCCTCGCGACCGGCGCGACGGCGTTGGCCGTCACTCCGTACTTGTGCAGACCGAGGGCCGCGCTGCGCACCAGCGAGATGATCCCGCCCTTGGCGGCGCTGTAGTTGGCCTGCGCGACGGAACCCTGGTGGTTGCCGCTGGTGAAGCCGATCAGCGTGCCCGTGCCCTGCTTGCGCATGACCGCCGATGCGGCCCTGAAGACGGTGAACGTGCCCTTCAGGTGCGTGGCGACCACAGGGTCCCACTCCTGCTCGGACATGTTGAACAGCATCCGCTCGCGCAGGATTCCGGCCACGCACACCACGCCGTCGACGCGTCCGTACGCGGCGAGGGCGGTGTCGACGATGCGCTGCCCGCCCGCCATGGTGGAGATGTCGTCGGCGACGGCCACGGCCTCGCCGCCCGCCGCCTGGATCTCCTTGACCACGCCGTCGGCTATCTCGCTGGCCGGTTCCGCGCCCTCCATGGAGACGCCGTAGTCGTTCACGACGACCTTCGCCCCCTCGGCCGCGGCGGCCAGCGCGACCGCCCTGCCGATGCCGCGCCCGGCACCGGTCACGGCCACCACCTTGCCTGCCAAGAAGTTCCCCACGTCCGGCCCCTTCCCGCGGTTTCTGACGGACCGTTAGATTCTATGGCCCGTCAGACACCGGAAGACAAGCCCCGGGGAGGACCCATGTCAGACTCGGCATCCACAGACTCCACAGCTTCCACAGGACCAGCCCTGCCGCCCGAGTTCTTCGACATCGCCAAACGCGTGAACAACTGGGGTCGTTGGGGTTCCGACGACGAGGTCGGCACGCTCAACCTCATCACCGACGAGGTGGTCCGCGAGGCCGCCGCCACCATTCGCACCGGACGGCGCGTCCCGCTCGCCCTGCCTCTCAAGGAAGACGGCGTCCAGACGGGCCTGATACCCGGCCGGATCAACCCCCTCCACACGATGGTGCAGATCAACCAGGAGCTCTTCGGCCCCGGTACGGTCGCCACCAGCGACGACGCCGTCACGATGGGCTTGCAGACGGCCACCCACTGGGACGCGCTCACACACGCCTCGCACTCGGGAAAGATCTACAACGGCCGCCCGGCGGACACCATCACCGCCCACACCGGCGCGCGGTTCAGCGGCATCGACAAGGTGGCGCACCTCGTCTCGCGCGGTGTGCTGCTGGATGTCGCCCGCGCCAAGGGCGTCGACCGGCTGCCCGGCGATCACGCGGTCACCCCCGAAGACCTGGCCGAGGCCGAGGAGTTCGCGGGGCTCCGCGTCCGCGCCGGCGACATCGTCCTCGTACGCACCGGCCAGATCCAGACCTATCTGGCGGGCGACAAGCACGCGTACGGATATCCGTCCCCCGGCCTCTCGGTCCGCACCCCCGAGTGGTTCCACGCGCGCGATGTCGCGGCGGTCGCCAACGACACCCTCACCTTCGAGATCTTCCCGCCCGAGATCGAGAACCTCTGGCTGCCCGTGCACGCGCTCGACCTGGTGGAGATGGGGATGCTGCAGGGTCAGAACTGGAATCTGGAAAAGTTGTCCACAGCCTGTGCAGAAGTTTCCCGCTACAGCTTCCTTCTCTCCGCGACGCCCGAGCCGTTCGTCGGCGGCACGGGGACTCCTGTCGCGCCGGTGGCGGTGTTGTGAATCCTCGGATGGCGGCGCCTCGGCTCTCGCCCCGAGCGCGTTGCCGCGCGCGCCGCCATCCGGCTCCGGCGCTCTGGTCCTGCCCAGTTCGGCCACGAAGGGACCCACGCCGACGGCGACTCACGTCTCGCCGAGGACCGGGTCACAGACCACCGTCCCTCGACGTCCCCTCGCGGCGAATCGCTGCACATAAGCGTGATCAATCGGACACGGTACGTCAACACCCGTCCACTGATTGATGAATTATGCCGCTTTTGTACCGGCCGCGCACGGCCGCGCACCGTGGCACGCGACGGCGCATGCAGGCGCCCGGGGCCGCCTCGCGGGGCTCAGACCGCCTCGTACGCGGCTTCTCCGGGGCTCAGACCGCCTCGTACGCGACGTCTTCGTAGGTCGTCCCGTCGAACGCGACCGCCGCGACCCCGGGCTCGCACCTGTCCACCTCGCACCAGATGCTCTTTCCCGCACCTTCGGCCTGCCAGCCCCAGCGGTCGGCGAGGCCGTCGACGAGTTCCAGGCCCCGGCCGTTGGTCGCGTCGTCACCGGCGTGCCGCTGTTTCGGCGGACGCGCGCTGGCATCGGCGACCTCGACCCTGACCGTGCCCGGACCCGCCTCCGCGGCCTCCTCGGGCGCATCCGGGACGTCCGGGAGCCGCATGCGCAGCACGGCCGGACAGCCCGTGTGCACCACCGCGTTGGTCACCAGCTCCGAGATCAGCAGGATCAGCGTCTCGGCCAGTGGCTCGTCGACCCCTATCCCGGAACCGGCGAGCCGCGACCGGGCCCACCTTCGAGCCCGTCCCACCTCTGTGGGGTCGGGCCTGACCTCCAGCTGAACTTGAAGCACCTGCACCGCTCACACCATCCGAACCGGCGGACACATCGCCTCGCGACTCCACGGGGTCACGGAACGTGATCCCCTTGAGAGACAGCATGGTTGACGTTCAGTCACCCCAACAAGCGCTTCAGGCATATTCCAGCGTGAAGGAGTACGCGTGCTGCATACTGTGCGACGCGCGCCGCGGGGTGTCGAACAGGCGGGCATGAAGCCCCTTCCTGCACTGCGAGCGGCAAGCATTGCCGGGTCCGGCGCCGCCTCAGTGGCAACACCGGCATGGCTCGACCTCAGAACCACTCGCATCTGACACAAGGTACCGGAGCCGACGCCCGACTCCATGCCGTGACGAGTCACGCATAGGACACAACCCGATATCGACGCTCAGTAGCCTCCCCCCACTTCGCGGACTTGACAAGTCGATCACTCTGCGCGCCCACCGGGGCTCACAGCGCCGCCGCCAGCTCCTCCTCCGCCCGGGCCGCCGATCGCCCGAGCCCTGCCCGCACCCAGGCCCGCTTGAGATGCAGGTGCACGTCGGCCTCCCAGGTGAAGCCCATCCCGCCGTGCACCTGGAGGCAGTCGCGCGCGCCCCGCACCGCCGCCTCGTCGGCGAGCAGCTTGGCCGCCGCGATCTCCGCCGCGTCACCGGTGACGGACGCTGCGTACACGGCGGCGCGGGCGACCTCGGCGCGCACGAGCATCTGTGCGCAGAGGTGCTTGACGGCTTGGAAGGATCCGATGGAACGGCCGAATTGGGTACGTTCCCGGGCATGGCGGACCGCCATCTCGCAGGTCTTGCCCGCGCTGCCGAGCTGTTCCGCGGCGAGCAGCAGGTCCGCCTCCGAGGCCGTTCCGCTTCCACGCCCGCCGTCATCACGCACCCGGTGCAGCGGTGTCAGCGGGTCGACCGATCGCAGCGGCAGGGCCCCGGAGGCGTCCCCGTGGACGACGTCCGCCTCGTCCAGCCACGGGACGAGCCCGCCTGACACGGCCGTCACCACGGTCGCGCCCTGGGCCGCTCCCGTGACGTCGGGCGCCGCGAGGAACGTGGCCACCAGCGGCCCGGGGAGCAGTGCTCGCCCCGCCTCCTCGAAGGCCAACACGGCTTCCGGAAGACCGAGTCCGACCCCGCCCGCCTCCTCGGGCACCCGCAGCGAGAAGAACCCGGCGTCCCCGAGCTCCCGCCACAGAGCGCGGTCGAGCGAGGGGGTTCCACGGTCCGCTGCCGCCCGCAGCGCGGCCCCGCCGAACCGCCCCTCCAGGAGCTCGCGCACCCCGGCCCGCAACGCCCGCTGGTCCTGTGTGAGTTGAAAGTCCACGCGGACCTCACCGTCCCTTCGGGAGGCCGAGTATCCGCTCGGCCACGATGTTCTGCTGGATCTGCGAGGTCCCGGCGGCGATCGTGTACGAGAGGGAGGAGAGCCGGTCCAGGGTCCACTCGTGGCCCAGGTCGAGCGCGCCGGGCCCAAGGACCTCACCCGCGGCCTCGTACAGTTCCTGGCGCGCGTGCGAGTAGCGCAGCTTGAAGACGGACCCGCCGATGCCCGGCACCCCGGCCTGGGCCCGCTGCGACTCGCTGACGTTCCACTGCGTGAGCCGCCACAGCGCCCCGAACTCCGCGCTGAGCCTGCCGAGCCTGCGCCGTAGGACCGCGTCGTCCCAGCGGCCGCTCTTGCGGGCCTCGCGGGCCAGCTCGCCGAGGACCCGGCGGCAGGCGACGACCTCCCCCACGAAGGCCGTGCCCCGCTCGTACGACAGCGTCACCATCGTCACGCGCCAGCCGTCGTTCTCCGCGCCGACCCGGTTGGCGACCGGCACCCGCACCTCGTCGAGGAACACCTCGGCGAACTCGGTCGATCCCGCGAGCGTGCGCAGGGGACGGACCGTGATGCCGGGGGCGTCCATCGGCATCGCCAGCCAGGAGATGCCGCGGTGCTTGGGCACGTCCTCGCTGACCGGTGTCGTGCGCACGAGGAGCTCGCACCAGTCGGCGACCTCCGCGTGCGAGGTCCAGACCTTGGAGCCGCTCACCACGTAGTCGTCGCCGTCCCGCCACGCGCGCGTGCGCAGCGACGCGAGGTCGGAGCCCGCTTCGGGTTCGCTGAACCCCTGGCACCACACCTCGTCGCCGCGCAGTACGGGCGGCAGCCACCGGGCCCGCTGCTCGGGCGTCCCTTCGGAGGCGATGGTGGGGCCCGCGTGCAGGAGGCCCACGAAGTTCGCCCCCACGTAGGGTGCGCCCGCCTTCTCCGTCTCCTCCAGGAAGATCAGGTGCTGGGTCGGAGTCGCCCCACGGCCGCCCGCGTCGACGGGCCAGTGCAGGCCCGCGTACCCGGCGTCGTACAGCCTGCGCTGCCATCCCATGTCGTACGCGCGACGCCCCGGCCAGTCCAACGGGTCCGGGCGCGGCGGGAGTTGCGGCAGCGTCCGGGCCAGCCATTCACGCAGTCCCGCCCGGAAGGACTCCTCCTCCGCTGTGTATGTGAGATCCACTGGCCCTCCGGCATATCTGATGGCGCGTCAGATGGAACGTCAGAAGGCAGGCTAACCGCGCACCCCTGGACCGACAAGGCGGTGAGGCTTACGCTCTCGGCACGATCTGACTCCCCGTCAGTTCAGGGCCCGCCAGGAGGGGATCGCATGAGGACCTCGGAGAACGAGACCGCGTACGCGCTGGGGGCGTCCCGCACCCTCTGGGAGCTCGTCGAGCGCCGCGCCCGGCTCACCCCCGACGCCCCCGTCCTCGTCCAGGCCGCGGCCGACGCCGCCGACGACCGGACGCTGACCTTCGGCGAACTGCGCGACCGGGCCGAACGGGTGGCCGCGGGGCTCCACGGCATGGGCGTGCGCCCCGGAACCGTCGTGGCCTGGCAGCTGCCCACGCGCATCGAGACCGCCCTGCTCTCCTTCGCGCTCGCCCGCATCGGCGCGGTCCAGTCACCGGTCATCCCCTTCTACCGAGACCGCGAAGTCGGCTTCGCGCTCAGGGCGTCCGGGGCGGAGTTCTTCGCCGTGCCGGGGGTGTGGCGCGGCTTCGACCACACGGAGATGGCGCGCCGGCTCGGCGCACGGGGCGTCTTCGAGGCGTACGCGTACGAGGACCTGCCCGACGGCGACCCGGCCACCCTTCCCCCGCCGCCCGCGGACGGCACGTCCGTACGCTGGATCTACTGGACGTCGGGCACGACGTCCGACCCCAAGGGCGTCCTGCACACGGATCGTTCACTGATCGCGGGCGGCTCGTGCCTGGCGCACGCGCTGCACCTGTCGGCGGACGACGTCGGCTCGATGGCGTTCCCCTTCGCGCACATAGCGGGCCCCGACTACACGGTGATGCTCCTGCTGTACGGCTTCCCGGCGGTCATGTTCGAGCAGTTCGCGCTGCCGGACGCGCTCGACGGCTACCGGCGGCACGGCGTGACGGTGGCGGGCGGTTCGACCGCGTTCTACTCGATGTTCCTCGCCGAGCAGCGGAGGCTGGCGCCGGGCGAGAAGCTCATCCCCACCCTGCGCCTCCTCGCGGGCGGCGGTGCGCCGAAGCCGCCGGAGATCTATCACGCGGTCGTACGGGAGATGGGCTGCCAACTGACCCACGGCTACGGCATGACCGAGGTGCCGATGATCACCATGGGTACGCCGGACGACACCGCGGAGAACCTCGCGACGACGGAGGGCAGGCCCCCCGAGGGCATGGAGATCCGGATCACGGACGCCGAGGGCAAGGAGGTGCCCGCCGGGGTCGACGGGGAGGTGCGGCTGCGCGGGGAGGCGGTCTGCCAGGGGTACGTGACTCGTCCTGCCGGGGGTACACCCCCAGGCCCCCACGCCCAGAGCGCGGGGGCCTTCGACGCGGACGGTTTCCTGATCACGGGCGACCTGGGCCACCTGCGCCCCACCGGTCACCTGGTGCTCACCGGCCGGGCCAAGGACATCATCATCCGCAAGGGCGAGAACATCTCCGCGAAGGAGATCGAGGATCTGCTCCACCGGCATCCGGCCGTGGGGGACGCGGCGGTGATCGGCCTCCCGGACCCCGAACGGGGCGAGCGGGTCTGCGCGGTGATCGAACTGCGGCCGGGGGCTCACGACACCGCCGACGAGCTGACGCTTCAGTCCCTGACCGCGTATCTGCGCGGGGAAGGACTCTCCACGTACAAGCTGCCGGAGCAACTGGAGGTGGTGGAGGCCCTTCCTCGCAACGAGGCGCTGCGCAAGGTGCTCAAGTACAAGCTGCGGGAGAGGTTCACGCGCGGCTGACCTGAGAACGACTCACTCAGGAACGGTGAAGTAGGCCGAGAACGCCGCGACGATCTCCTCCTCCGTCACCCGCCCGTCCCCGTCGGTGTCGAGCGAGCCGCTCGCGGCGCTCGCGACGTCCGCCGGGACGCCGAGGGCCCTCAGGACGCGCTCGACCTCCTGCGGGCTGAGCGATCCGTCACCGTCGCCGTCCGCGACCGAGATCACGGCGTCCAGGAACGGCCGCGCGATCTCGGCGAACCGGTCCGAGTTGTCCCGCAGGCGCTTGACGGCGCCGCCCACGAACTCCGGCTTGGTGATCCGCTGGTCACCGTCACGGTCGGCGATCCCGGCCATGCCCTGCCAGAAGGCTTCGGCCCCGATGTACAGGGCCTGCCCCTTCTCGGAGCGTGCCGTGGCGCCGAACTCGCTGAGCAGGGCGGCGGTCGCCGTGCTGAAGTCCTCACGGGAGATGTAGCCGTTGCCGTCCTGGTCAAAGCTGGCGAAACGGGCCGCGATCTTACGCTCGTACTCGGCACTGTCCATGGTGTTCGGGCCGCCTCACTTCTGCGGTTGGGTGCGTGTGCACAGGGGGTCCCCTGGGTCTGTCTGGCAGCGAGCGTACGTGTTCGGCGACCCCCCGGAGGCCGGAAGCCGACGCTTGTGCCAAGACCGGGACAAGAGAGGTTTACCAGGAGCCCGTCCTTGGTGATCTTTCGGGTCCGCCCGGGGCGGTGTCACGCGGAGAGGGGGATCGCCTCGTCGTCGACCGCTGCCGCCACGTCCGGGAAGACCTCGAAGAGGCGGCGTACGCCGAGGGCCGCCAGGACGCGGTTCACGTGGGAGCCGTCCTCGGCGCCCTGCGCGGGCAGTATCAGGCGCAGGCGGCCCTGGCAGGAGCGGAACAGGCGGCGCGTGGCTATGAGCACGCCGACGCCGCTGGAGTCGCAGAAGAGGACGTCCGAGAGGTCGAGGACGAGGCTGTGCCGGCCGTCGGCCACGGCGTCGTGCACGCGCTGGCGCACGACGGGCGAGGTCACGAGGTCCATCTCGCCGGACACCCGCAGCACGGCCCAGCCGTCCTGCTCGTCCACGGCCACCTGCAGCGTCACTCGCACGCCTCTCGCTCGCTGATACCGCTCGCCCGTAGCTCGCCGATGCGGAAGCCTTCCCTACGCTTCCTACGTCGCGGCTGCCCCAGCTCTTCCCCATGAAACACCAGAGACACCGCTCCCTATCACCCGAGGCCCGGCGCACGCGCACTTTGCCTCAAAGGGAGTGCGTTGTCGGTGGTGGCGACTACATTCGACGGAGGGAATCGGGACGAGCGAGGAACGGCAGGCGCAGAGGGGGCCGCATGGCGAAGGACGCGCCGCGTCGCTGGGACCGCCGCATGCAGCAGCGACTGGCGCACGGGGAGGCGGCCGCCCTCGGCGAGCTGTACGACCACTTCGCCTCGCTCGTGCACGGCCTCGCCCACCGCGTGCTCGGTGACGAGGACGCCGCCGACCGGATCACCCGCGAGGTCTTCGCCCACATCTGGGAGAACCCCGACGCGTACGACCCCAAGCAGGGCCCCCTGCGCTCCTGGGTCGCCACGCTCACCCACCAGCGGGCCGTCCGGCGGCTTCGCCAGACCGAGTCCGCCGCCCTGGCCCGCGGTGGTGCGGGCACCGCGGAGGACCTGGAGCGCAAGGTCCGCCGCGCCTCGGCCGCCGCCCGCGCGGACTACATCGTCACGGCCATGCCCGCCCCGTTGCGCGCCGCACTGGAGCTCGCCTACTTCCAGCGGCGCGACTACCGCCAGACCGCGGCCGACCTCGGCGTGACGGAGGACGAGGCGCGCCGCCGTCTCCGCCTGGGCCTGCAGCTTCTCTCCACCGCCAACGACGCGGCGGGACCCGCGGAACCGCACCCCTCACCGCGGACGCGTCCCGGTTACGGGAGAGCGCTGTGAAGGGGCCCGACCGGCAGGACCCGTTCGAGGAACCGGACGTCCCGGAGAGCGGCGACGGCGCGGGAGGCTCCGATGGCCCCGACGGCGCGGACGGTGCCGGTGGCGGGGACGCCCGGCGGCCGCCTCGCATACCGCTGCCCCGCGCGTCCATAGAGGACACGGGCGACCCCTTGCCCGGCCCTCCCCCAGAGCCGAAAGCCTGGGAGGCGCCCCCTCTCGCCCTCGACCACCGCGTCCTGAAGTCCCTGCTCGGCGCCTGGGCGCTCGCCGCGTGCTCCGTCGACGAAGCCATCGCCGTCGAGGAACACCTCGGGCACTGCGGCCCCTGCGCGGAAGAGGCCCTGCGGCTGCGCGACGCCGTGGGCCTGCTGCACCAGGAGGAGAGCCTCGACCTCGACCCGGGCCTGCGCAACCGCGTCATCGAGAACTGCCTCGGGCGGCGTCCGCCCCGTATCCCGGTGCCCGAGTGGGCCATTCCGTACGACGCCGAGACCGCGCGGCTCGACGCGCTCCTGCGGGACATCGGTGACTCGGAGTGGCACGCTCCGGTGCGCCTGCGATGGTTCGACGAGGACCGTCCGGCCAGCCGCAAGACGACGGTGGCCGGCGTGATCGCCCACCTCCTCGCCGTCGACGGCCTGGTCGCGCTGGCCCTCGGCCTCGACGACCCGCTGGGCAGGGAGACACCGCTGCGGTCCGACCCCGGCCACCGCACCGAGGCGTACTGGCGCGCCTCGTACTTCCCGCCCACGCGCGCGGTGCGCGGCCCCTGGCGCGAGCAGTCCCACGAGCTGATCCGCACGGTGTCCTTCACCGCGGGCGGCCCGCACGGCTCCGGCTCCGGCGGCCTCGCCGTCCCCTACAGCGCCCCTGACGACCAGGGCCGCCGCGTCGAACTGCCGCTGCGGGACTCGATGCTGGACCGCGCCTTCGAGTGCTGGATCCACGCGGGCGACATCGCGGAGGCGGTGGACTATCCGTACGAGCCGCCGTCCCCGCGCCATCTGCACCGCATGATCGACCTCGCCGCCCGGCTGCTCCCCGGCACGCTCGCCGAGCGCCGCCGCTCGGGGCTCGCCGCCCCGGCGCACGGCCTGGTGGCGGCGGGCGCCCCGGGCCGCAGCCTGCGCCTGGAGGTCGAGGGCTTGGGCGGCGGGGAGTGGTTCATTCCCCTCGACTCCCCCGGCGCCAGCGCCTCGGCGGACCGTGAGGTGGCCCATGTCGCCCTGGACGGCGTCGAGTTCTGCCGCCTGGCTGCGGGCCACGTCTCGCCGCAGGAGGCGGCAGCGGGGCAGGTCGGGGACGGCCAGGCGATCAGGGACGTGCTGTTCGCGGCGGCGTCACTGAGCCGGATGTGAGCTGACCCCGCGGGCCCGCCTCAGGTGAAGACGACCGTCCGGTGGCCGTTCAGCAGGATCCTGCGCTCGGCATGCCACTTCACGGCCCGCGCGAGCGCCTGGCACTCCACGTCCCGGCCGATGGCGACCAGCTGGTTCGGCGTGACGTCGTGGCTGACCCGCTCGACCTCCTGCTCGATGATCGGCCCCTCGTCGAGGTCCGCCGTCACATAGTGCGCGGTCGCGCCGATCAGCTTCACACCGCGCGCGTGCGCCTGGTGGTACGGCTTCGCGCCCTTGAAGCTCGGCAGGAAGGAGTGGTGGATGTTGATGATCCGGCCGCTGAGCTGCTTGCAGAGGTCGTCCGAGAGCACCTGCATGTAGCGGGCGAGGACGACGAGCTCCACCTTCTCGGCGCGCACCAGCTCCAGGATCTGCGCCTCGGCCTGCGCCTTGTTGTCCTTGGTCACCGGGATGTGGTGGAAGGGAAGGTCGTACGAGGCGACGAGTTCGGCGAAGTCCGTGTGGTTCGAGACGACCGCGGCGATCTCGACCGGGAGCGCGCCGATGCGCGAGCGGAACAGCAGGTCGTTCAGACAGTGCCCGAACTTCGACACGAGCAGGACGACGCGCATCTTGTCGTCGGCGCGGTGCACCTGCCAGTCCATGTGGAAGGAGTCACCGATCGCCGCGAAGCTCGCCCGCAGCTTCTCCACCGTCACCGGCGGCTCCGCCGAGAAGTGGACGCGCATGAAGAAGAGCCCGGTGTCGTGGTCACCGAACTGCTGGCTGTCCTCGATGTTGCAGCCGGTCATGAAGAGATAACTCGACACGGCGTGCACGATGCCCTGCTTGTCCGGGCAGGAGAGGGTGAGGACGTACTGCTCAGCGGGGGCGGGGACCTTCTCGTTCATGCGCCCAAGGTTCCCACAACCGGGGCGCTCCACGGGACCACGGTCCACGCCCCGGACGGCGAGTGTCTAGCTCGCCGACCGCGTCATGATCCGCAGCACCTCAAGGGTCCGAGGGGCCTCGTCGGGGTTGTCCCCGTCACTCGCGGCGAGCCGCACATGCGCCTCCCGCGCGGCACGGACCGCCTCCGGCCACCCCGGGTGATTCAGATAGGCGGAGACCAACGCGTCGGGTCCCACCTCGTGCATGATCCGCAGGACCCTGAGCACCGCCGCGTCGACCAGGGCGGCCTCCTCCGCGTCACGGAAGATCGTCCCGACGTACTTCTCGGCGGACCAGTTGTCGAGCCACGTGTCCTCGACCAGGCGGTACACGGCGTCGGTCACGTCCCCGTACTCCTCGCGCCCCGCGAGCCAGCACTCACGCTGGAACCCCGGGTCGGAGAGCATGTGAAGGGCCGAGCGCACATTGCTGCGCCACCGCCACCACGGCATGTCGTTGGTTGGCATGCCGCCCATGGTGCTTGAGCGACGGCCACGACGGGAAGAGTTCTCCGAACCTTGCACGGTCATCGATCGTACGTTCCCCTTCGGTGCGGCCGAACCGGCCCCTGCCATTCACCTTCTTGTCACCATGCGTTGAGAACGCGTCACTCCATGGTTGGCGCTGCGACGGAATCGTGCAGGACCATGCCCGTCTCACGACGCACCTTGTTCCCCCGCCCCTCCAAGACCGCAGCGCTCACCGCGGCCGCCCTGGTGGCGGCGGGTGCGTCCCTGACCACCGCGTGCGGGGTCGTCCCTGGTTCCACGGGGGGATCCAGGGAGGACCCCGTGACCGTCATGACCTGGGCCCCCGAGAAGACCAGGGCGAGCAACAAGCCGGGCATCCCGGCGATGGCGCAGGCCTACGCGCGCTGGGTCAACGCGAACGGCGGCCTCGACGGCCGTGAGCTCAAGGTCATCACCTGCAACGACCACAACGACCCGGTGGGCGCAGCCGACTGCGCCCGCGAGGCGGTCGACAAGGAGGTGGCGGCCGTCGTCGGCTCGTACAGCCAGCACGGCCGGTCCTTCCTCTCCCCCCTCGAAGTCGCCGGCATCCCCTACATCGGCGGGTACGGCGTCACCGACGAGGAGTTCAGCAGCCCCCTGTCGTACCCCGTCAACGGCGGCGAACCGGCGCTCATGGCGGGCAACGGCCGCCAGCTCGCCGACCGCTGCGAGCGTGTCTCCCTCGTACGCCCCGACACGATCGCCGGTGACGACCTGCCGGGGCTCCTGGACGCGGGCCTCACCGAGGGCCGCCACAAGCCCTCCTTCGACATCCGGGCGCCCGAGGACGGCACCGACTTCACGGCACAGGCCGAGCAGGCGCTGGAGCGCGCGGGCACCGGCGGCTGTGTGACGGCGGCCCTCGGGGAGCGCACGGACACGTTCTACGACTCCTACCGGCGCACCGAGGACGCGTATCCGACCGCGAAGATCTCCTCCGTGCTCGGCAGCGTCGACCAGTCCCTCGTCGACCGCACGGGCGGCGGCAAGGGACCGTACGAAGGCGCCTACCTCACCGGCTGGTACCCCGCCGCGAGCGACGCGCGCTGGGACGAGATGCGCGAGGTCATCCGGCAGCAGGCCTTCGGCGACAACCGGGTCGACCCGACGGACGCGGGCGTGCAGACGACGTGGATCGCCTACACCGTCCTGAAGCAGACCGTCGAGTCGCTCGACGGCGGCGAGGTCTCGGCGCGGACGCTGCGGCGGGCGCTCGACAAGGGGCTCAAGGTGGAGACGGGCGGGCTCACGCCCACCCTGAGCTGGCGCTTCAAGGACATGCTCGCGGCGAGCGACTTCCCGCGCCTGGTCAACGCGGACGTCACGTTCCAGATGGTGCGCGACGGCCGCCTGGTGCCTGCCCGCAAGGGCTTCGTGAACGTCTCGAAGACTCTGGAGCGGGTGGAATGACCCGCACGGGGCCCCCGGGGACCCGCTGCCCCGGGCCCCCGCTGCCCCGCCGCCCTAGAGCTGGGACTTGTCGCGGGTGGTGAGCCCGTACCGCTTGGCGATGGTGTTCCACAGCCCGGCCGCTTCCTGCTTGGCCGTGGTCGCCTCGCCGCTCGACTTGTTCCCGGCGACCGCCTGCGGCGTCGTACGGGCGTGGCCCTTCTTGCAGCCCTTCTTGCCCGCGACCTGGCCCGCCCACGCGGCGTAGTGGTTGTCGGCCGCCGCGGACGCCTTCCACGCCTTGGTGAGGGAGGCGGTCAGCTGGGCGTTGGCCGGAAGCTTGTCCACCGAGAGCCCCGAGAGGCGCGTGACCAGGCCGTTGCGCTGCTTGGCCGCGTTACGCAGATCGGTGGCCGACTGGGCGAGGTCGGCGCACTTTCCCACGTTGCGTACGGCGGCGATCACCGAGTCACGGCTGTTGTTGCTGTCGGCCAGGAGCTTGTCCAGGGCGACGGCCTGCTCCTTGGCGGGGTCGACGGAAGGCGACGGTTTCTCGGCGGGCGCGGACTCGGAGACGGTCTGCGGGCTGTCCTTCTCCTCGTCACCGCCGCCGCTGAGGAGAGCACCCGCCCCGACGCCGACCAGCGCGATGGCGACACCGACGGCCGCGAAGAGCGGCACCTTCGACCCGGTGCGGCCCCCTCCGCGCGACGCGGGGGCAGCGGCCGCGGCGCGGCGCGCGGCGCGACCGCCGCCGTCGCCCTGGCCGTGGCCCGCGGGCTGCGGCGGCTCGAAGCGGGGCATCTGCTGGGTCGACGCGGGGCCTTCGGATTCCGGCTGCTCGGTGCGGAAGAGGCTGTCGAACTCGGCGGGCGGCTGCCGGTCGCCCGGGGCGCCGGGCCGTATCCCGAAGGGTGCCTTGCCGGGCTCGGCGGGCACGGGCGGGATGTACTGCGTGGGCTCGCTGTCGGAACCGGCAGCCGGTGGCATGGGCGCACCGGGCATGGGCCCGCGCCCCAGAAACTGCGTGGCCTCCCCCGCGGGCGCCTCGGGCGGCAGGGCGCCGGGGGCGACGGGGGGTATGTACTGCGTGGCGCCTTCGTCGGCGCCTGCGCCTGCGGCGGGCGTCGCGGGTATGTACTGCGTGGCGCTTTCGTCGGTACCTGCGCCTGCGGCGGGCGTCGCGGGTATGTACTGCGTGGCGTCCGCGTCACCCGCGGCGACGGGCGGCAGCGGCGCGAGGCCTCCGGCGACGGGCGGCAAGGGCACACCGGCAGCACCGGAGCCGCTCGGGGGAAGCTGGCCGGACTGTGCGGCGGGCGGCGTCTGCTCGCCCTGAATGGCGGCCGGAAGCTGCCCGGGCAGCCCGGCCTGACCCGCTTGCCCGGCCTGCCCCGCCGCCGGAAGCGGCTGTCCCGGCTGGCCGGGGTACGAGGCGTCGGCGGACTGTCCGGGGTACGAGGCGTCGGCGGGCTGGCCCGCGTGGGTGCCGCCCGCCGCGGGTCTCGCATGCGCGCCGGCTGCGGGCCGGCCCGCGTGCGCCCCACCCCCCGGCCCGGTGTAGGGCACGTCGGCGGCGGGCTGCCCCGCGTGCGTGCCCGCGTGCTGCCCACCGTGAGCGGGGCCCGCGTGCTGACCGCCCTGCGGCTGCCCCGTGTACGGTGCGTCCGCGTTCTGTGGCGCCCCGTAAGGAGCACCCTGCGGCTGGCCCCCGTAAGCGGCGTTCGGAGCCTGTCGGCCGTATGCGTCACTCTGCGGCCGGCCGCCGTACGCGTCGCCCGGGAGCTGGCCGCCGTACGCGCCGGCCGGCTGCTGGCCCCCGTACGTGCCGTCCGTGGGCGGGCCCCCGTACGAAGCGCCCTGCGCGTGGTCCTGGTGCTGCGCGCCCTCGGGGGGCAGCGGGGTGCCCGCGCCGTACGACTGCTGCGGGCCGGCGGCGGAGTCCCACGCCTGGTCCGAGCCGGGCGGCGGGTCGGCCGGGGCCGGGCCCCACGGCTGGCCCCAGGGGCTGCCGCCCGCGGGGGCCACCTGGTCGCCGGTGGTGCCGGGCATCAAGGGCTCGCTTCCGTCGGCAGGCAGCACGATGCCTTCGTGCGCGTGCCGGTCCGCGGAATGCGGATCGGAGGAAGCGGCGCCCTGCCCGCTCTGCTGCGTCACCGGGACTCCTACGAATGGGGGACCTACGGAACCGTCGGCTCACGCTACCGGGTCGCCACAGCCGTCTGCCACGCAGCTCAAACCTCCGAGGCCGCATCAATCGCGGAAGTAACAAAAGCTCTCCGTGAAACGCTGATTACGTCACCGGGCAGGACCGGCCACGTACGGGAGTTGGCTGTTCATGGTGCGGAAAGGGCGGGGACGGGCCGCGTTCACCGGTGCGCGACACACATCACAAACCCTTCACGCACCCGAACCCGCGCTCCTTCACGCCGCCTGGAGGTCCATCCGCGCCCCGAACTCCCTTACCACCGGCTCCTCGCGGTACGGACCGAGCCGCTGCTGGAAGTCCTCCAGATACTCGGCGCCGCGGTTCGACCGCAGCGTGCCGAGCAGTTCGACCGCCTTCAGACCCGTGTGGCACGCCTGCTCGACGTCCCGGCTCTGCACCTGCGCCGTGGCGAGCAGGACGAGGCCGATCGCCCGTCGCCGCGCCCGTGTCTCCGGATGCCCCGCGAGGGACTCCTCGGCACTGCGCGCCGCCGCGTCCGCCTGACCCAAGTCACGGTGACAATGAGCCAGTTCATCGGCCAGATACGCGTGGTCGAAGTGCTGGATCCACACCGGGTCGTCGCCCGAGTCCGCTTCCCCGGACGCCCGATCCATCGCCTCGACCGCACGGCCCGCGACGGCCTGGGTCGAACGCCCGTCCCCGAGCAGCGCGTGCCCCCTCGCCTCGGCGGCGTAGAACATGGCCTCCGCGCGCGGAGTGACCCGCCCGCGCGTCCCCTCCTGGGCCGCCCGCGCCAACTGCGCGATCTCCCGCGGATTGCCGAGCTGGGCCGCGAGATGGCTCATGGACGCGGCCAGGACATAGCCGCCGTATCCCCGGTCGCCCGCGGCTTGAGCGAGCCGCAGCGCCTGGATGTAGTACCGCTGGGCCAGGCCCGGTTGGCCCGTGTCCACCGCCATGTAGCCGGCGAGTTCCGTCAACCGCGCTACGGCGGAGAACAGTTCGCGTCCCACCGCCTCGCGGTACGAACCAGCGAGCAGTCCCGACACCACGCTGTTCAGGTAGTGCACGACGACCGGCCGCACATGCCCGCTGCCGTACTGGTGGTCCAGTTGCGTCAGCGCCTCCGTCATGGCCCGCACCGCGGCCACGTCACAGAGCCCGACCCGCGGCCCGGCCATCCGGCCGACCTGCGCGTCCGGGGACGAGATCAGCCAGTCCCGGCTCGGCTCGACGAGCGCGGAAGCGGCGACGGACGAGCCGGACAGGAAGTCCCGCCGCCCCACGTCGCTGCGCCACAGCTCGCATACCTGCTCGATGGCGCCGAGCACGGTGGGCGAGAACTGCAGGCCGACGCCGGAGGCGAGATTCTTGCCGTTCGCCATGCCGATCTCGTCGATCGTGACCGTCCGGCCCAGCTTGCGGCCCAGTGCCTCCGCGATGATGCCGGGCGCCCTGCCGCGCGGCTGCTGACCGCGCAGCCACCGGGCGACCGACGTCTTGTCGTAGCGCAGATCGAGACCGTGCTCCGCGCCGCACATGTTGACCCGGCGGGCCAGGCCCGCGTTCGAGCAACCCGCTTCCTGAATGAGTGCCTGCAGCCTTTCGTTGGGCTGCCGCGCGACGAGCGGCCTTGCGGCCATGGCGTACCCCCTGATGTGCACCGTGGTTCATCTGGACGGAGGGGCCGGAATCGGCCACCCCAGATGATCAATGCCCTTGGGACAAACGGAAGATGCACCACAAACGGACGATAAGTCGGTAACCGGGCTTCTTCGGAGTGCCCCAGCCTTGGCTACCCGCACATGGAACCCATTGCCCATGCGCGCCCCCGCCCGTGCACCCATGCGCCCCACATGCAGGATCGATGCTCCGCCCCCGCGCACGCGCCAGCCGTAACCGTAGGTGTCGGGCGGAGTTGAGAAGTCCGTGGAAGAGACCATGGGAGTCACGTCAGCCGCGCGCATCCCGAAGCAGCGCGGAGAATCCTTGCTGGACACGGCCGTGCGATACGCGGAAGAGCGCCACTGGGACGTCTTCCCCGGGACATGGCTCGAGTCCGTCGAGGGGGCCGAAATCTGCTCGTGCGGTGACACCGCGTGCGCGACACCCGGCTCGCACCCGGCGCGCGAGGACTGGGCCACGCAGGCGACGGGCAGCGCGACCGGCGCCAGGCGGCTGTGGTCCAAGCAGCCGCAGTCGTCGATCCTGCTGCCGACGGGCCGTACGTTCGACGCGATCGACGTGCCGGAGACGGCCGGGTTCCTCGCGCTCGCCCGCATGGAGCGGATGGAGCTGACGCTCGGCCCCGTGACCTGCACACCCGATCGCCGGATGCAGTTCTTCGTCCTGCCGGGCGCCACCGCGAAGGTCCCTGACCTGGTACGCAAGCTGGGCTGGCCGCCCTCCGCGATCGACCTGGTCTCGCTGGGCGAGGGCGCGTACGTCGCCGCGCCGCCCACCCGGTTCGGTGCGAGCGGCGCCGTGCAGTGGGCCTGCCGCCCCACCGCGGCGAACCGCTGGCTCCCCGACGCGGAGGAGATCATCTCGCCGCTGGCGTACGCGTGCGGGCGCGAGGCGCGGCGGTAGGCGCATCACCGGAGCACGGACGCCGGACGGGCTGGATGTCCAAGCCCGTCCGGCGTTCTGGCCCCTGGCCGTCGTATCGTGCGGCAACGGCGACGAAGGGCGGACACGGTGAGCGGAGAAGTACCGGCAGCGGTACGGGTGCAAGGGCTGTGGAAGGCCTTCGGCCAACAGATCGCCGTCGCCGGGATCGATCTCACGCTGCCCGCGGGCAAGTTCATCGGCCTTGTCGGGCCGAACGGCGCCGGCAAGACCACCACCCTGTCCATGGTCACCGGGCTTCTGCGGCCGGACCGGGGCACGGTGCAGGTCGTCGGCCACGACGTCTGGACCGACCCCGTCCAGGTCAAGGCCCGCATCGGCGTCCTCCCCGAAGGGCTGCGCCTCTTCGAGCGCCTCTCGGGGCGCGAACTCCTCGCGTACACCGGACGACTCCGCGGGCTTCCCGGCGACGAGGTCGACAAGAGAGCCACCCAACTCCTCGACGTGCTCGATCTCGCGGGCGCCCAGCACAAACTAGTGGTCGACTACTCGACGGGCATGCGCAAGAAGATCGGGCTCGCCGCGGCCCTGCTCCACAACCCCGAAGTCCTCTTCCTCGACGAGCCCTTCGAAGGCGTCGACCCGGTCTCCGCGCAGACCATCCGCGGCGTCCTGGAGCGCTACACCGCCTCCGGGGCGACGGTCGTCTTCTCCTCCCACGTCATGGAACTCGTCGAATCGCTCTGCGACTGGGTCGCCGTGATGGCCGCGGGACGCATCCGCGCCCAGGGCACCCTCGCCGAGGTCCGCGGCGACTCGCCCTCGCTCCAGCAGGCGTTCCTCGAACTGGTCGGCGCGGGAGGCCGCGACACCGGCTCGCACCTCGACTGGCTGGGCGGCGGCACCCGGTGAGGGCGCCCGCGACAGCCGCGCCCGCGCCCTCCGCGTCCATCACTCCGGTCTTCGTACGCCTGAAGCTCGCGCTCCTGCGCAACGGACTGCACCAGTCGACCGGCCGCCGCGCCGCCTACGTCGCGTCCGTCGTCGCGGCGCTCCTCGTCGCCGCCCTCCAGCTCCTCGGCCTGATCGCCCTGCGCGGCAACGAACACGCCGCCACCGTCTCCGTCCTGCTCACCGCGGTGCTCGCGCTCGGCTGGGCGGTGATGCCGCTGTTCTTCCCCAGCGGCGACGAGACCCTCGACCCCACCCGCCTGGTGATGCTGCCGCTGCGTCCCCGTCCGCTGGTGCGCGCGCTCCTCGTCGCGTCCCTGGTCGGCATCGGCCCGCTGTTCACCCTCTGCCTCGCGCTCGGCTCGGTCATCGCCCTCGCGCACGGCGCGGCAGCGGCCGTCACCGGCGTCCTGGCCATCGCCCTCACCCTGCTGATCTGCGTGGCCCTCGCGCGCACCGTCGCCGCCGCCAACATCCGGCTGCTGACCAGCCGCAAGGGGCGCGATCTGGCCGTTCTGAGCGGCCTGCTCATCGCGGTCGGGGCGCAGGTCGTCAACTTCGGGGCGCAGCGCCTGGGTTCGTCGGGGCTCTCGCAGCTCGACCCGGCGGCGGACGTCGTGCGCTGGATCCCGCCCGCCTCGGCGATCGGCGCGGTCGGCTCCGTGAGCGAGGGCTCGTACGCGACGGGAATCATCCAACTCGTACTGAGCGCGGGGGCTCTCGCCACCCTCCTCGCCCTCTGGCAGCGCAGCCTGACCCGCCTGATGACGGCCCCCGACGGCTCGACGCTCGCGGCGGCGGAACCCACCAAGGCCCGCGCGGCACACGGCCTGGTGCGCCTGCTGCCCGGCGGACGCACCGGCACGGTGATGGAGCGCAGCCTGCGCTACGTGTGGCGCGACCCGAAGACGAAGGCGGCCTGGGTGACGTCCCTGGCCATCGGCCTCATCGTGCCGCTCTTCAACGCCCTGCAAGGGACCGGCTCCATCTACTTCGCGTGCTTCGCGGCCGGGATGCTAGGCGTCCTGATGTACAACCAGTTCGGCCAGGACACCTCGGCGTTCTGGATGGTCGCGATGACGATCTCGTCGACGTACGACGCGTACATCGAGATCCGTGCCCGCGCCCTGGCCCTCCTCGTGATCACCCTTCCGTACGCGACGCTGGTGACGGTGATCACGGCGGCCGTGCTCGGCGACTGGACCGGTCTGGCGGAGGGGCTCGGCCTCTCCTTCGCCCTGCTCGGCGCGATGCTGGCGACCGGGGCCTGGTCGTCGGCCCGCTTCCCCTACTCGATCCCGCAGGAGGGCTACAAGAACGTGGCCCCGGGGCAGGCGGGCCTGGCCTGGATCTCGATCTTCGGTGGGATGGTCGCCGCGGCCCTGCTCTGCGCCCCGGTGCTCGCCTTCACCATCTGGCTGCACGTCTCGGGTGAGAGTTCCTGGTCCTGGGTGCTGCTGCCGCTCGGCGGGGCCTACGGAGCGCTGATCACCTACTGCGGCCTGCGGCTCGCGGCGCCGAGGGTGGCGCGCGCGCTGCCGGAGATCCTGACGGCGGTCAGCAAGGGCTGAGGGGCGCCTCACGACGCAGACGACCCGCGAGCCGTGGTTCCCGCCGTACGAGACGGCGGGAAGCCGGCCGGACTCACCGGCGGCTCGCGGGTCGGGTGACTGCTTGGGATTGGGCCGGTCGCACGCACATCACACGTGCTGGTCCGGCGCCGAAATCGAGTTGCGACGACGGGCCACTAGCCCGCAGTCACCTCACGCGTCCGGTTTCCATACATCTGCCGAACCACCTCCCTTCGTGTGTACGTGCCACCCTAGGAACCGCCCCGTCCGTCGCACAAGCGATTTATGCGGGGCGTTGCACAGTGCTTTGGGGGCAACGATTTCGTCCAACTTCTGGGAAGTACCTGTGGGCTGCGTCACGTTCGAGTTCAATGATCTGACGTGCGGTACACGCGGAACTCGCAGAACATGCAGCTCATGAGGACACGGCCTGCAGGGGGTGCCAGGTGAGTGCTTCCCGGCGTAGCGGAACCACCGACGAGCTGGGGCCCGAAGAGCCCGAGCCCGGTGGGGCCGAACTGCTCGCGGCATTGCTGGACGGGATGGACGCCGCCCTGTGCGCGTTCGACGCCGACGGGGTGGTGACGCACTGGAATCGTGAGGCCGAGCGGATTCTCGGGTGGTCGGCGGCGGAGGCCGTCGGGCGGCAGGGGTTCGCGGGGTGGGCGGTGCGGACGGCCGACGCCGAAGAGGTCGAGGCTCGGCTGCTGTCCGCCATGGAGGCGCCCGGGCGCCAGGTGCACGAGTTCGCGCTGGTGACGAAGGACGGCGGGCGGGTGCTCGTGCGGACGCAGTCCGCCGCCGTGCGGGGCGGGGACGGGAAGTCCGCCGGGGTGTACTGCGCGTTCAGCGAGGTCCACGCGCAGATCGACCTGGAGCGTTCCATCGCGCTGAGCGAGGCGCTGTTCGACAGCGCGTCGTGGGGTGTGGTGCTCGTCGACGCGGATCTGCGCCCCGCAGTGGCGAACGAACATGCCGCGCGGGCTCTGGGGATGGGGCGTACGGCGTTGCTGGGGCGGCCCCTCGGGGAGTTGCTCGGGCAGGGGGTGGAGGAGCTGGAGAGCGCGCTGAGCCATGTGCTCGCCGAGGGGGCTCCGCCCGCGCCCGCCGAGATGTGGGTGTCCGTGCGGGCCACGGAGAGCGGTGAGCCTGAGCGGCGCTGTTGGCGCAGCGGCTTTCTGCGGCTGGCGTCGCCGCTCGCGGAGGAGCCGGTGCCGTTGGGGGTCGCCTGGCTCTTCCTGGACGTGACGGAGGCCAAGCAGACCGAGCAGGAGGCGGCGCAACTGCGGTTCCGCTCGCAGCAGTTGCACCGGGCGGCGAGGGCCGCGGGTGAGTGCGAGGACCCGACGGAGGCGGCGACGGTCCAGCTGGACTTCGCCCTTGCCGGGTTCGCCGACCACGCGTTGATCGATCTGGTGGCGGGCGACGACGAGCCGGTGCGGCTGATCCGGGTCGCCGCCACGCCTGCCGGTGCCCCGGGGCCGTGCCTGCCGGTGGCCAAGGCGGGGCTGCCCGTCCGCTACCTGGAGGGCCATCCGGCCCCGCAGTGCGTGGAGCGGGTGGGTTCCGTACGGGCGAGTGCGGGCACCGCGCCGCCTGAGCGCGCCCGGGAGTGGGCGGCGGCCAGGCAGTGGCCGGAGGACGCCGTCCACGCCTTGTGCGCGGTGCTGCGCAGCCGGGGCCGGACGCTGGGGGTGGTGACGTTCCTGCGGGGCGCGAGCCGCACGCAGTTCGAGCGGGCGGACGCGATGTACGCGGAGAGTGTGGCGGCGAGGGTTGCGGCGGCGCTTGACCTGGCCCACGCCCTGAGCCCCTGACGACACGGCTCCTGCCGGGGGGGCTGCCCTACGGGGCGGGCGGTTGTTCAGGGTCTCCGCTTCCCTGCGGGGGGGGGCGGGTGTTCAGGGTCTCCGCGTTTCTGCCGGTCGGTGGGTGGGTGTTCGAGGCCACCGCTGCGCGGCGGATCTTTCCCACCCACCCACCCGATTACCCTGCGGTACATCGGGTGGGTGATCACCCGTTGCGGGACAAACCGGGGGGTGAGCATCCGCTGCCGGGCAAACGGGTGGGTGGGTGGGTGGGTGGGGAGCATCCGCCGCGAAGCGGCGGTCCAGCGGTCCAGGAGAGCGCCGCACCGGACCGACAAGCCGCATCCAGCGCCAGGCCCCGGGAGCCCAAAGCCCCGTCCGCCCAGCCCGCTAGGCCGCGTGCAGCGCCAAGGTCGGGGAGAGCCTCGCCGCCCGTACCGCCGGGTACAGTCCCGCCACCGTCCCGATCACCAGCGTTGCCCCGAAGCCGCCGCTCACCGCCCACAGGGGGACCACCCAGGGGAGCCCGCCCGACACCGCGTACGCGGCAGTCGCCGCCGCGCCCAGGGCGATTCCCGCGAGGCCGCCGAGCCCGGACAGCATCAGGGACTCCGTCACGAACTGAATCCGGATCTGCCCCTTCGTCGCGCCCATCGAGCGGCGCAATCCGATCTCGTACCGCCGCTCCAGGACCGAGATGATCATGGTGTTGGCTACGCCGACTCCTCCCACCAGCAGCGCGATCCCGCCCAGGCCGAGCAGCAGCGTGGAGAACGCTCCCTCCGTCGCCGCCTTCGCCTTGAGTGCCGAGGACGGGTCGGTGACCTGGACGTTGCGTGGGTTCTCCGGGTCGATCGACGCCGCGAGCAGGCTCCTGACCTCGTGCACCGAGGCATCGGTCGACCGCTCGTACACCGAGGTGGGGCGGCCGTCGAAGCCGAGTTCGCTCTTCGCCGCCTTCCAGCCCACCAGGGCCGAGCGCTCCACGTCGGGCGAGAGCGGCAGCGGGTCGAGGATGCCGACGACCGTGAAGTAGCGGTCGTCCACCCAGACTTGCCGGCCCGGCCGCGTGATGCCGAGACGGTCCGCCGCGACGTGGCCGAGGACGATCGACGGGTATCGGCTGTTGGCCGCGTTGAACCATGTGCCGTGCCCCATCTCACCCCGCAGCACCTTCAGCAGGCCCTCGGTCGCCGCCTTGACGGAGATGCCGCCGGTCTCGTCCTCGGGGATCTTCTCGCTGCGCCGCACGCTGCGTTCGAGGTCGCCGGTCGCGCCGACGTCCCGTACGCCCTTCACCCGGGAGACCCGGCCCGCGGCGTCGCGCGGGAGTACCACCTTCTCGCCGGAGAACATCGGCTCCCCAGGGGCGGCCACCAGCATGTTCGTGCCCAACTCGTCCAGCTCACGCATGAGTTGCGCCTTGCTGGAGGATGAGATGCCGACCACCGCGATCATTGTGGCGATCCCGATGGCGATCCCCAGCGCCGACAGAACGACCCGCACGGGGCGGCTGCGCAGACCCGCCGAGCCGACGTGGAGGACGTCCCTCGGTCCGAGCCGCGCCGCCTTCAACCGTGGGTTCCTGGTCCTCTTCGTACGGATCATCCGGCGAGCACCCCCTCACCCGTCGTGGCGCGGACGTCCGCCACCACCTGCCCGTCCCGTATCCGCACCTGGCGCGGCAGCCGTTCCGCGATCTCCGTGTCGTGCGTGATGACGGCGATGGTGGCGCCCTCCGCGTTGAGCTCGTGAAGCAGCTCCATCACCGCCTCGCCGGAGGCCGAGTCCAACGCCCCGGTGGGCTCGTCGGCCAGGAGCAGGTCCGGCGCTCCGACCACCGCCCGCGCGATGGCGACGCGCTGCTTCTGGCCGCCGGAGAGTTCGTGCGGGCGGTGCTTCATACGGTCCGCGAGGCCGACCCGGTCCAGGGCCTCCGCGGCCCGCGCGCGGCGCTCCGAGCGCGAGAGCCCGGAGTACAGGAGCCCCTCCGCCACGTTGTCGCGTGCGCTGATCCCCGGCACGAGGTGGAACGCCTGGAACACGAAACCGATGTGCCGTGCGCGCAGCGCGGAGAGGCTGCGGTCGGCGAGCTTCGCGACGTCGTGCCCCGCGATCGCCACCGAGCCCTCCGAGGGGCGGTCGAGGGTGCCGATGATGTGCAGCAG
Source organism: Streptomyces sp. NPDC050147 (assembly GCF_040660195.1). NCBI lineage: Bacteria > Bacillati > Actinomycetota > Actinomycetes > Kitasatosporales > Streptomycetaceae > Streptomyces > Streptomyces sp. NPDC050147. The sequence goes on along the minus strand of NZ_JBFALJ010000005.1, from coordinate 25,887 downwards.
CGTCGACTTGCCGGACCCGGAGGGGCCGACGATGGCGAGGAGTTCACCCTCCTCGACCCTGAGATTTACCCCGCGCAGGGCGGCGACCCCGCCCGGGTACTCCTTGGTGACCCCGCCCAACTCCACGACGGCGCTCATATCTTGGGCACCCCGACCTTCATTCCGTCCCGCAGGCCGCCGCCGGTGACCTCGACGCGCCCCTGCCCGAACATGCCGAGCTCGACCTTCACCTGGCGGGCGCGGCCGTGCTCGACGACCTGGACGCCGTAGCCTCCGCCGGGCAGCGCGAGGAGGGCGTTGACGGGGACGGAGAGTACGTCCTCGCGGGTTTCACCGGTGAGGTTCACCGTCACCGGGGACTGGTCGAAGCCGTCGACCTTGCCGGGATCGTCGAAGGAGACCGTCACCGGGATCTTGGGGGTCTTGTCGGCGGGGTCGTCGCCCGGCTTGGCGGTCTTGCCGACGGACGCGACCTTCCCCTTGGCCGTCGAGCCGTCCGGCAGGTCCACGGTGACCTTGGTGCCCACCTTGGCGAGCTTCCCCTCGGCGACGTCGAGCTGGAACCGTACGACCCGCTTTGACCCGGTGGTGCTGAGCACCGGCTTGCCCGGCGCGACCTGGTCGCCGACGGCCGACTCGGTGGACTTCACGCGGACGCCGCCCGGTGAGAAGGCGATCTGATCGGGTCCCACCCGGCCCGTCTGCTTCCGGTCGTGCGCCTTCTGCCACTGTTTGACGGCGGCGGCGGTACCCGCCGTGTACGTGTCGTCCACGGCCAGCCCGGCACCGTACCCGAGCGCCTGCAGATTCTCCTCGAGCTGCCGTACGTCGTTGCCCTCGTCACCGGTCCTCAGCGTGCGGTACATGGGCTCGGTGCCGTACATGAGGCGCACGGGGACGCCGTTGACCTCGTACAGGCGCCCGTCGCGTGTGACGGTCGAACCGCTGCCTGCCGACCACGTCAACGTTCCGGTGGTGCCCGCGTTGACCTTGCGTTCCTTGGCGTAGCCGAGGGTGCCGTCGGTCTGGGTTCCGCTGCTGAGGTCACCGCGTTCGACGGGCGCGGTGGCGGGCGGGAGTCCGGAGTCCTGGCTCACGGACTCGTCCTTGCCGTTGTCGGCGATGGCGGTGACGGCGACGCCGCCGCCGGTGATCGCCAGCAGGGACACGACGGTGGCGACGACGGCGGTGCGGCGCCTCACGCGACGATGTCCTTGCACGCCTCGGCGGCCTTCTCCATCTTCTTCGCCTCGGCGCCCTTGGGCATCTTCTGGGCTTCCATGGCGCCGCCGTCGAACTTCGGGTCGGGCATGTCGAAGCCGTTCTCGCGCATGCAGCGGGCGTACTTCAGCATCTTGTCCTTGTCGGCCTGCGAGACCGATCCGCCGCCCGACCTGCCGTTCTTGCCGGCGCACTCCTTCATGGCGGCCTCCATCTTCTCCTTGCTCAGATCGCCGCCGATGGTGATGCCGCGGCTGTCCTCGCCGGCCTTGGGCTCGGGCACCTCGAGGCCGTGCTTGCGCAGGCACTCGCGCTCCTTGAACGCGGCGTCGGCCTGCTTGCCCTTGCCACCGTCGGCCTTGTCCTGGCTGCTCTCGCCGCCGCCGGAGGAGCAGGCTCCGGCGAACAGGGCGAGGGCGGCGAACCCCGTCGCGATGGCGGTCGAGCGCGTACGAGTCCTCAGAGTCCTCATGGCGTCCCCTTCACTTCACTGGTCGCTGTGACGCGCACAGGCTGGCGGGAAGGAGGGTTTCGTTTCTCTCAACGGAGACGCTTACACCGACGAAAGGTGCACTTCAGGTACACAGGGCCGCATGCGCGTACTGCTGGTGGAGGACGAGGAATTCCTGGCCGAGATGATCGCCGACGGGCTGCGCCGCGACGCGCTCGCGGTCGACGTCGCGGCCGACGGCCTGACGGCGCTGCGCAAGCTACAACTCGGTGAGTACGACGTCGTCATCCTGGACCGGGATCTGCCGGGCCTGCACGGCGACGAGGTGTGCCGCAGGGTGGTGGGGCAGCGGCTGCTCACGCGCGTCCTGATGCTGACGGCGTCGGCGACGGTCCGGGACCGGGTGGCGGGCCTGGGCCTCGGCGCGGACGACTACCTGACCAAGCCCTTCGCGTACGACGAGCTCCTCGCCCGCGTCCTCGCCCTCGGCCGCCGCACGCGCCCCGCGCTCCCGCCCGTCATCGAGCGCGCGGGCCTCACCCTGGACACGGCCCGCCGCCAGGCGAGCCGCGACGGCCGCCATCTGGCACTCTCCCGCAAGGAGTTCGCGGTCCTGGAGGCGCTGCTGCGGGCCGAGGGGGCGGTGGTCAGCGGTGACGACCTGATCGAACAGGTCTGGGAGGAAGACACCAGCTACCGCACGAACGCGGTCCGCGTCACCCTCTCCAAACTCCGCACCAAGCTGGGCGATCCCCCGGTGGTGGAGACGGTGCCCGGCGCGGGCTACCGGATCACCGAGCGGTCGGCGTGAAGCGCTCCGGCGGGCGGCGCCACGGTGCGGGCGTGACCGGCGCGGGCGAGGTCCGCACGGCTGCGCGCGGGGGCGGCCGGCCCCGCCTCCGGATGATGCGCCGGCCGGCCATGCGCAGCGAGCGCGCCCGTCTCACCGCCCTCTACGGCGGCATGCTCGTCCTCGCGGGAGGGCTGCTCACCGGGCTCGTCTACTTCCTCGTACGGCAGGGGCTCTACTCCTCGATCAGTACCGCCGTCACCACCGCCGTCCCCGCCCGCAGGCTGGACCCGCCCTGGCGGGTTCCCGCCCCGGACCCGTCCGCGTCGGCCGCCCGGCACATGCCCACGGACAGCGTCACGGCCACCGACATCACGCAGGGTCTCGCCGTCACGAAGATCAGCGATGTCGCCGAGCAGGCGGCCCTGAGCCGGCTGCTCACGGTCTCCGTCATCGTCCTGTTCGCCTACGCGGCGCTCTCCATCCTGCTCGCCTGGTGGATGGCGGGCCGCGTCCTGCACCCGGTGGCCGTGATCACCGGCACCGCGCGGCGCCTGTCCGGCGAGAATCTGCACGAGCGGATCGCGCTCGACGCCCCGCCCGGCGAGCTGAAACAGCTGGCCGACACCTTCGACGAGATGCTCGGGCGGATAGAGCAACTGGTCGGCGCGCAGCAGCGGTTCGCCGCCAACGCCGCGCACGAGCTGCGCACCCCGCTCGCCATGCAGCGGGCCGCCGCCGAGATCGGTCTCGCGGGCGAGCCCGACGCGGAACAGGTGGCCCGGATTCGTACGAAGCTCATCTCCATCGCCGACGACAGCGAGCATCTGATCGAGGGGCTGCTGTTCCTCGCCGGATCGGAGCAGGGCCTCGAGCGGCGTGAGCCCGTCGCCCTCGACGTCATCGCCGACGCCGTGGCGGAAGGGCTCGCGGGCCGGGCGGCCGAGCGGGAGGTGACCCTCTCTCTGCACGCCGAGCCGCTCACCGTGCTCGGCGACGGGGTGCTCCTGGACCGTCTGGTGCACAACCTGGTGGCGAACGCCTTGGATTACAACGTCAAGGGCGGCCGGGTCGAGGTGCGCACAGGGCCCGAGGGCGTGGAGGTCGTCAACACCGGACCCGTCGTCCCGCCGGAGACCGTCCCGCACCTCTTCGAGCCTTTCCGGCGCCTTCGGGAACGTACCCACGCGCGCGGGGAGGGCGCGGGCCTCGGCCTGTCCATCGTCGCCGCGATCGCCCGCGCGCACGGAGCGCAGGCGACCGCGGAGGCGAACGCGGCGGGAGGCGGGCTCAGCGTGCGCGTGCGCTTCCCCACGGGCCCGCAGGGGGCTCAGCGGCGGTAGCGGAGGCCTCAGCGGCGGTGGAGGAGGCGGCCTCAGCGGCGGTAGAAGATCCGGTCTCCGTACTCCTGGAACACCTTGCCGTTCCAGTCGTGCCCCCCGTCCACGTTCCCCGACCGGAGCAGCGGGGGTTGGATCCCCCGCCCCGCCAGCACCTCGACGGCGGTCGCCAGCGTCGCCTGCATGATCGCGTTGGCGACCACGCTGGAGGCGGGCCCGAAGGGCGCGTCGACCGTGTCGAGGCTGAGCTCCGCGTCACCGAGGGCGATCTTGGAGTCGATCACGACGTCGCAGTGGTCCTTCAGGAAGGTGCCGGACACGTGCCGCGACTTCGTCTCCGTCGCGTACGCCACCGACGTCACCCCGATGACCTTCAGGCCCAGCGCGCGGGCGTTCATCGCCATCTCCACGGGCAGCGAGTTGCGCCCGGAGAGCGAGATGATCACGAGTGCGTCGCCGGGGCGGGCCGGCGAGGAGTCCAGGACGGCGCCCGCGAGCCCGTCCACCCGCTCCAGGGCCGAGCCGAGCGTGGCGGGCATGACGTCGATGCCGACGACCCCGGGGACGGCCAGGAGGTTCATCAGGGCGAGGCCGCCCGCGCGGTAGACGACGTCCTGGGCGGCCAGCGAGGAGTGTCCGGCGCCGAAGGCGAAGAGCCTGCCGCCGGCCTCGACCGCGTCGGCGAGCAGCGTGCCGGCCGCGTCGACGTTGCCGGCCTCCTCGTCGCGCACCCGCCCGAGCAGCCCGATCGCGGCGTCGATGTACTGACCGGCCAGCTTGTTCTCGCTCTTCGAGCCCATGCGCCGAGGAACCTTTCCGGGTACGTATGTCCTGCACGTATTTCGCGTGTGCCGCGGATCACGTTGCGGTCTGGACCAGTGCCCTGTCAATACGGCCCGAGCACCCCGTCGAGGCTGCCCGGAACCGGTTTTCCTCCGGCGCGACCCGGTTGTCAGCGGTATGCGTCAGACTTGAGTGCAGGGCCGGCCGCACGAGCGAGATCTGAGGGGCACCCATGTCGGGGCTTATTGACACCACTGAGATGTATTTGCGCACCATCCTCGAGCTGGAGGAGGAAGGTGTGGTCCCCATGCGCGCCCGGATCGCCGAGCGTCTCGACCAGAGCGGGCCGACGGTGAGCCAGACGGTCGCGCGCATGGAGCGGGACGGCCTGGTGGCCGTCGCCAGCGACCGTCACCTGGAGCTGACCGAGGAGGGCCGCAGGCTCGCCACCCGCGTGATGCGCAAGCACCGCCTGGCCGAGTGCCTCCTCGTCGACGTGATCGGCCTGGAGTGGGAGCAGGTCCACGCGGAGGCGTGTCGCTGGGAGCACGTGATGAGCGAGGCGGTGGAGCGCCGCGTCCTGGAGCTCCTGCGCCACCCCACCGAGTCTCCGTACGGCAACCCGATCCCGGGCCTGGAGGAGCTGGGCGAGAAGGACGGGGCCGACCCGTTCCTGGACGAGGGCATGGTCTCCCTGGTCGACCTCGACCCCGGCACGGAGGGCAAGACCGTCGTGGTGCGCCGCATCGGCGAGCCGATCCAGACGGACGCGCAGCTCATGTACACGCTGCGGCGCGCGGGCGTGCAGCCGGGCTCCGTGGTGAGCGTGACGGAGTCCGCGGGCGGGGTGCTCGTGGGCAGCAGCGGTGAGGCCGCTGAGCTGAACACGGAGGTCGCCTCGCACGTCTTCGTCGCCAAGCGCTGAGGCCGGCCGGACCGGGATTCGGCGAGATCCGGCTCCCGCCACTGATAATTCGCGTCAACTGGCGGTAACGGTTGGGCAGTTGTGTCGACCTCGGGCCCGATGGGGGTCCAAGATTCAGTGTGCCGAATCGCAGCGCCCGGACGTTTTGCGTGCGAGGCTGTCGCGAGAGGCATATGACTTGAGGGCTCTTGCCGTGTCGGCGCGTGGTCGCCGCCACGGCCGTGGGAGGGGGCAGGAGGATGTGCCCATCAGGTGAGCGGGCGCGCGTGCACGGACAGTGCGCGTCGGCGCCCCCTGTGCACGCAGAGGGCCCCGGCGCCCTTGAGCGCCGGGGCCTGTCCTCCCCTGTTCTGACCCGGAGCCCCGAGCTCTCAGGGTCATTCCCCTCGGACCGTTTTCCCCGAGCGGCCCGCCTCCCGATGAAGATCTCCCCTCGGCGACGGCGGTCAATCCTTGAGCATGGTCACTCGAATGAGGGGTGTTGGCGGCGAACTGGCCGCTTTCGAAAAAGAGTTCGATAGCGTGCGGGGGTGCGTGACAGAACCAGGCGTTCAGCCCGAGAGGATTCAAGGGGGGTGCCAGGAAACATGGTGCGGCGCATTGACGTGACAGGCGCGGGTGGCGTGCGCCTCGCTGCCTGGGAGTTCGCCGATCCTCCCAAGTCCAGGGAGACCGACGGGCCGCCTGGTGGCGTGCTGTTACTGCACGGCCTGATGGGCCGGGCATCGCACTGGGCGGGCACCGCCCGCTGGCTCGCCGAGCGACATCGCGCGGTCGCACTCGACCAGCGCGCGCACGGGCAGAGCGAGAAGCCCCCCGAGGGCCCCTTCACCCGCGAGGCCTACGTGGACGACGCCGAGGCCGCGCTCGTCCAGCTCGGCCTCGCCCCCGCCGTCCTCATCGGCCACTCCATGGGCGCGCTCACCGCCTGGCAGCTCGCCGCGAAGCGCCCCGACCTCGTCCGCGCCCTGATCGTCTGCGACATGCGGGCCTCCGCTCTGGGCGCCGCATCGCAGCGCGAGTGGGAGGACTGGTTCAAGGCCTGGCCCGTGCCCTTCGCCACGCTCGCCGACGTACGGAAGTGGTTCGGCGAGGACGACCCCTGGGTCGAGCGGCCCACCCCCTCCCGCGGTGAGTTCTTCGCCGAGGTGATGACCGAGGGCCCCGACGGCTGGCGCCCCGTCTTCGACCGCGAACAGATGCTGAAGTCCCGCGAGACCTGGGTGTACGACGCCCACTGGGAGGACCTGGCCCAGGTCCAGTGCCCCGCCCTGGTCGTCCGCGGCCTGGACGGCGAGCTGGGCCGCGCCGAGTCCCAGGAAATGGTCCGCGTACTGCCCCGCGGGGCCTACGCGGAGGTGGCCGACGCCGGGCACCTGGTGCACTACGACCAGCCGGAGGCCTGGCGCGAGGCGATCCAGCCGTTCCTGGACGGGGTCCTGACGGGGTAGGCCACGGCCATCACGGACTGAGGCGCTCCACCGTCCAGCCCGAAGCGGCCGCGGCGCCGTCCTGCTCCGTCCGTACGACGTAGCGCAGGCGGTCGTGCAGGCGGTTCGCCCTGCCCTGCCAGAATTCGACGCTCCGGGGCGCGACCCGGAAGCCGCCCCAGTGCGCGGGCGCGGGCACCTGCTCGCCCTCCGGGTAACGCGCCTCCAAGTCGGCGTACGCACGGTCCAGTTCCTCGCGCGTGGCGATGACCGACGACTGGGCGCTGGCCCAGGCGCCAAGCTGGGAGCCGTGCGGACGGGTGCGGAAGTACGCCACGGTCTCCTCGCGGGCGACGCGCTCCGCCACGCCCGTGACGATGACCTGGCGGGCCATCGGGTGCCAGGGGAAGAGCAGCGAGATGTTCGGGTTCGCGGCCAGATCGCGGGCTTTGCGGGAGTCGTAGTTGGTGAAGAAGACGAAGCCGCGCTCGTCGTACCCCTTCAGCAGGACCGTGCGTGAGCCGGGGCGGCCCTCGGCGTCCACCGTCGAGACGACCATGGCGTTCGGCTCGTACAGCAGGCCCGCGTCGGCCGCGGCCAGCGCCTGCGTGAACCAGAGCGCGAACAGCTCGACGGGCGTGGCGGGCGCCTGGTCCTCGGTGAGTCCGTCCATGCCGTAGTGGGCCCGGATGGCGGCGAGATCGGACACGGGAGAGGCGGGAGCGGCGGGAGCGGCAGATGAGGAGGCTGATGCTGAGGCGTCGGCTCGATCGGTCACCCGGTCATCTTGCCGTATACGAAGGGCTGTCCGACGAGCTGTCGTACGCCACGGAGAGGGTGACGTGTGGCACTGAGTGCCGCATGCCATCGCCAAGGGTGGCACCAAAGGATATCGTTCCGCTGCCGAATCGGTTGGGTGACCACCAGCCGCACGGGGCATCACCGGGGTGTCCGACCCGGACCGCGAGTCGAGAGCCGGAAGCCGCCGACGCACCGGCGGACCGCGGAACCGGGGCGAACATGCCCACTTCTGACACATGGTCACGAGCTGTCTGTCACCACCGTCTGTCGTACACATCACGAGGAGCCGCCTGATGTCCGACTTCGTACCCGGACTTGAAGGAGTCATCGCGTTCGAGACGGAGATCGCCGAACCGGACAAGGAAGGCGGCGCGCTTCGCTATCGCGGCGTCGACATCGAGGATCTGGTCGGCCATGTCTCCTTCGGCAACGTCTGGGGCCTGCTCGTCGACGGAGCCTTCAATCCCGGCCTGCCGCCCGCCGAGCCGTTCCCCATTCCGGTGCACTCCGGCGACATCCGCGTCGACGTCCAGTCCGCGCTCGCGATGCTCGCCCCCGTGTGGGGCCTGAAGCCGCTCCTGGACATCAGCGAGCAAGAAGCCCGCGACGACCTGGCGCGGGCCGCCGTCATGGCGCTCTCCTACGTCGCCCAGTCCGCCCGCGGCCAGGGTCTCCCGATGGTGCCGCAGCGCGAGATCGACAAGGCCGACACGGTCGTCGAGCGCTTCATGAAGCGCTGGCGCGGTGAGCCCGACCCCAAACACGTCCAGGCCGTCGACGCGTACTGGACGTCGGCCGCCGAGCACGGCATGAACGCCTCCACGTTCACGGCCCGCGTCATCGCCTCCACGGGCGCGGACGTGGCGGCGGCGCTCTCCGGCGCCGTGGGTGCCATGTCCGGGCCGCTGCACGGCGGTGCGCCGTCCCGTGTCCTCGGCATGATCGAGGAGATCGAGCGGACGGGCGACGCGGTCGCGTACGTCAAGCAGGCGCTGGACAAGGGCGAGCGGCTGATGGGCTTCGGTCACCGGGTGTACCGGGCCGAAGACCCCCGCGCGCGCGTCCTGCGCCGCACGGCGCGCGAGCTGGGCGCCCCCCGCTTCGAGGTCGCGGAGGCGCTGGAGAAGGCCGCTCTCGACGAGCTGCACGCGCGGCGTCCCGACCGCGTCCTCGCCACCAACGTGGAGTTCTGGGCGGCGATCGTCCTCGACTTCGCCGAGGTGCCCGCGCACATGTTCACGTCGATGTTCACGTGCGCGAGGACCGCGGGGTGGTCGGCGCACATTCTTGAGCAGAAGCGGACGGGGCGTCTTGTGCGGCCCTCCGCGCGGTACGTGGGGCCCGGTACGCGGGACCCCCGGGAGGTCGAAGGGTTCGGGGACATCGCGCGCTAGGGAGGCCTTGGCTGCCGGCGTCACCGGCTCCGCCGAGTTCGTCCTCGAACGCCGGACGGGCTGATTCTCAGCCCGTCCGGTGGTCGGCTCAGCGCAGCGCTCCCTCCACCAGCACCGTCCACTGCGCCACCACCCGCTCCCTGCGCGCCCTGTCGTCCGTCAGGAGATTGGCGAGGCCGAGGCCTCGGGCCATGTCCAGGAGGCCCTGGATGGTCTCCCGGACGCCGGGCCGTGACTCGTCCGCTCCCAGAAGCCGCACCGCGATCCGGTGCGTCTCGCGCCCCACCCGCGCCTCCAGCTCCGTCACCCGCGAACCGAGCTGCGGCTCGTTGGACGCCGCCACCCACAGATGCAGCGCCGCCCTGAACAAGGGCCCCGTGTATAAGTCCACCAGAGCGGCCACCACCGAGGCCCGGTCCTGCGACGGAAGCTCCCGCAACGCGGTCGACCGCTGCTCGGCCACGTACTCCACCGCCGCCGTGAAGAGGTCCTCCCGCGTCGGGAAGTGATGCTGGGCCGCCCCCCGCGAGACTCCCGCCCGCTCGGCGACCACGGAGACCGTGGACCCGGCCCAGCCGCTCTCGGCGAGGCACGCCACGGCGGCCTCCAGGAGCCGCTGCCGTGTCGCACGGCTGCGGTCCTGCTTGGGCGAGCGGTCGGCACGGTCGGCACGGTCGGACGCCGTCACAGCACCCATGGGCACTCCCGTCGTTCGAGGAACGCCCCCATCCCCTCCCGCGCCTCCGCCGATGCGAAGAGCCGCGCGGACAGGGCGACGAGGGAGTCCGTGTGGTGGTCGAATGCGTCGAGCACCCTAGCCGTGAGCAGCTTCTTCGTCTCGGCCAGGGCCTGTGGCGCCCCCTTGCGCAGCCCTTCGAGGAGCGGCGAGAGCTCCGCGTCCACGTCGTCCCCGGCCACCGTCACCAGACCGATCCGCGCCGCCTGGGCCGCGCCGAAGCGCTCGCCGGTGAGGAAGTAGCGTGCCGCCGCGCCGGGGTCGAGCCGGGCGAGGAGCGGCATGGAGATGACCGCGGGCGCCACCCCGATGCGTACCTCCGTCAGCGCGAACGACGCCCCCGGACCCGCGCCCGCCATGTCGCACACGCCGAGAAGGCCGAGCCCGCCCGCCCGCACGTGCCCGTCCACCCGCGCGACCACCGGCTTCGGCAGCTCCACGATCTGCCGGAGCAGCCCCACGAAGTCGGCCGGGTCCGGCGGCTCCCGCAGATCGGCGCCCGAGCAGAACGTGGAGCCGGTGTGCGTGAGGACGACCGCGCGTACGCCGGGGTCCTTGCCGCAGGTGTCGAGCGCCGCCGCGAGTTCCCGCAGCAGCCCCGCCGAGAGGGCGTTGCGGTTGGCGGGGTTGTCGAGGGTGAGCGTGACGATGCCGCGCTCGTGGGGCGCGTGCACGAGTCCCATGCGGATCACCTCTGTTCGAGACGGCGGGTTCAGTACGACTTGGGCAGGCCGAGCGTCTGGTGCGACACGTAGTTGAGGATCATTTCCCGGCTCACCGGGGCGATCCGGGCCACCCGCGACGCCACGATCAGGGAGGCCAGGCCGAACTCCTTGGTCAGGCCGTTGCCGCCGAGCGTGTGCACCGACTGGTCGACGGTCTTCACGCACGCGTCGGCAGCCGCGAGCTTGGCCATGTTGGCGGCCTCGCCCGCGCCCATGTCGTCGCCCTGGTCATAGAGCCGGGCGGCCTTCTGCATCATCAGGCGGGCCAGCTCGATGTCGATGTGGGACTGGGCGAGAGGGTGCGCGATCGCCTGGTGGGCGCCGATCGGGCTCTTCCAGACGCTGCGTTCCTTGGCGTATCCGACCGCCCGGGAGAGGGCGAAGCGCGCCATGCCGATCGAGAACGCCGCCGTCATGATCCGCTCGGGGTTGAGGCCGGCGAAAAGCTGGAGCAGCCCGGCGTCCTCGTCGCCCACCAGCGCGTCGGCGGGCAGCCGTACGTCGTCCAGGGTCAGCTCGAACTGCTTCTCCGGCGCCTGGAGCTCCATCTCGATCCGCCGCCGTTCGAAGCCCTCCGTCTCGCGCGGGACGATGAACAGGCAGGGCTTGAGGCTGCCGGTCCTGGCGTCTTCCGTACGGCCCACGATCAGCGTCGCGTCGGCGATGTCGACACCCGAGATGAACACCTTGCGGCCGGTCAGGAGCCAGTCGCCGGTCGCCTCGTCCTTGCGGGCGGTCGTGGTGATCCGGTGGGAGTTCGAGCCCGCGTCGGGCTCGGTGATGCCGAACGCCATGGTGCGGCTGCCGTCGGCGAGACCGGGCAGCCAGGCCCGCTTCTGCTCGTCGGTGCCGAAGCGGGCGATGACCGTTCCGCAGATGGCGGGCGAGACGACCATCATCAGGAGCGGGCAGCCCGCCGCACCCAACTCCTCCAGGACAATGGAGAGTTCTGATATGCCGCCGCCCCCGCCGCCGTACTCCTCGGGCAGGTTCACGCCCAGGTAGCCGAGCTTGGCGGCGTCGGCCCACAGTTCGTCGGGGTGGCCTTCGCCCGCCACGACCCGGGACATGTACGCGCGGCCGTAACGCTTGCCGAGTGCGGCGACGGCCGCGCGCAGGGCCTGGTGCTCTTCGGTTTCGAGGACGGTGCTCATACGGACTGTTCCTCCTGTACGACGTCTACGACGGCGAGCAGCGCGCCGACCTCGACCTGGCGGCCGGGCGCGGCGTGCAGGGTGGTGAGCGTGCCGGAGGCGGGAGCACAGATGCGGTGCTCCATCTTCATGGCCTCCAGCCAGATGAGGGGCTGCCCCGCTTGGACCCGCGCCCCTTCCGCGAGCCCCTCGGCCAGGCGTACGACGGTGCCGGGCATCGGGGCGAGCAGGGAGCCGGGCTCTTGGCGGACGGTGGGCTCGGGGAGCAGCGGGAGGATGGTGAGGGCCGTGTTGCCGACGTACACGCGACCGTCGCCGTACCGGCTGACAGGGAACTGCCGTCGTACGCCGTCGATCTCGAGCAGGACGAGCTCACGTGAGACGGAGAGCACCCGCACCTCTTCCGCGCTCAGGCCCTCCCGTGTATGGCGGTAGCGCACCTCGTGCTCGGTACCGTCCGGCTCGCTCCTCAAGCGCTTGACCTGCGGCTGAGAGGCGAGGTTGCGGAAGCCGCCGAACCGCGAGCGCCCGTGCGCGTCGGCGAGCGCGGCGGCCAGTGGGGCGTACGGGTCCGGGGCGGGGGCGGCGAGCTCGGCGAGGTGCCGGTCGTAGAAGCCGGTGTCCATGCGGGCCTCGACGAACTCGGGGTGCCGCAAGGACCGTACGAGCAACTCCCTGTTGGTGACCAGGCCGTGGACGACCGCACGCTCCAGCGCGCCCGCGAGGCCACGCAGGGCCTGGGCACGCGTAGGGGCGTACGCGACGGCCTTGGCCAGCATCGGGTCGTAGTGCACGCCGATCGTGTCGCCGCCCGCGTATCCCGTGTCGAGCCGCACGCCCGGCACGGAAAGCCGGTGCAGGGTGCCGGTCTGCGGGGCCCACTCAGCGGCCGGGTCCTCGGCGTAGAGGCGGGCCTCCACCGCGTGACCGCGTGCGGGCGGCGGCTCTTCGGCGAGCCGGGCGCCCTCCGCCACCTGGATCTGAAGCGCCACGAGGTCGACTCCGAACACGGCCTCGGTGACCGGGTGTTCCACCTGGAGTCGGGTGTTCATCTCCAGGAAGTGCGCCCGTCCGTCCGCGACCAGGAACTCCACGGTGCCCGCCCCCCGGTATCCGGTCACGCGTGCCGCGCGCACGGCCTGCGCGTGCAGCTCCTCGACGAGTGCGGCGGCGAGGCCCGGTGCCGGGGACTCCTCGATGACCTTCTGGTGCCTGCGCTGGAGCGTGCAGTCCCGCGTGCCGAGCGCCCAGACGGTGTCATGCGCGTCGGCCATGATCTGCACCTCGACGTGCCGGCCGCCCTCCAGATAGGGCTCGACGAAGACCTCGCCGTCCCCGAAGGCGCCGGCCGCCTCCACCCGGGCGGCGGCCAACTCTCCTTTGAGTGCGTCCAGTTCCCGTACGACGCGCATGCCGCGCCCGCCGCCACCGGACGCCGCCTTCACCAGGACCGGCAGATCCGCCTCCGTGACCTCGTCCACGGCCATCGGCGAGATGCCCATGAGCTCCTTGGCGCGGGTCTTGGACGCCATGGACGCGATCGCCTCGGGCGAGGGCCCGATCCATACGAGCCCGGCGTCGAGGACCGCGCGCGCGAAGTCCGCGTTCTCCGAGAGGAAGCCGTAGCCGGGGTGGACGGCGTCCGCGCCCGCCGCCTGGGCGGCCTTCACGACGAGTTCGCCGCGCAGATACGTGTCGGCGGGCGCCGAGCCGGGCAGCCGCACGGCCGTGTCGGCCTCGCGGACGTGCAGGGCGTCCGCGTCGGCGTCGGAGTAGACCGCCACGGTGGTGATGCCGAGGTCGCGGCAGGTGCGGAAGACGCGGCAGGCGATCTCGCCGCGGTTGGCGACCAGGATGGATCTGATGGCGGTGGTGCCGGTCGTGCTGATGATGGTGCCGGTCGTGGTGCCGGCCGTGGTGCTGGTCATCGTGAGCCCCTCACATCCGGAAGACGCCGAAGCCACCGCGCGCGCCCTCATAGGGAGCCGTGTGGATCGCTGACAGGCACAGGCCGAGGACCGTGCGGGTGTCGCGGGGATCGATGACGCCGTCGTCGTAGAGACGGCCGGAGAGGAACATCGGCAGCGACTCCGACTCGATCTGCCGCTCCACCATGGCGCGCAGGGCGGCGTCCGCCTCGTCGTCGTAGGGCTGCCCCTTCGCGGCGGCGGACTGCCTGGCCACGATGGACAGGACTCCCGCGAGCTGCTGCGGCCCCATGACGGCCGACTTGGAGCTCGGCCAGGCGAAGAGGAAGCGCGGGTCGTAGGCGCGCCCGCACATGCCGTAGTGCCCGGCCCCGTACGAGGCGCCCATCAGGACGCTGAGGTGCGGCACCCGCGAGTTCGACACGGCGTTGATCATCATCGCGCCGTGCTTGATGATGCCGCCCTGCTCGTACTCCTTGCCGACCATGTAGCCGGTGGTGTTGTGCAGGAAGAGCAGCGGAATGTCGCGCTGGTTGGCCAACTGGATGAACTGGGCGGCCTTCTGGGACTCCTCGCTGAAGAGCACGCCCTGCGCGTTGGCGAGAATCCCGATGGGATAGCCGTGCAGCGAGGCCCACCCCGTGGTGAGGCTCGGCCCGTAGAGCGGCTTGAACTCGTCGAAGTCGGAGGCGTCGACGACGCGGGCGATGACCTCGCGCGGGTCGAAGGGCACCTTGAGGTCGCCGGGCACGATGCCGAGCAGCTCGTCCTCGTCGTACTTGGGCGGCTCGACGGCCACGACCGGATCGGCGTACGCCTTCTTCCAGTTGAGGCGTCTGACGACCCGCCTCGCCTGCCTCAGCGCGTCGCGCTCGTCCTCGGCGAGATAGTCGGCGAGGCCCGACTCGCGCGCGTGCATCTCGGCGCCGCCGAGCGACTCGTCGTCGCTCTCCTCGCCGGTGGCCATCTTCACCAGGGGCGGGCCGCCGAGGAAGACCTTGGCGCGCTCCTTGACCATGATCACGTGGTCGCTCATGCCGGGGACGTACGCGCCGCCCGCCGTGGAGTTGCCGAAGACGACGGCGACCGTCGGGACACCGGCGGCCGACGACTGGGTGAGGTGCTTGAACAGCGCGCCGCCCGGGATGAAGATCTCCTTCTGGGAGGGGAGATCGGCGCCCCCGGACTCCACGAGATGGATGGACGGCAGCCGGTTGGCATGACCGATCTCGTGCGCCCGGAAGGCCTTCTTCAGGGTCCACGGGTTGCTGGCGCCGCCGCGTACGGTCGGGTCGTTGGCGGTGATCAGGCACTCCACCCCCTCGACGACACCGATGCCGGTGACCATCGAGGCGCCCACGGGGTAGTCGCTCCCCCAGGCGGCGAGCGGCGACAGTTCGAGGAACGGCGTATCGGGGTCGAGGAGCAGCTCGATCCGTTCCCGGGCCAGCAGCTTTCCGCGCCCCCGGTGCCGGGCCACGTACTTCTCGCCGCCGCCCTCAAGGGCCTTGGCCTGCTCGGCGTCGAGCTCGGCGAGCTTGGCCAGCATGGCCTCGCGGTGCTCGGCGTACTCGGCGCTCGCGGGGTCGAGCGCGGACGCGAGGACGGTCACGGGAGTACCTCCGTCGGTGGGGTCGTCGCTGCTGATGCCGGGTCGGCCGCTTCGAGGAGTGCGGCCGGTATGTCGAGGTGGCGGGCGCGCAGCCACTCCCCGAGGCCCTTGGCCTGGGGGTCGAAGCGGGCCTGGGACGCGACGCCCGCGCCGAGGATTCCCGTGACGACGAAGTTCAGCGCCCGCAGGTTCGGCAGGGCGTGGCGTACGACGGTCAGCCCCGCTGCCTCTGGGATGAGTCGACGGAACCGCTCGACGGTCAGTTCGTGGGCGAGCCATCGCCAGGCGTCGTCCGTGCGCACCCAGACGCCGACGTTCGCGTCCCCGCCCTTGTCGCCGCTGCGGGCCCCGGCGACGAGGCCGAGGGGGGCGCGGCGGGTGGGGCCCGGTGGGAGGGGCACGGGCAGGGGCGGCTGGTCGAGGTCCTCCGGTGCGAGCGGTGCGAGCGGTGCGAGCGGTGCGAGCGGTAGGAGCGGTACGCGGCTGTCGCCGGGAGCCTCGGCCTTGCTCTCGACGTGCAGCCGCTCGCCGCCGGGCAGGACGGCCACGTGGTCGACGGTGCCGCGCTCGACGTAGGCGGCTTCGAAGACTCCGTAGGGTGCGCCCTTGCCCGGGGGCGCCGTCACGTGGAACCCGGGGTAGCTGCCGAGGGCCAGTTCGATCGCGGCGCCGCTCAGGGCGCGGCCGACGGGGTCCTGCCGCGGGTCGCGCACGACGAGGCGCAGGACGGCGGAGGCGGTCTCTTCGCTGGGGGCGTCGGGCCGGTCGGTGCGGGCGAGCTCCCACCGCACCTCTTGAGGGCGGGACTCGGACCGTGCGAGCGCGTCCTCGACCTGCGCGCGGACCAGGCCCGCCTTGGCCTCCACGTCGAGCCCGGTGAGGACGAAGACGACTTCGTTGCGGAAGCCGCCGAGCCGGTTCAGGCCGACCTTGAGGTCGGGCGGCGGCGCCTCTCCGCGCACACCGGATACGCGGACCCGGTCGGGTCCCTCCTGCGTGAGGGCGACCGTGTCGAGCCGGGCGGTGACGTCCGGCCCGGCGTACCGGGCGCCGGACGTCTCGTACAGCAACTGCGCGGTGACCGTGCCGACGTCCACGAAACCGCCCGTGCCGTCGTGCTTGGTGATGACGCTGGTTCCGTCCTCATGGATCTCGGCGAGCGGAAACCCCGGCCGGATGAGATCGCGCCGCGCACGCTCGCCGAAGAAGGCGTAGTTGCCCCCGGTGGCCTGGGTGCCGCATTCGAGGATGTGCCCGGCGACGACCGCTCCCGCGAGCCGGTCGTGGTCGCCGTCGCCCCACCCGAAGTGTGCGGCGGCGGGCCCGGTGACGAGGGCGGCGTCGGTCACCCGCCCGGTGACGACGACGTCGGCTCCGGCGCGCAGACAGGCGGCGATTCCGGCGCCGCCGAGGTAGGCGTTGGCGGTGAGAGCGTCCGGAAAGCGGCGCCCGAGGTCGTCCCCTTCCACATGCGCGACCCGCACGCCGATTCCGAGACGACCGGCCAACTCCCGTACGGCGTCGGCGAGCCCGCCGGGGTTGAGCCCTCCGGCATTGGCGACGATCCTCACGCCCCGCTCCTTGGCGAGCCCCAGGCACTCCTCCAGCTGCCGCAGGAAGGTCTTCGCATAGCCGCGGGCGGGGTCCTTGAGCCGGTCGCGGCCCAGGATCAGCATGGTCAGCTCGGCGAGGTAGTCGCCGGTGAGGACGGAGAGCGGGCCGCCGGTGAGCATGTCGCGCATGGCGTCGAAGCGGTCGCCGTAGAAGCCGGAGGCGTTGCCGATCCGCAGCGGGGCGGCCGGCGAGTCGGTCGGCGGGGTGGCTCGCGGGGCGGGCGGCGGGGCGGTCACCTCCCGCCCTCCTTGGCCGGGCGTCCCTTCCCCGGCGGCCCCGCGAAGGCCTGCGCGATGCTCAGCCACCGCTCGGCGTCGGCGCCTTCTGCCCGCACGGCGAGGTCGTCCCGGTGCGCGCGTTGCGTGACGAGCAGGCAGAAGTCGAGCGCGGGCCCGGTCACCCGCTGGGCGGCGTCCTCGGGCCCGCTGGTCCATGGCTCACCGGAGGGCAGCCGGAGCTCGACGCGGAAGGGGGACTCGGGCGCGGTCAGCCCGCGTACCCCGAAGGAGAAGTCCCGGGCCCGGACGCCGATGTGCGCGATGTGCCGCAGCCGGTCGGTCGGCGTCCGCTCGACGCCCAGCGTGTCGGCGACGTCCTGGCCGTGGGCCCAGGTCTCCATGAGCCGGGCGGTCGCCATGGAGGTGGCCGACATGGGCGGCCCGTACCAGGGGAAGCGGGTGCCGCGCGGGGCGGCCGTCAGGGCTTTCAGCAGAGCCTCGCGCCCGGCGCGCCACTGGGCGAGCAACTCACCGGGCGGCAGCGCGGCCCCCTCGTCGGCCCCGGCGTCGACGAACGAATCGGGGGCCGCGAGGGCCTCCTCGACAAGCCGCCCGAAGGCGTCTTCGTCGGTGACGGCGGTCAGCGCGGCCCGGTCGGTCCAGGCGAGATGGGCGATCTGATGGGCGACGGTCCAGCCGTCGGCAGGGGTGAGAAGCGCCCAGCGCTCCTCGCTCAACCCCCCGACCAGCCGGTCGAGTTCCTCGCTCTCACGGCGCAGATCGTCGAGTACGGGCACGGCTTCGGGCACGGAGCGCTCCCCTCGGGGCACGGATGGGGGTCCCCCCTGCTCGAACGGAGTTGAGAGCTTGGGGGAGTGCCCCGGAGCATGGCAGCGCCCGGAGAAACAAGCAAGCGTGCTTGCATTACTTTCCGGACGTCTCCGTGACGGACTCCCGGGTGGCCCCCTGGACGGACTCCTGGGCGGGCTCCTGGCCGGACTCCTGGCCGGACTCCTGGGCCTCCGCCACCACGGCCTCCGGGGTGGCGGCCGGGATGACCTCTGGAGCGGCGCCCGACACGACACCGCCGGCCTTGCGCGCCCGGCCACGCCCGACCTGGGTGCGCACGGCGCCCATGCTGGCGGCGATGACCAGCGAGATGGCGAGGGCCTCGTTCACGGAAAGGGCCTGGTTCAGCACGAGGAATCCGGCGACGGCGGCGATGGCCGGTTCCAGACTCATCATGATCGCGAAGGTGGAGGCGGGAAGCCTGCGCAGGGCGAGCAGTTCGAGGGTGTACGGCAGCACGGAGGACATCAGGGCGACGGCCGCGCCCAGCGCGAGCACCTCGGGCCGCACCAGCTTCTCCCCGGATTCGATGAGGCCGAGCGGCAGGAAGAGGACAGCGGCGACGACCATCGCGAGGGCGAGCCCGTCGGCCTGCGGGAAGCGACGCCCCGTACGGGCGCTGAACATGATGTACGCGGCCCACATGGCACCGGCACCAAGGGCGTACGCGACTCCGACTGGATCGAGCCCACTGAATCCGCCCCCGCCCCCCAGCAGGAAGACACCGCACAGGGCGAGCCCGGCCCACACGAGATTCACCGCACGCCGCGAGGCGAAGACGGAGAGCGCCAAGGGCCCCAGCACCTCGAGCGTGACGGCGGGCCCCATCGGAATCCGGGCGACGGACTGATAGAAGAGCCCGTTCATCCCGGCCATGGCCACGCCGAAGGCGACGACGGTCCCCCAGTCGGCGCGCGAGTGCCCGCGCAACGCGGGCCGGCAGACGATCATCAGCACCAGCGCGGCGAAGGCGAGCCGCAGAGTCACGATGCCGAGGGCGCCGGCCTTGGGCATCACGCTCACGGCGACGGCCCCGCCGAACTGGACGGAGACGCCGCCCGCGAGCACCAGCCCGACGGGCCCGAGGGCACCCCACCGCCCACCGGGTGCCGCCTCCTGACCACTCCTCGACGCGTCCACAGCCAACCCTTCCGTTTCTTCCGTCCCCGGCCCATCCGACCAGTCCACTCACCTGGACTGGACCGTCCAAGGTAGTAGACCACGTCAGGATTGTGGAGCGCTTTCACTGCTGTACGCAAACCAGGTCCACATGGTGGGTGGCGCCGGAACCCCGCACGCCCGCACAGCGTCTTGGGTGCAGTCACCACGCAACCGCAAGGAAGTCGGGTCAGTCCATGGCGCGCGACGGAAACCAGCCCACCGAGCAGCCGTGCGGCAGGCCCGGCGGGGTCGGCGGGGTGCTGAGCGCCGCCCTCGTCAGGGGCTACCGCGGCGCGGCGTACGGCTTCACCCTGCGCGTGGCCGCCCTGACCGCGCTCCTCGGCTGCGCGATCGTGGCCGGTGGGTTCGCGGCGGCGTGGGACACCTTCGAGGGCGTCCGGAACTACGCGGACCGCAACATCGCCAACGAGGACTCCTACGTGGCCTACGCCGACGGTGGCTGGTTCCCGCTGGTGAGGGTCGGTTCCGTGGTGTCGCTGCTGCTGCTCGTGCTGGGACTTCTCGTCGTCTCCGTCCTGCACGCCGCGTACGCCGTCGCGGACTGTCACGCCACGCGCGACGGCGGGGCGCTGAGCGTCCGCGCGTTGTGGCGGCGCACCCGGCGGCGTCTTCCCGCCGCCCTCGCGGTCAACGCGCTGACCGGTCTGGCCGTGGGCGCCATGGTGCTCGCGGGTTATGTGCTGTGGATGTTCGTCGAGAGGGGTGAGGTGCCCGGGGTCGAGCCCACGCCTCTGGGCGAGACCGCGACCCCGCTGTACACGCTGGTGGGGTGGGTGCTGCCGATCGGCGTCATGTGTCTGGGCCCGCTGCTGTACTTCCGCCTTTCGCCGGCCACCGCTGAGACGGTGCTGGAACGCCGGTCGCCGTTCGTGGCGCTGTACCGCTCCTGGGTGCTGACCCGCGGGGCGCGTATGCGCGTCTTCGGGCTGGGCACGCTGCTCATGGCGACCGCGGCACTCGTCGTCCTTCTGGCCGCGTACGCGCTCGCCCCTCTCGCCCACTTCGCGGGACTCGGCATGCTGTGGCTCAGCGACGACAACGTATGGATCACTGGCGTACTGGTCATGATCCTGCCCACAGCCGTGGCCCTGCTCCTGCTGCCTCCGCTGGTCATGCCACTGGTGTGCGGGACGATCGCCCGCCTGCACGGGGAGCTGCGGGCAGAGCTGCGGGCGGGGGCGGGAGACGGCGTTCGCGGGGCCTGAGTCAGTCCGTCAGTCCTCTCAGAGCTCCCCCGAACTCTCCGCCGACCCCTTCCCCAGCCCCTCCGCCAAGACCTCCGCCAGATGCCGACCCCGCGCACCCTCCCCCAGCTGCTCCAGCTGCGTGCGGCAGGAGAAGCCGTCCGCGAGGACCACGGGGCCGCCCTCCGGCTCCGGCACGGCGCCCCGTACCGCCGGCAGCAGTTGCTCCTCCGCGCATGCCGCGGAGACCTCGTAATGGCCCGCCTCGAAACCGAAGTTGCCCGCGAGGCCGCAGCAGCCGCCGCTCAACCCGCCCTCCAGGCCCGCCTTCTCCCGCAGGCGGCGTTCGGCCGCGTCGCCAAGGACCGCGTGCTGGTGGCAGTGCGTCTGACCCACCACCGGTCGGCCGATCCTCGGCGGCGACCACTCCGGGGCCAGTTCCTCCAGGGCCTGCGCGAACGTCCGTACGCGGCCCGCGAGTTCCCTCGCCCGCTCGTCGTCGCCCGACAGCTCCACCAGGTCCGTCTTCAGCGCCGCCGCGCAGCTCGGTTCGAGGACCACGAGGGGCGCCCCCGAGTCCAGCAGCGGCCCCATCCGCTCCAGGGTCCTGCGCATCACCGCGCGCGCTCGGTCCAGTTGCCCCGTCGACACATAGGTCAAGCCGCAGCACACATCCCCCGGCGGCACCACCACCCGCAGCCCCGCGTCCTCCAGGACCCGCACCGCGGCCCGGCCCACCGCCGGTGACAAGTGGTCCGTGAACGTGTCCGGCCAGAGAACGACCGCCGGGCCCCCCGAAGCCCGGGAAACATCCCGCCCCCGGAACCACCGCCGGAACGTCTCCCCCGCAAGCCGCGGAATCTCCCTCTCCGGTGCGATCCCGCCCAGCCTCTTGGCCGACGCCGCCAGTACCGCCACCCGGGCCAGCGCGTTGGCCACCCCCGCCATGCGCGTCCGCGAGACCAGGCGCAGCCACAGCGGCAGCCAGCCCATCGCGTAGTGCGCCGCGGGGCGCCTGCGGCCCTCGTAGTGGTGGTGCAGGAACTCCGCCTTGTACGTGGCCATGTCCACGCCCACCGGACAGTCCGACCGGCACCCCTTGCAGGACAAGCACAAGTCGAGCGCGTCCCGCACCTCCTCCGAACGCCAGCCGTCCGTGACCACCTCGCCCGCGAGCATCTCGTGCAGGAGACGGGCCCGGCCCCGCGTGGAATGCTCCTCCTCCCCCGTGACCCGGAAGGACGGGCACATCACCCCGCCCCCCGCACCGGCCGAAGCCGTACGGCACTTCGCGACGCCCACGCACCTGCGCACCGCCGCGGAGAAGTCCCCGCCGTCATGCGGGTAGCCGAAGGCCACGTCCACCGGCTTCCGCGGCAGCGGGGCGAACCGCAGATTCGTGTCCAGCGGCGCGGGGCGCACCAGCATCCCGGGGTTCAGCAGGTCCGCCGGGTCCCACACCCCCTTCACCCGCTCGAACAGCCGGACGAGGTCAGCCCCGTACATCTTCGGCAGGAGCTCGGCCCGCGCCTGCCCGTCCCCGTGCTCGCCCGACAGCGAACCCCCGTGCGCGACCACGAGCTGCGCCAGTTCCTCCGAGAAGCGGCGGAAGCGTCGCACGCCCACCTCGCTCAGCAGGTCGAAGTCGATGCGTACGTGAATGCAGCCGTCCCCGAAGTGCCCGTACGGAGTCCCGCGCAGCCCGTGCTCGGCGAGCAGCCCCCTGAAGTCCCGCAGGTACGCCCCGAGCCGTGCGGGCGGCACCGCGCAGTCCTCCCACCCCGGCCACGCCTCGCTGCCGTCCGGCATCCGCGTCGCCGTCCCGCTGGCGTCCTCCCGAACCCGCCACAGCGCGCGCTGCCCCGCCGGGTCCGTCACGACCACGGAGTCCACCGTGTCCCCCGACACCGCCCGCGCGATCGCCTGCGCACGCGCGCGTGCCTGACCCTCGCTCGCGCCGCCCGTCTCCACGAACAGCCAGGCGCCGCCCTTGGGCAGCCCCGCGGAGCCCCGTACGAGGTCGGCCGCCATGCCCTCCACCGTCAGAGGCCCGTGCGGCAGCAACCCGGCAGCGGCCTCGGCCGCGGCGCTCTCGTCGGCGTACCCGAGGACCGCGAGCGCACGCGCGCGTGGCGACTCGACGAGGCGTACGACCGCCTCCGTCAGCACGCCGAGCGTGCCCTCCGACCCGCAGAAGGAGCGGGCCAGATCCACTCCCCGCTCGGGAAGCGTGGCGTCGAGCGCATAGCCGGAGATACGGCGCGGCAGCTCCGGGAAGCCGGTGCGCAGCAGCTCCGACTCGGGCTCCAGGAGGGCACGGAGGCCATCGGGAGCGCCCTGCCAGCCCTGCGCGAGAGCCAGCCGCGCACCGGCTCCGCTCACCACCGAGAGCGAGGCGACGTTGTCGGCGGTCGTGCCCCAGGCGACCGAGTGCGACCCGCAGGAGTTGTTGCCGATCATGCCGCCCAAGGTGCAGCGGTTGTGGGTGGACGGGTCGGGGCCGAAGGTCAGGCCGTGGGCAGCCGCCGCGCCCCGCAGGTCGTCGCAGATCACGCCGGGCTGGACGACCGCGGTCCGCGACTCGGCGTCCAGGGACACGATCCGGTTCATGTGCCGGGTGAAGTCGAGGACGAGCCCCGTGCCGGTCGCCTGCCCGGCGATGGACGTGCCCGCGCCGCGGGCCACCACGGGCACCCCGCGCGCACGGCACACGGCGAGCGCCGCGGCCACGTCGTCCGCGTCGCGCGGGGCGAGGACGCCGAGCGGCACGCGACGGTAGTTGGACGCGTCCATGGTGTTCAGGGCCCGCGCGGTGACGGAGAAGTCCACCTCCCCCCGTACCGCTGCCCGCAGTTCCGCTTCCACGCCTCCGAGATCACTCATGCCGATATCCATGCCCTCAATATGCATCCGCGAAGGCCCGAACCGGCCGCGGTCAAACACCCGACGCGCGCCTATAGTTGCCGCGACTTGATCATCAGAACCCGCGTGGACCCAGAGGAGAGCCCCGATGACGACCGGCTGCCCCGCCCGCACCGCACCCGACCGCATCGTCCTCGACCCCTTCGTCACCGACCTGGACGGCGAGAGCGCCAGGCTGCGTGCCGCGGGCCCGCTCGCCGAGGTGGAGCTGCCCGGCGGTGTGCCCGTCTGGGCGGTCACGCACCACGCAGAGGCCCGCCAACTCCTCGGCGACAAGCGCCTGGTGAAGGACATCGGCGTGTGGGGCGCCTGGCGGCGGGGTGAGATACCCGCCGACTGGCCGCTGATCGGCCTGGCCAACCCGGGCCGCTCGATGCTGACGGTCGACGGCGAGGAGCACCGCCGGATGCGCGCCCTGGTCGCGCAGGCGCTGACGCCGCGGCGGGTGGAGCGGATGCGGGGGCGGATCGCGGAGCTGACGAAGGGCCTCCTGGACCGGCTCCCGTCGGACGGCGGCCAGGTCGTGGATCTCAAGGCCGAGTTCGCCTACCCGCTGCCCATGTACGTCATCAGTGACCTGATGGGCATCGACTCCGCCGACCATCCGCGCCTGAAGGTCCTCTTCGACAAGTTCTTCTCCACCCAGACGCCGCCCGCCGAGGTCGTGGCGACGCTGGGCGAGCTCGCCGCCATGATGGAGGGGATCGTCGCCGCGCGGCGTGCCGAGCCCGGCGACGATCTGACCAGTGCCCTGATCCTCGCGTCGGAGGGCGGCGACCACCTCACCGACGCGGAGATCGTCTCCACGCTCCAGCTGATGGTCGCGGCGGGACACGAGACGACGATCTCGCTGATCGTCAACGCGGTGGTCAACCTCTCGGCCCATCCCGAGCAGCTCGCGCTCGTCCTGTCCGGCGAGGCGAGCTGGGAGATGGTCGTGGAGGAGACGCTGCGGTACTCCACGCCGACCTCGCACGTCCTGATCCGGTTCGCGGCCGAGGACGTCCAGGTGGGCGACAAGGTGATCCGCGAGGGTGACGCGCTGATCGTGTCGTACGCGGCGATCGGCCGCGACGAGCGGGCGCACGGGCCCACGGCGGGCGCCTTCGACATCTCGCGCACGTCCGCGCCCTCGTCGAACCGCCACATCTCCTTCGGCCACGGTCCGCACGTCTGTCCCGGGGCGGCCCTGTCCCGCCTGGAGGCGGGGGTGGCGCTCGCGGCCCTCTACGAGCGCTTCCCCCACCTGGCCCTGGCGGTCGCTCCCCGCGAACTGCGGAACAAGCCGGTGGTGACGCAGAACGACCTGTACGAGCTGCCGGTGACGCTGGGTCCGTCCCACGGTCTCACCGGACGGACACCCCGAATCCGGCGCGCCGGAAGCCGTTAGGCTCACCCCGTGGCTGAGATCCAGATTCCCGCTGACATCAAGCCCGCCGACGGACGTTTCGGCGCGGGCCCCTCCAAGGTGCGCACGGAGGCGCTGGACGCGCTCGCCGCCACCGGTACCTCCCTGCTCGGCACCTCCCACCGCCAGGCCCCGGTCAAGAACCTGGTCGGCAAGGTGCGCGAGGGTGTGCGCGACCTCTTCTCCCTCCCCGAGGGGTACGAGGTGATCCTGGGCAACGGCGGCTCCACCGCCTTCTGGGACGTCGCGACGCACGGCCTCATCGAGAACAAGTCGCAGCACCTCAGCTTCGGCGAGTTCTCCTCCAAGTTCGCCAAGGCCTCGAAGCTCGCCCCGTGGCTGGCCGAGCCCAGCGTGATCACCAGCGAGCCGGGCACGCACCCGGAGCCGCGGGCGGAGGCGGGCGTGGACGTCTACGCCTTCACGCACAACGAGACCTCGACCGGCGTCGCGGCCCCCATCAAACGGGTGGCCGGCGCGGACGAGGGTTCCCTCGTCCTGGTGGACGCCACCTCCGGCGCGGGCGGCCTCCCGGTCGACATCGCCGAGACGGACGTCTACTACTTCGCCCCGCAGAAGTCCTTCGCGTCGGACGGCGGACTGTGGATCGGCCTCTTCTCTCCCGCCGCCATCGAGCGTGCCGAGCGCGTCCACGCGAGCGGCCGTCACGTCCCGGAGTTCTTCAGCCTTCCCACGGCGATCGGCAACTCCCGCAAGAACCAGACGTACAACACGCCGGCGCTCGCCACGCTCTTCCTGCTCGGTGAGCAGCTGGAGTGGATGAACAGCCAGGGCGGCCTGGAGTTCACCACCGGCCGCACGGCCGCCTCCTCGCGCACGCTGTACGGCTGGGCCGAGGAGTCCAAGTACGCGACGCCGTTCGTCTCCGACCCGGCCAAGCGCTCGCAGGTCATCGGCACGATCGACTTCGCGGACGAGATCGACGCTGCCGCTGTTGCCAAGGCTCTGCGGGCCAACGGCATCGTGGACACGGAGCCGTACCGGAAGCTCGGCCGCAACCAGCTTCGCGTGGCGATGTTCCCGGCGATCGACCCCGCGGACGTCGAGGCGCTGACGAAGTGCATCGACTACGTGATCGACAAGCTCTAACAGTCCCTACGCAGACCAGTTCCTACGCAGATGGGGGCGGGGGGGGGCGGCGGGCGGCGCGGCGCGGCCCCCCCCCCGCACGAGAGACACAACCCCCCCCCCCCCACCCC